>NZ_CP044989.1:0-300000 GCF_009017495.1 Deinococcus sp. AJ005 | reverse complement strand
ACGGCCTCACGGGTGGCTGGGTCATGCTGCGCCAGTTCTAATAGCTCCTGACGCGCTTGGCCCGGCCCTGGCATTTCCAGGTCAAGACCCGCCCGTAGCGATTCGCCCCCGCTATAAGTACCGCCCCAGTCGGAGACGACCAGACCATCAAAACCCCATTCACCGCGCAGAATATCCATCAACAGGTGCGTGCTTTCACTGACATAGGTGCCATTCACCTTGTTGTAACTGCTCATGATGGCCCACGGCCTAGCATCTTTGACCACCATCTCGAAGGGCCGCAGATACAACTCCCGCATGGCGCGCTCTGGAATATCAGAGCTGATGGTGTTGCGCTGGTACTCGGACTCGTTTCCCACGAAGTGCTTGACGGTGGCGGCCACTCCCTCCGCTTGAAGACCTTGAACGTAAGCTGTGGCGAGTGTGCCGGTCAGATACGGATCTTCGGCGTAGCTCTCAAAGTTACGGCCATTCAGCGTGGATCGAAACAGGTTGATGGTGGGGGCGAGAAGTGCACTCGCACCCTTATCATGCGCTTCTTGGGCCAGAGCCATGCCTATTTCGCGCAGCAGCTCGGTGTTCCAGCTCGCACCTAGAGCGATCCCCACCGGAAAGGCCGCCGTTGGCGTGCCACCGACCAGGGAGCCGCCGCCGCGCACACCAGCAGGGCCATCACTGACCTTGAGGGATGGAATATTCAGGCGTGGAATGGGAAGGGTACGCCAGACGTCCGCTCCAGCCAGCAACGCCACCTGTTCCTCCAGGGTCATCTGGTTGAGCAAGGCGTCAATGGACTGGGGGTGTGTTTCGGTAGGTGTCATGGGAAAACCTCTCGTGGAAAAGGAGTGTCGTATGGTTTTTGCCTGGTAACTACTCAACACGATGAACGCGACGAAAAACCGCCCTCTAATACGCCCCTAGCAGATTCAATATCCCGTATTTCGTTCTGAAACATATTTTCCCGAAATCTACATTGAAAGTATCGGCGATTCATTATCTAATTAGGGCAGTTTATGCGCTGAGTAATTACTTTGCCTGAATGATGCCGCATATCGTTGTGCTTTAAGGACAGAAATATAAATCCCAACTAAAGCCCGCGCCCTCAGCCCGTGCCGATGCCCAGGACTTCGCGGGCAAACCTGTAACTGCGCTGCACATTGGCCTCCTCCAGCGCCAGGGTTTCGGTCTCGCTGGCCTGCGGCTCGGAGACGATTTCCAGCATGATCCGGTCCAAGTGGGCCTCGCCTACTAGCACGTCCAGCACCGCCTTCAGGTCAATGACCCCTTCACCTAGGGCTACGCCATACGACTTGAAGCCCCAGTTTTCCATCTTCATGGCGTAATCCTTGAAATGGGTGTTGATGATATAAGGCGCGAGCTGCCGAACGGCAGCCACCGGGTTTTCAAGGTGGATCATGAAGTTGCCCAGGTCAACGCAGACCCCCACGGTGGGTGAATCAATGCGCTCAATGACCTCTAGCAACTCCGGGGTGGTGGCGTCGCAGTGGTTTTCCAGGGCGATGCGGATGCCCAGGTCCGCCGCCTGCGGGGCCACTGAGCGCAACAGGGCGACGGCGCGGGTGGTTTCCTCGGCCACGTCGGTGCCGCGCTCAAAGCGTGAGAAGCCCATAAAGGTCCGCATCAGCGGCGCGCCCAGCAGGCTGGCGACGTGCAATTCCTGAACGATGGTGTCTGCCGTAACGTAGGCCGAACCGTATTCCACAAACAGGTTGCGTTCTGCCGCCGCCGAGCGCACATCTTTCAGGTAAGCCGGATCGTGGCTGGTCAGGTGCGTCAGATCAATCTGAATGCCGTCAAAGCCGAGGTCATGTACATGCTCCATGTGTTCAAACAGATTCATAGGCTGGCGGGGCTTGACGTCGTGTGCTCCGAAAGCCATGCGGTAGCTGTAGCTGAACAGGCCCAGTTTCAGATCCTTAAGCCCGCTCAAGTTCGCCCACCTTGACCGTGGCTGCCGCGCCCAGCCAGCGGGCGGTCAGGTTGGATGGATTCAGCTTCTGCGTGCGGACCACGCGCGTTTCACCGGGCAGCAGATCCAGCATGTTGTCGTCCCAGACGGTTTCCGGGGCCGATTCCAGCCAGACGCCTTTCGCGGGGCGCGTCACGCTCAGGCTCAGGCTCAGGGTATTTGCGCCGGTCACCTCCACTTTCAGGCCGGGATCGGGGAAGGTCAGATACTTGAACGGCTCAGGCCAGCGCACCTCGCGGGCGATCACGTCCCCGCCGTGGCGCAGGGTGGCGGCCACGATGATAGAGGCAGCGTCGTGTTTGGTGGCGAAGATGCCCAGTTCGGTCACTTCGTTGGCCGCCAGCGTCACCTCGCGCGTCTCGGCCCCCAGTTCCTGACCGTCCAGCGCCAATGCGCGGAGTTCCAGAGTCACGGTCTGAACTTCCGTCGTGCCGTTGACGGCCCAGACCTCGGCCCCCTTCTCAGTCACGGTCACACCAACACTCACAGGCTTCAGCGCCCGCTTGATGGCGTAGTACGCGGGCTTGGGTTGACCCGACGAGTCAACAATGGCCCAGCTCGTCACCGGCCAGCAGTCGTTGAGCTGCCACACCAATGCGCCGGACACCGCCCGCTTGCCGCCTTTGCCCCAGCGCCGCCGCCAGCCTCGGTACGCGCAGTCCAGCGCCTCGGCCTGCATCAGTTGTGAGGCATACACGTAGCCCGGCAGATCGGCGGGAATCGGCACGGTGTCACCGATGTAGACGTTCAGGCGGCGCGGGCCGTCGTCCGCCTTGTTGTGGTGTTCCAGCGTGCGGCTGGCGGGAAAGCGTTCCTCGGGTGAAACGACGCTTTCCAGCAGCGCCAGGGACGGCAACGACTGCATCCCAAACTCGGCGACAAAGCGGCCCTCGTATTCGGGATAGTCCTGATATGGGGCCATCGCGCCATGCCACACATCCCAGGTGTGGCGGTCCCCGATCTCCTGATCGGTGGAATTCGGCCCACCGAACGCGCTGCCCGGCCAGTACGGCGTGGCGGGGTTCAGACGGGCGCAGACTTCCGGCAGCAATTCCTCGTAGGTGGATAGGGCGTCAAACTTGCTCTCGTCGCCGTTCGGCCCGTAAGCCCCCACCGAATGGGCGATCTGATAATCCTCGTTGTTGCCGCACCACAGGGCCAGAGAAGCGTGGTGGCGCAGACGCTTGACGGTCACCTCCGCTTCCTCCTTCACACTGGCCTGAAACTCGGCGTGGGCCGGGTACATCCCGCAAGCGAACATGAAATCCTGCCAGACCAGCAGGCCCAGCTCGTCGCAGGCGTCGTAAAAGACATCATCCTCATAGATGCCGCCGCCCCACACGCGGATCATGACCATATTCGCGTCTCTGGCCTGGGTCAGTCGGGTGCGGTAGCGCTCCGGCGTAATGCGCGGCAGGAAGTTGTCGTCGGGAATCCAGTTCGCGCCGCCGCAGAATATGGGCATGCCGTTGATCTCAAAGAAGAAGGATGTGCCGGATTCGTCTGCCACGGGTTCCTGAATCAGTCGGATACTCCTGACGCCCACCCGAAGTTCAGAGGAAGTTCCGTCTTCCAGCCCCGCCCGCACGGTGTACAACGGCTGCTCGCCGTGACCAGCGGGCCACCACAGGGCCGGGTTTTCCACGCTGAAGGTGTGGGCGACGCTCCCGGCAGCGGGCAGGGTTTGGGACGCAACCACTGCGCCGTCTGGCCCCAGCAGTTCCAGCACGACGTTCCCTTCGGTCTTTCCCTTCATGTTCACGCTCACCGGAAATTCGGCGCGTTTCAGGTCTTCCGACAGCGCCACGGCGCAGGCCAATTCCTCCAGCCGGGCCGCGTAGACCTCCAGCCGCACGCCGCGCCACAGCCCCGCCGTCATCAGCACCGGACCCCAGTCCCAGCCGTAGTGATACTGCGCCTTGCGGACATACAGGCGGCTGGAATCGCCGTTCCACAACTGGCGTTTGCCCAGTTCGGCCTCAATGGCCTGACCCCGCAACAGGGCAGAGGAGAACAGGACGCGCAGTTCGTTGGACCCCTCGCGCAATTGGCCCGCCACCGACACGCGGCGCGGCACGAACATGTTCTCACTTTCCAGAATCAGCTCGCCATTCAGCCAGACTTTTGCAAAGGTGTCCAGGCCGTCAAAACACAGGTCCGCGTGCTGACCGGATTCCACAGCGGGCGCGTCAAACTCCACTTGATACAGCCAGTCGCTTTCGCCCACCCAATGCACATCCAGCTCGTTCAGGCCGACGTTGGGATCGGGAATGCGGCCCGTCGCCAGCAGATCCTGATGCACCGTGCCAGGAACGCTGGCGGCGGCCCAGTCAGAATCAGAGGCGAAGTCGTCGTTCAGGGGGTTCTGAGGTTTGCGGGCCTTGAAGTGCCAGCCGCTGTGAAGGCTCAGTGAAGTGTTCATGGAAGCTCCTTGATGGGTTCGTTTGTTCTTACGTGCTTACTGTCTTTCCTGCTCTGCGCCGGGGCATTTAACCTCGCTACGTTGATTAGCTCCTGAAGGTACACCGCCCCTGGCGCACGGTCAGCCCGTCTCTGGAACGGCCCGTCACGCCCCAGATCGTCCGACCATGATCTGGGCGGGGCGCAGCCGCTCAAGCAGCATGACGGCTCGGGCCAGCTTCACGTCACCGTGGGCGCTGAGATGGGCCACCTCCTGAAAATCCTGTTCGCCACTGCGACGTACGTTGCGGGCATGGACGAAGTGAATCCACGCCGCATAGCGCCGTGCCAGCGCGGGCAGATTGTTGTCCGCCCGCGCCCCCAGCGAACCGGTACAGAACGTCAGGCCGTGGTGTTCGTCCGGCCTGGCACCAACCAGAAAATCCAGATTGGCGGCGGTGCTGACCACGCGCGGCAGCCCCAGCATCGGCCAGGGTGGAGCGTCAGGATGATTGGCCAGCCGCACCGCCTCGGGAACCACTGCCCGCAGGAAAGACGCCAGATGTTCGCGCAGGCGGCGGCCATTTCTGGTTTCCAGCCGCAGATCAGAAAAATCGTGGAGCAAAGCGGCAAAGTTTCCGGCGACCTGTGGGGCACGGGCGGTCAATTCGGCGTTCTGGAGGGTTTCCAGGCGCGCACGGACCAGCCCCTGACCATCCGGCGTGAAGAGAGGCAACAGCTGGTCACGGGCCAGCACGCCGCGCAGATCTGCCCAGGTCATTGCTGAAGCTGACGTGCCTGAAACATCTTCAGTTCCACGTCCTCTGGCCGCAGCGCCCGGACCGGGTGGGTGGCCGTGACGGTGCGGCTCTGTCCAGCCTCCAGGTCAAAGAAATTGTCGCTGAAAGTAACCACCTCGTCGCTGGTGAAGTGGACGAGGTAGCTGTACTGGCTGGCCGTGACGCTCAGGCTCAGGCTGCCGTCCGGCTGGGCGCGGGCCTCCAGGATGGGAAGGGTCTGGGGCAGCTTCAGGTCCTTGATCTCCACGAAGAAATGGGTGCTGGCCTCAAACTGGCCGCCCCGCGATTCCAGACGCAAATAATGGTGGCCGTCGGCATGCAATTCTTCCGCTGCCAGATTCAGGACCGCGAAGCTCTGGCCGTGGCCCATCTGAACGTCCACGTCCCGCGTCCAGAGGGTCTGCCCGGCGAAGTCCATCAGGCGCCCAGTCAGGGTGTCGCGTACCTCTTCCCGGCGCTCGCTGGTGAGCCAGATCTCTGCACCGCCGCCCTCCAGCGGCTTAACACTTGCCAGCAGCGGCGCGAAAGCCCGCCGGGCAAACCAGTACCCGGCTTTGGGCACGTTGTCCGAATCAATCACGCTCCAGCTCAGCACCGGCCAGCAGTCGTTGAGCTGCCAGATCAGCGCCCCCGAGCAGTGCGGCATGCGGCGGCGGTAGTGTTCGATGCCGAACCTGAGACCCTCTGCCTGGGCCACCTGGGAGAACAGCAGGTATTCGGCCAGATCGCCGGGCAGGCCGGTGGTCCCTTCCATCAGGGCGTCGCCCTTGTTCTTGGGGTTGTCCTTGTTGTGGTGGTCCATGCTGGGGCTGTGGTGGTACAGCTCGCCTTCAGGGATCACGCGCCGCAGGGTCCGCAGGGCAGGCGCGGCGTGCATGCCAAATTCGCTGATAAAACGGCCCATGTCCACAGCGTAATTGCGGTAAGACACGCCCTCGGGCGTGCGGTCCAGCCCGATGGGGTCGCCAAACTGCCGCACGATGGGACGTTGGCCGTGCCACACGTCCCAGTTGTGGCGGTCACCGTCTAACATCGAGTTGTGATCGTTGCCGCCGAAGGGGCTGCCCGGCCAATACGGCACCTGACCATCAAGTTCTGTCACCACTTCGGGCAGAATTTTGGCGTAATACAGGTCACCCGTGGCCCGCGTCAGATAACGCATCTCCTGAATCCACTGGTTCTCGTTGTTGCCGCACCACAGCGCCATGCTGGCGTGGCTTCGCAGCCGCCGCACCTGATACTCCGCCTCGGCCCGGACCTCCTGGGCCAGTTCGTCTGTTTCGGGGTATGGCGCACAGGCGAACATGAAGTCCTGCCAGACCAGCAATCCCAACTCGTCGCACAGGTCATAGAAGGCGTCATGCTCGTACACCCCGCCGCCCCAGACGCGCAGCATGTTCATATGGCCCTGCTGGGCCAGCCGGATCGGCGGTTCGTAGCGCGCGCGCGTCAGGGTCCCCACAAAGGAGTCGGCAGGAATCCAGTTGGCCCCCCGCGCGAAGATTGGCAACCCGTTGAGGACAAAGCGGAAAAAGCGGGTGCCGGGTTCGTCGGCGTCGGGCGACTGGTCCAGATGGATGGTGCGGACGCCGACTTGCTGGCTGAGCTGGTCCAGCGGCTGATCGTCCAGCAACAGGCGCACTTCCAGACTGTGCAGCGCAGGCGTTCCCAGGTCGTGGGTCCACCACAGGGCCGGATCACGCAGCTCAAACGACACCTCGCCCCCCGTCTGTCCGGCCTCCAGCGTGAGTTGCCGGGTCAGGGCCTCGCCGGAGGGCAGGGTCAGCGTGAATTCGGCATTCAGGGGGGCGTCGGTTGCGAAGCGCTCCACCTCCACACTCGCCGTGACCACTGCAAACGTGTGGGTGGCATTGAGTGTTACCGTAGCAAATTGCACGCCAGTCAGCCGCGCGGCCCGTTCGCGGCGCAACTTCACGCCGCGCCACAGCCCAAAGGTGGGCAGCACCGGACCCCAGTCCCAGCCGTAGCCGAACTGCGCTTTCCGCATCGCCACCTTCGGCTTGACGATCTCGGGGTCCCAGGCCGGAACCTGCGCCAGATTAACGTGCTGAAGTGGCGGATCGAGGCGCACCGCCAGCGTGTTGGGGCCGGGCCGCAGCTTGATAGTTACGTCAAAAGCGTATTCGCGGAACATGTTCTGACTGGTTCCCAATACCTCGCCGTTGAGGTAATAGGTGGCGTAGGTGTCCACGCCGTCAAAGACCAGCCGCAGGCGCTCGTCCGGGGCCAGGGCGTCCTGCGGGCCAGTCAGGATGGTGCGGTACCACCACTCGCGCTCCTGAATCCAGTCGGCTTCCGGCTCGTTGCGGTCATAGAACGGTTCGGGCAGGCGGCCCGCCGCCACCAGGGTGCGGTGAACGTCGCCGGGCACAGCAACCGGGAGCCAGCCAGCAGTGTCCAGTTCAGGCGTGTGGGCCTGCTGCCGTTCTCCCTCTCCGGGGGCGAAATCGTGAAGGAGCCAGGGAGCAAATACAGTCATCAAAACCTCGCGCAACAGGGAATGGGTTGGGGGGAGGGCGTGGGAACTGGACGCGCCCAGCATGGCAGCTCAGCCGGACGCGGGATGATCTCTGAAATTTCCCCTCCGAAAGCGGCTGTGTCAGGTCATGAGGAGGGGCGGGAGAAGAGCGGCAATCAGTGCAGCTTGGGAACGTCTGCCAGCAGTTGCTGGGTGTAAGGATGGCAGCGCTCGGCCACCACGGTCTCGGTATCGCCCTGCTCGACCAGTTCGCCTCGGTACATCACCAGCAGGCGGTCACTGACGTAATACGCCTGCCCCAAATCGTGGGTGATCAGCAGAATGCTCAAACCTTGTTGATCGCGAAGGTCTCGCAGCAAGTTCAGCAGGCTGACGCGCAGCGAGGCGTCCAGCATGGAGGTGGGTTCGTCGGCCACCAGCAGGCGCGGGCGCAGCATCAGGGCGCGGGCGATCATCACGCGCTGGCGCTGGCCGCCCGAGAGTTCGTGAGGGCGCTTGTCCAGCATGGCCGGGGGAATGCCCACCTGCGTCAGCGCCTCGGCCATGCGCGTTTCCAGCTCGTCGCGGCTTAACTTCTGGTCCAGCACGCCCAGCGAGGTCCGTAGCAGGCGGCGCACCGTGTAGAACTGATTGAACGACGCCGAGGGGTCCTGAAAGGCGGCCTGCACGCTGCGCCAGTAGGAGCGCTGGGAGTGCTTGCCCACCGCCTCGCCCTCCAGCCGAATCTCGCCGCTGGTGGGGAGCAGCAGGCGCATCGCCAGCCGCGCCAAGGTGGTCTTGCCGCTGCCGCTCTCGCCCACCAGCGCCACGATCTGGCCCGGCGCGATCTGGAAACTCACGTCCTTGACCGCCGTGACTGAGCCGAACACGCGGCTGACACGGTCAAATTCTAGTAATGGTGTGGACGACGTAGCTTCGTTCTGCAAGCTGACGGGAGCCGCTCCATCTACCTGATGCCCGGTCATGCGCCGCTCCGGGCCACGGCGGCAGGTGTGACTGGCTGCCCCTGCGCCGCCTCGGCCACGCGCCAGCAGTACGCGAAGGATTCCAGATCGCCCACCCGTGGCGGATCGGTCAGGCATTTGTTGTCCGCCAGCGTGCAGCGCGGGTGAAAGCGGCACCCGGCGGGCGGATCGGCCAGGTCCGGCGGTGTGCCGGGAATGCCCTCAATGCGGTGACGGCGCACATACGGCTCCGGCACCAGCACCGAACCCACTAAGGCGCGGGTGTACGGGTGGCGGGGTTCGTTCAGCATCTGATCGGTCTGGCCCAGTTCGGCCAGTCGCCCGGCATACATGATCGCCACCCGGTCTGCCACCGTCCGCATCAGCGGCAGATCGTGGGTAATGAAGACCACGCCCCGGATGATTTCGCGCGACAGCAGATCGCGCAGTAGGGCCACCAGTGCCTGTTGCGAGGACACGTCCAGCGCACTTGAAGGCTCGTCGGCGATCAGGATGCGCGGGTTAAGCAGCGTGCTGATCACCGCCACCACACGTTGGCGCATGCCCCCGGACAGTTCGTGGGGGTACTGGTCCACCGCGCGCGGTGGCAGGCCCAGCTCGCCCAGCCGCTCCGCCGCCCGCTCACGGGCAGATTTGCGCGTCACCCCTTTTTCGTGGGCGCGCATCACGTCGTAGGCCAGATCGCGCACCCGCACGGTGGGGTTAATGGCGTTTATGGCCCCCTGCGGCAGCACGCTCAGCAGGGTTCCGCGCTGCGGGCGAGGTAGCGCCTGGCTCAGGTCGGCCAGTTCGCCGTCCATGCTCAGGGTGCCGCCAGTCACGCGTAATGGGGGGTTGATGTTACGAGCCAGCAAGGCGGCCAGGGTGCTTTTGCCGCAGCCCGATTCGCCTGCAATGCCCAGCACCTCGCCCTCGCGCAGGGTCAGGGTCACGTCGTCCACAGCCTGCACCAGTCCGGCGGAGGTGACATATCCAGCACTGAGGTTCTCGGCGCGCAAAAGGTCGCTCATGTGTTCCTCCTCAGACGCGGGTTGAAGTATTCGTCCAGGCTGGACTGCACCATCAGCAGCGAGAACGAGATCAGCGCCAGGATCAGCGTGGGCGGCAAAATCGCCCAGTACGCCCCGGTCCGCAGCGCTTCGCCCTGAAGCGCGCCCTGAAGCAGCTTGCCCAGCGAGATGCTGTTGTCCGGCCCCAGCCCCAGCAAACTTAGCCCGGCCTCGTTCAGGATGCCGCTGGACATCTGAAGCACAAAGGCCATCACCACGTAACTGGCCATGTACGGCAGGATTTCGCCCAGCAGGATGCGCGGGGTGCTGATGCCCGACAGCCGCGCCACGTCCACATGCTCGCGGCTGCGTAAGCTGGCGGCCTGGGCGCGCACGGCGCGGGCAGTCCAAGGCCAACTGGTCACGCCGATGATCACCCCGAGCAGAACGGTGCTGCGCGAGTTCAGCGTGACCGACAGCAGCACCAGAATCACGATGGTGGGAATGGTGATGAACACGTTGGTCATGCCCATTAAAATCTCGTCGAGCAGGCCGCCGAAGTACCCGGCGCTCAGGCCGATGATCACCCCGATCAGCGTGGCGATCACTCCGGCCACCAACCCGATATACAGGCTATTGCCAATGCCGTGGATCAGTTGCAGGAAGACATCGTTGCCGATGGCGTCGGTACCCAGCCACAGTTTGCTGTCGGGGCGGTCATAGCGCCCGCCGACAGCAAACAGCGGGTTGGCGGTTCTGATCATTGGGCCGATCACGCCCACCAGCACCACGATCAGCAGCAGCACGGCGCTGAAGGTAAAGCGGGAATTTTTCAGCAAGGAACTCAGCATCAGCGTTCTCCCTGTTGCGAGGCGCGGATGCGCGGGTCGATGAAGCCGTAACTCAGGTCCACCAGGAAGTTGGCCCCCAGCACCGCCAGCGTGATCAGAATGGTGATGCCCTGAATTACTGGGTAATCGTTCTGCCCGATGGCCGTGAACAGCGTGGTGCCGATCCCTGGATAAGAGAACACAATCTCGGTGATTAGCGCGCCCCCCACCAGTGAGCCAATCGCCAGTGCTAGTCCGGTGATCTGCGGCAGCATGGCGTTGCGGAAAATGCCGCGAATGATGCGGTTCTCGCCCAGGCCCATGCTGTTCTCGTAGCTCACGTAGTCCGATCCCAGCTCATAAATTGCCATGCTCCGCATCCCCACCGCCTGCCCGCCGATCACGATCAGCACCAGGGACAGGAAGGGCAGGATGTAATGTTGCAGCGCATCCACGAAAAAGCCGAAGGTAAAGGACGGAGAGTTGATGAAGTTGTAGCCCCCGCTGCTGGGCAGAATGGGCCACGCCACTGCAAAGCCGTACAGCAGCAGGATAGCCAGACTGAAGTACGGAATGCTGGAAAAGCCCAGTGCCCCCAGAAACACCGTGCGGTCAAACACGCCGCCCCGGTAAGCGGCGATTGCGCCCAGCACGTTGCCGATCAGCCAGCCGATCAGAATGGCGGGCAGTTGCAGCGCGATGCTCCAGGGCAGCGCGGCCCGCACGATGCTGTTGACGCTGGCCGGGTAGTTGGCGAAACTGGTGCCCAGATCACCGTGAAACAGACGGTTGAGGTAGGTGCCGAACTGCACGATCAGCGGCTGATCGAGGCCGAATTCCTTGATGTAGGTGGCGTAGATGCGTTGCAGGCTGGCGCTGCTGACGGTGCCGCCACTGCCCATGCCGCTCACGATCTGGTCCACCGGGTTTCCGGGAATCAGACGGGGCAAAAAGAAATTGAGCGCGGCAGCGGCCAGAAATGCCAGCAAATACCACGCGATCTTGGTCAACAGGTACCGGGTAAAGGGTTTCACATGGCACTCCTTGGGGTGGCGCTTCCTAGAAACGGGGGCGAACCGAACACTGGCTGCCCCCTGACACGGATTCCGACTAGAGCAGTTGTCATAAAAATGACCTTTTTATGACCGAGCGGAGCGAGGGACTTTTGTCGAGCAGGTTGGCGAATGGAGTCGCCGGAAGTCCCTTTTTCTGGTGACATAATTCAGAAACCTGCTCTAGAGGATTTGATAGAAAAGATGCACTATCCTGAGTGAAGCTGGATTGCCTGGGGACGCTCTTTGGAATGCCTCAAGCTCATCCAGTCCAACAACTATTCCGCCAAATGCTCTAAAACGTGTTGAGAACTCCTGGAAATCCGGATAGAGCGAGAGGGAAAACATCGGGTTCACGGCATGAAAGGAATGAACCGGCAAAGCCCCGATTGATGCACGAAACCGACGGGATCCGTATGGATTAATCTGAATCAATAAAGGTCGCTGCCCGGTGTGGCCAGCACAGCGCCGAGGGAACGGCTGTCGAGGCGACCGGGCAACGGCAAGGAACTGCTGTTCAGGTCAGAACCGGAATGACGGTCTGCCGGTTCTGACTAAGAGCGGAAGGGCGGGCCTCAGCGGGGCTTGATCTTGTAGAGCATCCGCACCCCGGCCTGGGCATTCTGGGGCGCAGCATAGGGGTCCGCGCTGGTGGGGAAGCCGGTCCAGTGGGCCGTGTTGAATTCGTAGAACTCGTAGGGGCGGTACATCAGCGGAATGGCCGGAACGTCTTTCTGGAAGATGGCGTCGAGCTGGCCGTACAGGTTCTTCTGATCGGCGGCGCTGGTGGCGGCAGCCGCCTTGTCGAGCAGCGGGGCGACCTGCGAGTTGCTGTAGCGCCCGTAGTTGGAAAAGGCATTCTCACCGATTTTCGGGGTGTCGCGGTTGTCCATCGCGGCCTGAAAGCGCGGCCACGGCCCGGCGGCGCTGACGCCGACGCTGCCATTGAGGGCCAGATCGAAATCGCCGGTGTTCAGGTTGGTCTGCCACACCGACTGCTGCGGGAAATCGGTTCGCAAGTCGATGCCCACCGCCTTGCCGCTGGACGCCACCACGGACAGGGCCTGATTCCAGTCGGTCCAGCCGTTGGGTGCAGCCAGCTTCCACGGCCCCAGGCGGGTGCCGTCGGGCAGCACGTAGATGCCGTCGCCGCCCTTCTTGGCCTTGAGCTGCTTTTCCATGATGTCCACGGCCCCCTGCGGGTTGTAGCTCCAGCCGTTCTTCTTGACCTCTGCGGCGTTGAAGATGTTCTTCTCGTTGCCGCTGGGGAGCAGCAGGCTGGCGTTGGCCGGCACCGAGTAGTTGGACATGGCCGTCTTGGCAATCAGGGGGTAGTTGATCGACATGGCGATGGCGCGGCGCACCAGCGGGTTGTCCAGCCCTTTCTTGGTCGTGTTGACGACCAGCAGGGGAATGCTGCCGGGCAGGTAGTACGGCTCGCTGCTCAGCCAGGTGCCGACGCCCTTGTCCTTGAGTTTCCAGATTTCGGGAATGAAGCTCTGCGAGACATCGACATTGCCCTGCGATAGGGCCAAGTTGGCGCTATCGTTGCCCTTGAAGATCGGGTGCAGGATGTACTTGGGCGCGGGCAGGCCCCAGACCGACTTGCCCCAGTAGTTGTCGTCCCGGATGGCCACCACGCGCTCGGCGTTATAGGTGCTGACCTTGTAGGGACCGGAGCCGACGGGCTTCAGGTTGGTAAACTGGGCCAGCGGCGTTTTTTCCTTTTCCACGGCAGCGAAGATATGTTGCGGCACGATCACGATCTGGCCCAGGTAGTTGATGACCAGTCCCGGATTGAGTTTCTTGGGGTTCAGGGTAATCACGACTGTCCTGGCGTCGGGGGCCTTGACGCTACTGACGTAATCCCACAGGTTGGAGTAGCTGAGGGCCTCGCGCTTGCCCAGCTCAAAGGAGTACACCACGTCGGCGGCGGTCAGCGCCTTGCTGTCCTGCCATTTGGCGGCGGGCTGCATCTTGACCGTGATGACGTTGCCTTTCTGGGTGTACCCGGTGGCCAGCAGCGGCTCCAGCTTGCCGGTGGCGCTGTTGAAGGTCATCAGGGTCTCGTAGACCAGCTCATAGACGTTGGTGCCCGAGTTGGTGTTGCCCACCGGCCACGCCGACTGGGCCGGAGAGACGGGGTTGAAACTGGTGGGGGTGTCGTACTGCCAGCCAGAGACGATCAGAGTCTGGGCGCGGGGCAGATTCTGGGCCTGGGCCGACACGGACAGCGTGGCGAGCAGGCCAGCCGTCAACCAGAGGGCATTCTTTTTCAGGGACTGTGACATGTGTTTTCCTTTAGAGCGGCGAATGAAGGCGCAGGGGAATGAGGACAGGAAAAGGGAACGCGGTACTCAGGGCGACATGGCGTCCTCCGATTCGGCACCCGGAGGTGCGTTCGCGGAGCCGGACATTGGGCCGATTCTCATCTGACTGGCCCCCGCCTGACTGGCTTTCATCGAATTGGCTCCGGGGTAGTAGAACCCTGCTGGAAGGTAGTGGAAATGATTTCTTGTCTCACCGGGCTGCCCGGCTGCGCGATTTTGTCCAGCAGCAGCCGCGCCCCTGCGGCCCCCATCGCGCCCTTGTCCACCCGCACGCTGCTCAGGCGGCGCAGGCCCTCCAGCGGGTAACGCAGTCCGTCGTAGCCCAGCACGGCCACCTGCTCCGGCACCCGCATGCCCGCACGGTTCAGGGCGGCCAGTAGCTTGTAGGCCACATGGTCGTTGCCGCAAACCACCGCGTCAATGCTCTTTTGCTTGATACTGCTCAGCACAGATTCCAGCGGCAGCGCGTTGTCCTCGTCACAGACGATGATGGCCTGCGGATCAAGCTGCGCCTCGGCCAGTGCTTGCCTGAAGCCAGAGAGCCGCGCCTGCATGTTGTCGACGTTGGCCCGCTCCGAGATGAACAGCAGCCGCCGCCTTCCCAGTTCAATCAGCCGCCGGGTGCCCTGCCGAGTCCCTTCACGGTTGTCTGACATCACCGAGGAAATGCCTGCAACGTGGCGATCCACTAGCACCAGTGGCTGCATCTGCGCGATCTTCTGGAGCACACTGTCGGTCACCTCAAAGCCAATCATGATCAGTCCATCGGCCCGCCGCTCCGATGCCAGTTGCAACAGATCTTGCCCCGATTTCAGGCTGGTCAGCAGCAGATGCAGCCCACGTGCCTCCAGCTCAGTCTCGATGCCCCCCAGCACCTCAGCGTAGAAAGGATCGAGAAACACTGGAGTATGAATGGCCGACAGAGTAACCGCAATGTTGCCGCTGCGTCCCCGCGCCAGCCCGCGCGCCAGCGCCATCGGACGGTACTGAATATGATCAGCAACCTTCATCACCCGTTCACGGGTCGCCTGAGACACGTCCGTGGCGTTGCTCAGACACTTTGAGACGGTGCCGATGCTGACGCCAGACAGGCGGGCCACATCTTTGATGGATGGACGCATGGGTGAGTTGGTCAATGGACAGCTCCTGGTGGTGACGGGCGACTGCGTGAGAGAGGCACCCGTCGAAACACGAAAACGCTTTCGTTATTAGACGCGGCTTTCATGTGTCACCTCTTGGCTGGCGGCTGAATTCTGTCTAAGACATGCTTAAATATGACAGGCGAAAACGCTTTCGTCGATTGATCGCGTGGAGATTGTAGCTGTTATAGATGGCATTCACCACCGAAATCTGAAAACTGGGAAACTGGGAGCGGTATGTGGAGGGTAGACCCAAGCCACGCCAATGTCAAGTTCTGATAACCGAAAATCGAAAGAGTGCGTCTCAGAATTTCGGAGTGAGCGAGAATATTCCTCAGGAGTTACACCTTGTAGGGTTTAACGTAGCGAAGGCCGAAATTTTGTCCAAATCGCGTGAGAGACTTCTGATGCCAAAATTCGGAATCGTGCGAAAACGCCCGGATTCTGCTGGCGAATTCCCAGCATGGAGCGCACAATACGCCGTCTAGGGCTTGAGCGAGCGAGCCTCCAGGCTGTCTGGGAGAGCGTTTTGCGTGCATTGGGAGGCAACACTGCCATTTTGCTGAACCTATAGGGTTCAGTGGCCAGAAGCTGTTTTTTCGATGTGCTGCACCTTGAGGGCGGAAAATCATTCAACGCCGAGCAGAAAACATGGCTTGTTCAGATTGAGGAGCAAATGGATTCGTCTTGTTGCCGTCCCAGAACCACTTTCCGGGATTGGCATCAAGCCCTAAACGGGGTACAATGAGAAATGCTACGTCCTACCGCGATTCCAGAGGTTCCTGCATTACCTCAAGGTGCTGCCGAAATGGAGCAGCCTGAGTTGACCGTGGAGAACATCGAAGCGGGGCTGATCGACTTCAAGGCGGTAGCCGAGGCCACCCGGCTGAAAATGCAGCGCCACAGCGGCAAAGGACAGACCTTAGCTTTGGGCCGGAGAACAACAGCGTCCAAAACCAGAGGCATGCAGGAGAGTGCCGCCTCTCTCGATAGCGCTCTCCGGTAATCCCACTGACCGAAAGTGAATGGGACAGCCTGCATCACTGACCCCATTCATTTCGTCAGGGCCACCAGCGACAGATGACAGATGTACGTGGTGTTGCCCGTGCCCTGACCGTAACGGCCCAAGAGGGTCAGCAACTCGGTCTGAAAACGCAGCGCGTCCTTGTGGTCAAGTTGGGGAAAGCAGAAGTGATCCAGCAGCACTTGTTGGGACGCCGCATCTGCCTGCCAGATCTGGCCTGGCCCGGTGGCTCCCACCACTTCACCCCAGTGGGCAAATTGCACGCCCCACTCCGGGGAAAGCCGCTGGGCAACAGCAACCTGGCTGGCATACGACAGTTCCAGATACGGCGCGTTGATCATTCGCAGCAACTCGGTCAGGTCACGGGCGGGCGTCAGGACCTGTGGAATGAAGAAGTGATCCGCAGCCGAACGGTAGTGACGGATGACTCGCCCACGTCGGCGGTCTTCATGCGCCACAGTCAGTAAACCCAGACGTTGCCACGCCCGTACCCGGTACAACACCGAGTTGGCGGGCCTCCCCAGAGCGCGGGCAGCATCTGCCACGGTAGACGGGCGTCCAAAGAAGGGTCTGAACCAGGTGCGGGCCTCCCGGTCCAACAGCACCTGGGCGGCGCGAACGTCAGAGAGGGTCACGACTTCGGCAGGTGAGGCAGTCCGTTGCATCTCACCTCAGTTTACGGGGACCCTTGCTCCATGCCGACTTCGTTCCCCCTTTTCACGCCCCAGCGCAGATGGACGGTGGCTGGGCTGCTGTTGGCCCCACTGGTTCTGGCTGGTCTGGGGCTGATGCATCCACACCACCTTCGCGCAGACACGGCCACGCACTGGACGGCCATGCACCTGTCACTGATGCCCGTGTTTCCCTTGCTTGGCGTCAACCTGTGGTGGTTGCTGTCGGGCGACTCTGGGCACACCCTGTCCGGTGTGCTGGCCTGGGTGGCCCGTGTGCTGGCTTTCGTGTACATCGTGTATTACGGGGCGCTGGACGTGCTGGCAGGCGTGGGGACGGGCCGCCTGACGTTGCAGGGTCAGGACGCTTCGGCCATTCGGCTGCTCTTTGCGGAGGGCAACGCGCTGGCGGCCGTGGGGGTGTGGGCTTTTCTGGGGGCCAGCCTGCTGACCTGCGGCCTGCTGATGGTCCGACATGGTCTGCGTCTGTGGCCTGGCGCAGTGCTCTTGACGCTCAGCGCCATCTCTTTTCTGAGCAGCCATATTTATCCACCTTACGGGGTACTCACCATGCTGGTCATGGGCGTGGGTATGGCTTTGTTGTCTGGTCTTCAATCGCCAGCGAAACAACCCGGGCTACCTGCCCAGGAATAAAGGTGGACGCGGTGTTCTACTTTTCACCCCTCCGTCGTCAGTTTTAGGTAGACCCGCCAGAGGGAGGGACAGGAAGGCGAGCAGGGCAAAAGTCTGCCGCCAGCCCAGTTCAACACCTTCTTAGTCACCTCGTTTACCGGGAGTCAGGCCCCAGAAATAACGAGAGTTGTCCCTGGGGCAGGCCCTTGGGGTAAAGCCACTGATCAGCAAGGCAAAGACAGATGATTTGGACTGAATTGCTGATCCCAGTTGGGCCAGGGATCTTCCGAATCACGGAGACCCCCGCGCTGTCCCCCTTCAGTGTCACTTCAAACCATCTTGCTGTGCGAACAGCAGGCTCCCCTGAGCCTGAACCATGGCCGCCACCGCCTCATCTGCGGGCTGGGGCCGCGCAAAGTAGAAGCCCTGCCCCAGATCACAGCCCAGCTGACGGAGCCGGGCCACCGTACACGCGTCCTCAATCCCCTCGGCCACCACTGTCAGATCCAGGCTATGCCCCAGAGCCACCATCGCCTCGACAAAGGCCCCGTCCGTCTGACTGTTCTGGATAAAGACCCGGTCGATCTTGAGAACGTCCACGGGGAGTGAGCGCAATTGCCCCAGGCTGGAATAGCCCGTCCCGTGTTCATGGTGGAACCGAATTTGAAGACGACAGACGTATCGCCTTCAAAAAAGATCGGAAGTTCAAACACCCGGCTGTAGAACGCCTTCGTCTCCTCGAGACTTTCGGCGAAGAGCGTGATGGCGGTGATGGTGTTCGTCCAGGTGGTGTCTTTCGTCATGGGTCTTCTCCTTATGGCTGAATCAAGTCACTGGGTCCTTTGAACCATGGATTGAAGGTTGAGACGCGAGGATCGTCAGCCGAGAGATCGACATGCAGTTGACGTGACCCCTGTTTCTCGGTCCACTCCGATTGCGACAAGATGGGCAACCCGGAGGCGCGATGAAAGGAAAACGGTACACCGAGCAGCAGATTCTGAGCATTCTCGAACAGGTCGACGCAGGCCAGTCCCTAGCCGAGATGACGCGACTTCACGGCATCGCGGTCAGCACCATCCACCGCTGGAAGGCAAAGTATGGCGGGATGACGAAGAACGAAACCAGACGGTTTCGTCTGCTGGAGGAAGAAAATCGCCGCCTCAAGAAACTGGTGGCAGATCTGTCGCTGGACAACCAAGTGCTGAAAGAGGTGGTGGCAAAAAAGTGGTAGACCCGGGCGCGACGCCACAGTCCCAGACGCCGTTGAAGCGGGAAATGGTGGGATTTGTACGGCTGCGCTTCGGGGTCACCGAACGGCGGGCGTGTCGCCAGTTGGGCTTCTGGCGGTCGACACAACGACACAACAGCCCTGGAGAGGAAAAAGACCAGGTCTTGAAAGCTCGGTTGCGTTTCCTGGCGCTGGAACGGCCTCGTTTTGGATATCGGCGGCTCCACGTCTTGCTAAAACGCGAAGGATTGAAGGTCAATCACAAACGGGTGTACCGGATTTACCGTGCGGAAGGACTGGCCGTTCGGCGCAAGACGCGCAAGAAATTGGTGGCAGGAGAACGGGGCAACAAACCGCCAGTGTCCGCGCCGAATCAACGCTGGAGCATGGATTTCATGTCGGACCAACTGGCCTCAGGTCAACGGTTTCGCGTGCTGAACGTGGTTGATGACTTCACGCGGGAATGTTTGATCATGCATGTCGGGACCTCGATCACGGGCGCGGATGTGGCCCGACTCCTCTCCGCAGTGCTGGTTGAGCGCGCTCAACCAGCCATGATCGTGACGGACAATGGCCCGGAATTCATCAGTAAAGCGCTGGATCAGTGGAGCCATGAGCACGGAATCATCCAGCACTTCAACCATCCAGGGAAGCCCGTGGAGAACGCCTACATCGAGAGTTTCAACGGCCGTGTCCGGGACGAGTGCCTGAATCTCCACTGGTTTCAGACGCTGCCCCAGGCTCGCCTAATCGTGTCGGCCTGGCATCAGGACTACAACCAGGTTCGTCCGCACAGCTCCCTGGACAATCTCTCACCTCAGACGTTCGCCCGCCTGTATCAGGCGGGCTGAGGTACGATTCAAGTGCAATTGGACTGGACCGACGGAGGGGGGAACCTCAGTATCAGTACCAGCACGGGGATAGAAGAGGTGAACGGATTTCATGAAGGCCTCCAAGGGGCGAGGATGATGGCTCAGCGATGAACCAGCGTCTACAGGGCGACAAATAGGCATGATTCCCAATCAAAGCGTGTGCGAATCTTTCGTTCTCAAACATTTGAACTCAGGCTGGTATAAGATGACCATTGACTTGTTCAACTGTACAAGACTCCCTAATGGTCTTCAGGCTGGCGTGTGCCAAAGACCAACCGTTCAGCCAGTCCGCTGCGTAAAGTGTTCGGAGAGAATTTGCGGGCCACACGCAAGGCCAAGGGGCTGTCAACTTTCGATGTCGCTTACGCGATTAAAATGGATTGGTCCTACATCTCCCAGATTGAGCGTGGGGGCCGGAATGTCGGGTTGGATGTAATGGATGCTCTGGCTGGAGCGGTGGGCGTTCCGTTGGTTGACCTGCTCCGTACTGAATACAAGCCATAGTGGGGCTGCCCCGCTATTGCGTAGTTGAGGTTAAGCGGCTAACGCCGATGGGGTGGCTGAGGAACAACACGCGCAGCCAGGACACGGGGAACGCTATCCGTAGCGACTGGCCCAGCTCTTCGGGAATGGGATTCGCTTGCATTCGGCTTTGGAATGAACCCCTTGGACAGGACCACAGGCCAAGTCACTTCGCCCCGGTCAGCGGCTACGCTGATCGCACCGCGAAGGAGCCCAGACGCCAGGACGCAACCACAGTTGCGATTTCAAACTTGAGGTGGTGGGCCAGATCAATGCTGGCCTATCCACCACCGCTCAACTGTGCCGGGAACATTCACTGGCCCCCAGCCTGATCCACCGTTGGCGTAAGGAAATCGAAGCACGCGGCGAAGCTGCGTTCACCGACCCAGCGACAACGGACCGCAGTGCAGAACTGCGGATTGCCGAACTGGAACGTTACTGCGGTCAACTCTCCCTGGAAAATACGATCTTGAAAAAGTCCTTGGCGACGTACCGCTCGAAAAGCGGCACCAGATGATTACGGATGCGCGTGTCTCGCATCCCACGGTGTCGGTGCGTCGCCTGTGTGAACTGCACCGGGTCAGTCGATCCTGGTTCGTTCATCAACTGGGCCGAGAGGCTGTCGATCCTGATCGACAGTTGGCCGAAGACATTGAGGCGGTGGTGCTGAAGTGGACGGGGTATGGCTACCGCCGGGTGACCCATAAACTCGCTCGAAGGGGGCGTCCAGCAAATCACAAACGCGTCTTGCGGGTCATGCGGGAACGCCGGCTGCTGTGCAGGACCAAGCGGCGCTATCAGGCCACGACAGATTCCACCCACAATCAGTCAAGGTTTGCCAATCTGCTGCCACACGTCATTCCGACCAGACCTGATCAGGTCTGGCAGGCCGATCTCACGTACATTCGCGTGAAGCAGGGCTTCGTGTATCTGGCGTGCGTGCTGGACAGCTTTACCCGTGAAATGGTGGGATGGTCTTTGTCGAGGTTCATGGACGCCGCCTTGCCTTTAGCGGCTCTTGATAACGCGCTGAAAGCGCGTCGTCCAGCAGTGGGGCTGGTCCACCATTCGGACCAGGGTGTCCAATACGCGAGTCGGATGTATGTGGACCGCTTGCGATCCATGAGGATGATTCCGAGCATGTCCAGGAAGGGCAATCCCTATGACAACGCCCGAATGGAGAGCTTCTACAAAACCTTGAAGATGGAGGAGGTTAATCTGCAGGACTACGTTGATCTAGACGATGCGCGGCAACATCTGGACCGATTCATCGGAGTGCTGTACAACCAAGAACGTCTGCATTCGAGTCTGGGCTACGTCCCGCCTATCGAGTTCGCCGCCCGCTATCATTCTGCCTAGAAGTGCTTGACCACTGGTCCTGAGTTATGGGTTCACTCCACTTACTACGCGGGTCTGGTCAATCTGCAGGAGTACGCCCGGCAGGGTGAGAGACCTCGGTAGCTGACAACTTCATTTTTTAGTCGTCCCAGACGGCGGGAAGTTCACCTTCCGGTCTGTCCCTGGACAGCAACGAGAAATGGCGGTGTTTTGAGGTGTGAAGCCACCAAAACCCGCCGCCTCCCAGGCTACCGAACTCACCGCCCATTTCAAAGCCTGCGTGCCTTCGCTGCGCATCGACACGCATCAGCGTGCCGTCGACGTTGTCCTGGCCATGATCATGGCCCAGAGCGTCAACCACCGCGATCTGGCTCCTCATTTGCCCGGCACCAGTTCTCCTGAAGCCAAGAAGCGGCGCGTGGAACGCGCCGTCCACGATGAGCAACTCACGGCTCAGGTCTTCCTGGCCCTGCTCTTGGTCCACCTTCCCCCGGGCAAGATCCTGATGAGCGTGGACCGCACGACCTGGGAACACGGGGATTCGCCGCTCAACCTGTTGGTCCTGGGTGCGGTGGTCCACGGCTTTACCATTCCGCTCGTGTGGGTGGCCCTGGAGCACACAGGCAACAGCGACACCCGGGCACGCATGTGGCTGGTGTTACGACTGCTGGAGGCCCTTCCAGCGCGACGCTGGAAGGGCCTGGTGGCGGACCGGGAGTTCATCGGGGCCGAGTGGTTCCGCTTTCTCCGCCGGAAAGGGATTCGCCGGGCCATTCGGATTCGGAAGGACAGCGTGCTGGACGAATTATCAGCGGACGAGTGGTTCCGGGAGCTGCAACCCGGTCAGTTTCGGATGATTGCCGAGCGGACTGAAGTTTTTGGGGAACCCATGCGGGTGATGGCCACCAGGTCACCCGTGGGTGACCTGGTGATCATCGCGACGGACTTTCACGTATGGGAAACGTGGCAACTGTACAAGCTTCGCTGGACCATTGAGTCCACGTTTGGCTCGCAAAAGTCGCGTGGCTTCGATTTGGAGCGGACCGGAGTCACGGACCCCACACGGTTGGAGCGACTGTTCAGTCTGGTGACCCTGGCGTGGTTGGCCTGCCTGCGGGTGGGGGTCTGGCGGCATGAGGCGAAACCGATCCGGGTGCTGGCCCATGGCCGCAAGGCCATGAGCCTGGTGCGCTACGGCTCGGAAGAACTACGCCACGTGCTGCGGTGGATTCCCGAAAGAATCGGCGAGATTCTCCGCGTCTTGATACGCCCTTTTCCCACACTGGGACAGCCGCAAACTGAAGTTGTCAGCTACTGAGGTGAGAGACTTACTCTGCGCCTGGATCATCTGCTTGACCGTTCCCCGCTAAAAACCAAGATCAATGAGCGATTGCGACTGGGCCTGCTAGAGCAGCACCGTCGAGGTCGTCTGTTGTATTTCCTGATTGACCCTGACATTCCACCCACCGACAACGCCGCAGAGCGTGCCCTGCGGAGCGTAATGATGGCGAGGAAAGTCTCTCAGTGAAGCAAAAATCTGCTTGGGGGCTATCACCTATACCCGCATCAAGAGCTTGGTAGAAACGGCCCGCCTGCGGAACGAAGATCCCGTAGCCGTGCTGATGGCCGTTCGGCGCTAATCAGATACCGCGACAGTGCCCATGACTGGTACAGCCCGCAGAGAGGACACTCTTCCTCCCGCTCGGATTGTCTTTAGTCGGCCTCTATTTTATTCCAGAAATGAACGTCCAGCACAGCATATTTTCATGGTTAGAAAATTTTGTTCATGAAATATTGAGGGGAGGCGCGGCCACGCTGAACGGCCCCACCTCCCCCACGGAAACGGACGCTCAGCTCACGTCAATCATTACTTTCATGCTGGCCTTTTTCTCGTGGTCTGCGAACTCGAAGGCTTCAGGCGTCTGATCGAAGGTGTACCGGTGCGTGACCAGTGCGTCCAGATCGATTGCGCCGCTGGCCACCAGCGCGATGGCCGCCGGGTAGCAGTTGGCGTAGCGGAACACTCCACGCAGCGTGACCTCGCGGCTGGCCGCCGAGACGATATCCAGGCTGACCTCGGGGTCCGGCGGCAGACCCACCAGCACCGCCCGGCCACCGGGGCGCGGCGCGGCCAGTGTCATGCGCGTGGTGGGCAGGCTGCCCGCCGTCTCGAAGGACACGTCCACCCCCGCATGAGACAGGGGTAAATCGCCTTTCGTCAGCTCGCGGATCACGGCCAGCACGTCCTCATTGCGGGCGTTGATGGTGTGCGTGGCCCCCACCTTGCGCGCCAGACCAAGCCGGAAGTCCTCCAGATCGACGGCAATGATGGTGGTGGCTCCCGCCGCTTTGGCCGCCTGAATGGTGGTGCAGCCAATCGGACCCGCACCGAACACCGCCACGCTGTCCCCTGGCCCCACGCTGCCTTTGCGGGCGGCCCAGATGCCCACCGCCAGCGGTTCCAGAAGCGCACCCGCGTCGTCACTGATGCTGTCGGGCAGCTTGAAGGCGAAGTCGTCGGGCCAGGTCACATACTCGCCCAGCGCGCCATTGACCGGGGGCGTGGCCATGAAAGTCATATGCGGGCAAAGGTTGTACTCGCCGCGCTTGCAGTACGCGCAGCGGCGGCACGGGTAGCCCGGCTCCAGCGCCACCCGGTCCCCCACCCGTAAACCCGTCACGTCCTCGCCCAGCGCCTCTACTACGCCCATGACCTCGTGGCCCAGCACCAGCGGGGCCTCCACCACGAAGGGGCCGATACGCCCGTGTGTGTAGTAATGCACGTCGCTGCCGCACACGCCGATGCGCCTCACGCGCACGCGCACCTCGCGCGGGCCGGGGGCGGGCACCTCGCGCGTTTCCCATTTCAGATCGCGGATGCCGTGCAGCACGCTGGTGCGGGAAGTCTGCGTTTCGGGACTGATGGGGGGATGGTCAATGGAAGTCATAGATGTGCCTCGGTTTGGATTGGATAGAGGAGAGGGGAGCGGAAAGCGTGCCGGTCAAGAACGGTGTCCAGCAGGGGACGGCGACGTATCGTCCGGGCGGGACGCTTGCAGTAGCGCCTCAATTGCGCCGACAGGGCCAAGCTGGCGCAGACTTTTGCGGGCTGCCAGATAGGCCGCTTTGAAGCGCGCATCATCTCCCAGATCGCCGAACAGTTCCCTGAGTTGCAGGAACGCGCCGGGCTGCGTGGCCTCGCGGCGCACGGCCTCAAGCAGCGCTGGCCCGCGCTGATCCTGGAGTGGCGGCACGGGACCGTCCGCGTCCACCGCCTCCAGATACGCCGCCCACGACGCCACCACCAGCGCAGCGTGGCTGATCTTTGCCTCCCCCGCCAGTTGATCGCGCACCACTGGCAGCAGGAATTTGGGAATGCGCTCGGAGCCGTCGAAGATCAGGCGGGCCAGCGTGTCCTGAATGGCCGTGCTGGCAAAACGCTCGATCAACTGATGCTGGTAGGCATTCAGGTCCATGCCGGGCACGGGCTTGAGTGTCGGCGCACCCTCGCGGGCCATGTAGCCCAGCAGGAACTCTACAAAAGCGGGCTGGCGGCAAACCTCGTGGGCGTAGGTGTATCCGGCCAGCAGGCCCAGATAGCCCATCGCCTGATGCGCGGCGTTCAGCAGCCGCAGTTTCATCAGCTCATAGGGTTCCACGTCACGAACCACCTGCACGCCCACCGTTTCCAGCGGGGGTCGTCCCAGCGTGAAATGGTCTTCCAGAACCCACTGGGTAAAGCTCTCTCCCACCACCGGCCAGCCGTCCTCGATGCCCGACTGTGCGGACAGTTCCTTGCGGTCCCGGTCCGTGGTCATGGGGGTGATGCGGTCCACCATCGAATTGGGAAAGGCAACTTCGCGGGCAATCCAATCGCCCAGATCGGGGTTCTTGAGGCGCGCGAAGGCACTCAGGACCTTCTGGGTCACGTGGCCGTTGCCCTGGATGTTGTCGCAGGACATCACGGTGAAGGGCGGGATTCCGCGTTCGTGGCGGCGGCGCAGGCCCTCGGTGATCAGACCGAACACCGTTCTGGGCACTGCGCCTGCTTGCAGATCATGGGCGATGTCCGCACCCGTGGGATCGAACTCGCCCGTCGCGTTGTTCAGGCTGTAACCGCCCTCAGTGACAGTCAGCGAGACGATGCGGGTGGCGGGATCGGCCAGTTTCTCGATCACCTTTTCGGGATCGTCGGGGGCAAACAAAAAGTCATGGACCGAGCCAATCACCCGCGTGTCCACGTCGCCTGCTGGTGATTTGGTCACCAGGGTGTACAGGTGATCTTGCGCCTCCAGCACCTCGCGCATCTTCGTGTCTCCGGGCAGCACACCCACGCCGCAGATGCCCCAGTCGGCATGATCCCCTGCATTCAAAACCCGGTCCAGATACATCGCCTCGTGCGAGCGGTGGAAGCCGCCGACGCCGAAATGCACGATGCCAGTGCGGAGGGTGCGCGGATCGTACTCAGGAACAGCCACGCTGGGGTCGAGCTGATCGAGATTGTTCAGGTTGAGCTGGGTCATGGATGACGCTCCAAGAGGGGTTCGAGACCGGGGAAGAGAATTGATTTCATTCGACGAGTTGCACGATCAGATCGGCGCGGTCACGGGTGGAGTGAATGAGGGCGGCGTTCGGCCCGTCTACCGAATCCACCCACCTTGCTGCCTCGTCAGAAGCTTTGCCGAAAGCGACGTGACGCGCAACCAGACGCGAGAGGCGCACGGTTTCGGGCAGGTCCAGAAACCAGACTGCATCCAGCGCAGGTCTGACCCGGCCCCACTGCCCACCTTCAAGCAACAGGTAGTTGCCCTCGGTCAGAATCAGGGGCGTGCCTGCAGGAACAGCAACAGCGCTGCCGATGGATTCTTCGAGGTGGCGGTCAAAGGTGGGGGCATACACCGTCTGGTCTTTCTCGGCGCGCAGCCGTTCAAGCAGCGCCGCGTAGCCGCCTGCGTCGAAGGTGTCGGGTGCGCCCTTGCGGTCCCGTCGGCCCAGCCGCTCCAGTTCTGCATTCGCCAGATGAAAGCCGTCCATGCCCACCAGCGCCGCCGCATCTCCCAAAGCTTCAGCCAGCGCCGTGCAGAGGGTGGATTTGCCCGCCCCCGGTGCGCCCACGATGCCCAGAATGCGCCGCTCGCCGGGAACGATCATGGCCCGTACCCGCGCTGTCAAATCTTGCAGGGAGGTCTGAGCGGTTTCGGGTAGGGCCAGTTGTGGATTGGGACGTGGGGGCATCATCTCAATTCTCCATCGGGGAAGGGGCGTGTGGCAGGCTTACTTCACTGCACCGAAGCTCAGGCCGCGCACCAGTTGGCGCTGGGCCACCCAGCCGAAGATCAGTACCGGCAGCACGGTCAGCGCGGCGGCGGCGCTCATCTGCGCCCAGAACAGGCCCATACTGGTCTTGAATGAACTGATGAATACGCTCAGCGGCGCGGCGTCCGAACTGGTCAGGTTCACCGCAAAGAAGACCTCGTTCCACGCGAAGATCACCGCCAGCAGCGCAGTAGCGGCCATCCCTGGCGTGGACAGCGGCAGCGCGATCCCGAAGAATTCCTGTGCCACCGACGCGCCGTCCACCTTGGCAGCCTCGTAGATGGCGAACGGAATCTCGGTCATGTAGCTGTGCATCATCCAGACCACCAGCGGCAGGTTCATGGTGGTGTACATCAGGATCAATCCCGGCAGGGTGTCCAGCAGGTGCAGGTTGCGGAACAGCAGGAACAGGGGCACGATCACGCCCACGGCGGGCATCATCTTGGTGGACAGCATCCAGGTCAGTGTGCCCTGCGCGCGGGTGGTGGGATACACCGCCAGCGCAAAGGCGGCGGGCAGCCCCAGCACAAAGGCCAGCAGCGTGCTGCCGATGGCCGCGATCAGGCTGTTCTTCAGCGCCGGAAAGTAACTGGGCAGCGCCGCCTTGAAGTTCTCCAGGATCGGGGTGAAGGCAAAGACGGGCGGGCTGGCAAAGGCCTCCGCCTCGGTCTTGAAGGCGGCCAGGAACATCCACACCAGCGGAAACAGGAAGGCGATGGCAATCAGGTAAGTGATAACGGTCAGCACGGTGTTGCGGACCTTGATCCGGTTCTTGTCGCGTTTGACTGGCATGGAGTTGCTGGGTATGGTCGTCATCTCATCCTCCCTTGTTGGTCTGGTTGGTGCGGTTGATCATCCGCAGCAGGTAGACCGCCAGGATGTTGGTGAGGATCACGGTGATCACGCCTGCCGCGCTGGCCAGACCGATGTTGTACTCGGCAAAGGCTTTCTGATAGATGAAGTACGGCAAATTTGTGGTGGCCAGTCCCGGCCCCCCGGAAGTCGAGCCGTAAATCTCGCCGTAGACCTGGAGCAGCGCGATGGTCTCCATCAGCACCACCACCTGAATGGCCTGGGTCCAGTGCGGCATCACGATGTGCTGGAATTCCTGCAAAGGGCTGGCCCCGTCCAGGCGGGCAGCTTCCAGCTGATCGTCGGGCAGGCTTTGCAGGCCGGTCAGCAGGATCAGCATGGCAAAGGGGGTCCATTCCCAGGTGATCATGGCGATCACGCTGGCCATCGGAAACTGCGCCAGCCAGTCCACCGGCTGTCCGCCCAGCGAGGCCACCACCCACGAGAAGAAGCCGAACACCGGGTTGAGCAGCATGTTCTTCCAGACCACCGCCGTGACGATGGGCATGACCAGAAACGAGCTGATCATCAGCGTGCGCAGCAGCCCGCGCCCCGGAAAGTTGCGGTTGAGGAGCATGGCCATCGCGCCGCCGATGAACAGGGTCAGGATCAACGTACCGCCCGCCAGAATGACGGTGTTCAGCACGACTTGCAGGTTCTGCGGGTTGGTCAGCAGCGTGGCGTAGTTGCCGAAGCCGATAAAGGGCCGGTTGTCGGGAATGACCAGGTTGTAGTTGAAAAACGAGTAGTAAATCGTCATGAAAAACGGCACCTGGGTGGTCAGGATCAGGTACAGCATGGCGGGCCAGATCAGCGCGGCGGGGGTCAGCTTGAAGCCGCGTTTGGGGGCAGGCGGACTGGCCGTGGTGGTGGTTGGACGGACGGCGGTGGTCATGGGGTCCCCCTTGTGGCAACAGACAGAACAGTGGCAACAGACAGAACGCGTCGGGTGGGTCGTTCTCGCAAAAGCTAAGGAGGAGCCGGGCAACATGGCCCAGCCTCCTCCTCAACCTGAATCAGAAGCGCCGGGATTTATTTCTGGTAGCCGCCTTCCTTGGCAACCTTGTTGGCGGCGTCCTGCGCCTGCTTCAGCGCCTGATCCACGGTGGTCTGGCCGCTGATCGCCCCGGCCAGGAACTGACCGACCTGGGTGCCCAGCGCCTGGAACTGCGGGATCGCGACGTACTGGATGCCCGCATAGGGAACGGGGTCCTTGGTGGCGTTGTTGACATCGGCGCTGTTGATGGCGCTCTGAACCAGTCCGCTGAAGGCTCCAGCGGCCTTCTTGTAGTTGGGGTTGCTGTAGGTGCTGGTGCGGGTGCCGGGGGGCACGGCGGCCCAGGTGCCCTTCTCCTTGGCGACCAGGGCGATGTACTCCTGGCTGGTGGCCCAGGTGATGAACTTGAAGGCGGCGTCTTCCTTCTTGGTGCTCTTGGGGATGGCCAGGTTCCAGCTCCAGTACCAGTGGTTGCCCTTGGGGGTGCCGGGACCGGTGGGCGCGTTGGCAAAGCCAATCGACTTGGTGACCTTGGAAGCGCTGGGATCGCTCAGCAGTCCGGCGGCCACGGTGGCGTCCACCCACATGCCGCACTTGCCCTGGCTCATCAGGGTCAGGTTCTCGGTGAAGCCGTTGCCGGTTGCGCCGGGAGGACCGTACTTCTTGATGGTGTCGACGTAGAACGTCATGGCGTTCTTCCAGGCTGGGGAGTCAAGTTGCGCCTTCCAGTCGTTGTCGTACCAGCGTCCGCCGAAGGTGTTCATGACGGTGCTGAACACGGCCATGTTCTCGCCCCAGCCCGGCAGCCCGCGCAGGCAGATGCCGTAGACGCCCTTGCTGGGATTGTGAACCTTGGCGGCGAAGCCCTGAATCTGACTCCAGGTGGGGTTCTGCGGCATTGTGAGTCCGGCGGCCTTGAACAGGTCTTTGTTGTAGTACGTCATGCTGCTCTCGGCGTAGAACGGAACCGCGTACAGGTTCTTGTTGACCGTGAGGGCTGCGCGGACCCCTGGAATCACGTCGTCGAGGTTATAGTTCTTGGCGATGTCGGCGTTCTTGGCAAACATAGGGGTCAGGGGATCGAGCCAGCCGTTCTTGGCCCAGATCGGCACTTCGTAGGCCCCCACCGTGGCGACGTCGAAGCTGCCCGCACCGCTCGCCACATCCAGGGTGACCTTCTGGCGCAGTTCGTTCTCGGGCAGAACCACCCATTTGGTGGTGATATCGGGGTACTTCTTGGTGAACTCGCCCGACAGCTTCTGCATGGTGACCATGTCCGGGTTGTTCACGGTGGCGATAGTAATGGTGGTGGCGGCTTGCGCGGTGGCGGTCAGGGCGAGGCTGAGCATCAACAGTCGTTTCATGGGTATTCCTCCACATCACCGCAAAAACTGTTGCGGCGAACAAGTGAACGGCAGATCATAGCGGTCCATGACGGCGCGTTCGGGGCAGGCCGGAGCGGTCCCCGGTCAGATGATGAATGGTCTCGTGTCCATTACTTAACCACAGATTTTTCCATACGTCAAATGCCTCAATTCTGGACTCGCTCCAGACTGTAACCTTTAGAGGCAGATGACAGGAGAGCAATCGGCTTGTACAGCGGTGGACAGGAGACCACCCCGTGATACGGCAGGCAGTCGTAAAGGGACATGTCCTGGGCCTGGACCGCTTACAATATCGGGCGTGTCAACGATTCAGGATGTCGCGCGGCTGGCCGGAGTGTCGCCCACAACGGCCAAACGTGCCCTACGCGACCCCGACAAGCTCACCGCCGAAACGCTGGCGCGGGTGCAGGCAGCCATTGAGGAACTGCACTACGAACCCGACGTGCGCGCGGGCAGCCTGCGCGGCGGCCAGAGCCGCACGGTGGGGCTGGTGGTGGCCAGCATCGTCGAGCCGTTCTTCGCGCAGTTTGCCCGCGCCGCCGCCCGTCACCTCAAGGCCGCCGATTACACCCTGATCGTCAGCGAGAACGAGTACAGCGCCCACCTGGAACTGCCTGAACTGCGCCGGCTGTACGGTCAGCGGGTGGCGGCCATCATGCTGCGCCCCGGCTACGGCGAGGAAAGCCGCGAGTACCTGGAGCGCCTGCGTGGCCGGGGGCTGTTCATCCTGGAATTCGATTACGCGCCGGATGGCTCGGACTTTCCCAGCGTGGTGCTGGACCACGCTGGCTGCATGCGGGAGGCGGTGGCCTACCTGCACGGGCTGGGCCACACCCGGATTGCCGCGCTGGGCACCTATGATCCCGAGGTTCACCCGGAAGACCGCTCGCGCACCTTTCCGCAGGCCATGCGGGACCGGGGCCTGAATGTGCCGCCCGAATACGGGCGTGTGGTCCTGCTGACCGAGGACACCGCCTACGACCTGACCCACGAGCTGCTGGCGCTGCCCACGCCGCCGACCGCCCTGATCGCCCTGACTGGCACCCAGGCCATCGGCGCATTCCGGGCCATCCGTGAGCGCGGCCTGAGCCTGCCGGGTGACCTGTCGCTGCTGACCTTCGATAACTACCCCTGGACTGCGCTGGTGGACCCGCCCATCACCGTGATCGAGCAGCCCGTCGAGGCGATGGCCGAGGCCGCAGCCCGCGCGGTGTTGCGTGCCCTGGAGGGCGGATTTGACGCGAGCAGCACAACCACGCCCCAGCACGCGGTCTTTCCGGGCCGCCTGATCGTGCGCGGCAGTTGCGCCCCGCCGCGCGTGCCCAGTCTGGCCCTGACTCTCTGAACTCTGGCCCGCCGAACTCTGGGCCGCTGAGGTCCACATCGAAAGGTCTGCGCCTCGCCGTGCTGTAATTCATATATGTCCACTCCCGCACCCCTGCTGGCCCTCGATATCGGCGGCACCTCCATGCGGGCCGCGCTGATAGAAGCCGGGCAGATCACCCGCCGCGCCGAGGTGCGCACGCCCAAGCCCAGCACGCCAGACGCTGTGATCGCAGCGGCGCTGGAACTGGCCGCCCCGCTTGCCCCGGAAGCTGCCGCCATCGGCGTGGCCTGCGCGGGCGCGGTGGCTGCCGGGCGCGTGACCGCGACTGCCGTGCATACCTTCCCCGGCTGGGCCGACATTCCACTTGAGGGGCTGATCGGGGCTGGGCTGAATCTGCCCTGCGCCGCCCTGAACGACGCCCGCGCCGCCGCGTGGGGTGAGTATGAGGTGGGGGCTGGCCGGGGCACGGGCGAATTCATGTTCATCACTGTCAGCACGGGCGTAGGCGCGGGACTGGTGCTGGGCGGGCGGCTGCATTTGGCGGGCAATGGACTGGACGCTGAACTGGGCTTCGTCAGCGTGCCTGCGGTGTGGAAACAGGGGGTGGAAGTGTCGCCGCTGGGGGAACTGGGACCGTTGGAATTCGAGACGAGCGGGACGGCCCTGGGCGATCAGGCGCTGGCTCTGGGACTGACCGACGCCCGCGCACTGGCCGACGCCGCTGAGGCTGGGGACACCCAGGCAGACTTGATTTACCGCCGCTCCGCCGCCCTGATCGCCTGGAAAATTGCTGACATCGCTGCATTGCTGGGCGTCACGCGTGTGGCGCTGGGCGGCAGCGTGGGCCTGCGGGCCGGGTATCTGGACCGGGTACGCGGAAGTCTGGGGCAATTTCCGCCACGCTACCAGCCCGAAGTCGTTCACGCGGAACTGGGCGCGGACGCCGGGCTGATCGGCGCAGGACTGTGGGCCGGGCGCGACTGAGCCGCCGCTCTATACTCCAGATCATGTCAACCGATGGCCCACATCACGAAACCCGCGCCGGGGCGAACGCCATCGCCACGCGCTGCGGGCGTGGTGGTGCGCCCGGCTAGGCCGCCCGCTGCGGGATTGAGGCGTGCCTTTTCACGCCCCACATCGGGGCCAGATTCTCGTCTCTTCACCAGAGGTATACCCATGACCGTATTTGACCGCCTGTTCGCCGATTCCACCCTGAGCCAGTTGCAGCAAAAGGACGCCCGCGACCCGCTGGCTCACAAACGCGCCGAATTCAAGTTGCCGGAGGGCGTGGTCTACCTGGACGGCAACAGTTTAGGCGCGCTGCCGCTGACCGTTCCCGCCCGCCTCGCCCGCGTGGCCGAGGAGGAATGGGGTGGTCAGCTTATCCGCTCGTGGACCGCCAACGCGGAGGCGGCCCAGGATTGGATGAACCTGCCGGACCGCGTGGCCGCCAAGATCGCCCCCCTGATCGGCGCGCAGTCCCACGAAGTCGCGGTAGGTGACAGCACCAGCGTCAACATCTTCAAACTGCTGGCCGCCGCGCTACATATGGCCTCGCCCGAACGCCGCGTGATCCTGACCGACGCTGATAATTTCCCCACGGACCTGTACATGGCGCAGGGTTTGAACGCGCTGCTGGGCGAGAAGTACGAGTTGCGGCCCGTGCCAAGTGCAGAACTGGAAGCCAACCTGAGCGAAGACGTCGCCCTGACCCTGCTGACCGAGGTGGATTACCGCACGGGCCACCGGCTGGACATGGCGGGCCTGACGACCAAAGCGCACCAGCACGGCATCCTGACGGTGTGGGATCTGGCGCATTCCGCCGGGGCGTTTCCCGTGGATCTGAATGGTGCGGGCGCGGACTTCGCGGTAGGCTGCGGCTACAAATTTCTCAACGGTGGCCCCGGCGCACCCAGTTTTCTGTTTGTCGCTGAGCGGCATCAGGACTCGGCCCGCGCCTTCCTGAGCGGCTGGATGGGCCACGCTGACCCCTTCGAGATGGCCCGCGACTTCACCCCTGCCCCCGGCGCACGGCGCTACGTGGTGGGCACACCCACGGTCCTCAGCCTGAGCGCGCTGGACGCCGCGCTGGACGTGTTCGCGGATGTAGACATGAACGTGTTGCGGGCCAAATCACTGTCACTGACCGACACGTTTATCGAGTTGATGGAACCGCTGACTGCGCAGTATCCGCTGAAGCTGGTCACGCCGCGAAACCACGACGAGCGCGGCAGTCAGGTCTCCTACAGGCATCCGCAGGCGCGGGAAGTGATGCAAAAGCTGATCAAGAGCGGCATCTTGGGCGACTACCGCACGCCGGACATCCTGCGCTTCGGCTTCACGCCGCTGTACCACTCGCACGCGGACGTGTGGCGGGCCGTGCAGGGCATTAAACAGGTCTTAGAAGGAGGCGCATGACTGACCAGAACGCTCCTGAACGGGCCTATACCGACTTTACCCAGAGCCTGAGCTACGGTGATTACCTCCGTCTGGACACGCTTAAAGCGGCCCACCAGCCGATCACCGAGGCACACGACGAGCACCTGTTCATCACCGTTCACCACGTCTCGGAAGTGTGGCTGGAACTGATCGTGCGCGAACTGCGGGCGGCCATGACGCTACTGGAGGGTGGTATCACTGACGCGCCGCTGAAGATGCTGACCCGCGTGGTGCGCGCCCAGGAGCAACTGACCAACGCCTGGGAAGTCCTGAAGACCATGACACCCGCCGATTATCTGCAATTCCGGCATGCCTTCGGGCAGGCGTCGGGCTTCCAGTCGGCCAGCTACCGGACGGTGGAATTCCTGCTGGGCAACCGCCGCGCCGTGCTGCTGCGCCCGCACGAACACCGTCCGGACCTGCACGGCCCGCTCGAAGCTGTGCTAAACGCCCCCAGCGTCTACGATCTGGCCCTGCGGCTGCTGGCCGAACGCGGGCTGCCCGTGCCGGACGAGGTGCTGAACCGTGACCTCACCCTGCCACCCGTGTTGAATGAGACCGTGCTGGACTCCTGGCTGACCGTCTACCGCGATCCACAGACGTACTGGGACCTGTACGAGCTGGCCGAGAAGTTGCTGGACGTGGAGGACAACTTCCGGCGCTGGCGCTTTAACCACCTGACCACCGTGGAGCGCACGATTGGCTTTAAAGCGGGTTCCGGCGGCACTAGCGGCGCGGGCTACCTGCGCGGCGTGCTGGGCGTGGTGCTGTTCCCCGAGCTGTGGGAAGTGAGGACGCGACTGTAACACAGCGACGTGGACAGGAGCCGTTTCGCCCGTGTCCACGTCGCTGTCTTTCGGTTACAACTCCGGCAATGTTTCCAGCGCCGCCGCATGCTGCTTCAGCGCCCGCGTCATCGGCTGCGCCACAACCGCCTCACCCTGGGGTCTGAGCGTGTCCATCACCGCTTTGATGTCGGGGAACAGTCCAGCGGCAGGCATGGCGAGCAACGCCGCCCCCTCCGCAGCGCCGGGCGCATGTTCGATGTGCTGGACAGGCAAGTCCAGCGCGCCGCTGACCAGACTCAGCCACAGGTCACTACGCGCGCCGCCGCCCGTAGACAGCAATGTGGTCAGGCTGGAAATCGGCTGCATGACCTTATAGGTGTCCGACAGCGCGCAGACCGTGCCTTCCAGCAGTGCGCGAACCAGATGCGGGCGGCGGTGCGCCAGACTCAGGCCGGACCACGAACCGCGCAAGTCCGGGTTCATCAGCGGGCTGCGCTCCCCGGCCAGATAGGGGAGGAAGGTCACGCCCTCCGCGCCGTCTGGAACGGTGGCCGCTTCTTCCAACAGGGCGGGAAAATCCGTTTCGGGGGCCAGCGCGTCGTGGAACCATTGCAAGGCCCCGGCGCAGGCCAGGGTGACGCCCAGCAGGTTATAGCCACCGTCCGCGTGAGCGAACAGGTGGACGCGGCCCTGCGGATCAGGGGTGGGCGTGTCCAGCGGGGCGAACAGCACGCCGCTGGTGCCCAGGCTGACGCTGCCCACGCCGGGGCGGTGTGCGCCCAGGCCCAGGCCGATGCCCGCCGCCGCGTTGTCGCCGCCGCCCGCCACGATCTTGAGGTCAGCGGGCAGGCCAGTCTGCACGGCCATCTCCGGCAGAATCTGGCCCACCACCGCCCAGGAATCCACCACTTCGGGAAGGAGGTCCACACTTAGCGACAGGGCGTTCAGCACGTCCATATCCCAGGTCTTGGCCGCCAGATTCAGCGCGCCGATCCCCGATGCGTCAGACGGCTCGGTGAGGAAGTTCCCGGTCAGGACATATCCCAGGTAATCTTTGGGCAGCAGCACTTTATGCAGGCGGGCAAAGTTCTCTGGCTCGGCCTGCCGCAGCCACAGCACCTTGGGCAACTGAAACCCAGTTACCGCACGGTTGCCGGTACGGGCGATCAGCTCCTCGCGCGGGAGTTTCGCCTCGATCTCGTCCACCGCCGCCCCAGTTCGCTGATCGTTCCAGAGGGGCGCAGGACGAATCACCTCGCCGTCTTTGTCCAGAAAGACCGCACCGTGCATCTGCCCGCTGAGGCCCAGGGCCAGGGGTGTCCAGCCGCCTGCTTTGAGAGTTGCGGCCAGTTCTTTGAGCGCGTCCAGAGTGGCCGATGCCCAGTCCTGCGGGCGCTGCTCGGTCCAGCCGGGCTGAGGCGTCAGCAGCGGGTAGGTTCGCGTGGTGCTGGCCACCACCTTCCCGCCCGCGTCCAGCGCCACCGCCTTGACGCCGCTGGTGCCGATGTCGATGCCCAGAGTGACGGGTTGGCTCACCCGCGCACGCCCATCAGCAGTTCGATGGTCATCTGGTCCAGGGCTTCCAGGCCCGGTCCACGCACGCCCAGCGCCTCACGGTCAAATTCACGGTTCTTGAGCGCCTCAGCATTCTCGGGCGAGAACTTGCTCAGGGCGGCCAGCTCCGTGTCCTCCACGCGGTAGGCCTCCAGCGCCGCCGTGATCTCGGGATCGGCGTGGAACTGCGCCACCTTGTCCTTCAGGATCAGGTAGGTCCGCATGCAGCCGCGCGCGAAGGCCCACACGCCCGCCTCGTCCTCGGTCCGCAGGGCGTGGGCGTCAAAGTGAAGGGAGCCGCTGTAACCCGTGTCCTCCAGCAGCATCACGGTGAAGAATGCGCCCTTGATGTTCTCCGCGCCAAAGCGCAGATCCTGATCGAAGCGGCCCATCTTCTGATCGTTCAGATCGATGTGGAACAGCTTGCCTGCGTCCAGTGCCTGCGCGATGGCGTGCGGAAAGCTGAGGCCCGCCATCGTCTCATGGGCAAATTCGGGGTTGACGCCGAACAGTTCGGGCTTATCCAGCGTGGGAATGAAGCCCAGAGCACTGCCCACCGTGGGCAGGAAGATGTCGGCGCGCGGCTCGTTGGGCTTGGGTTCCAACGCGAAGCGGTAGCCGTAGCCCTGCGATTCGCTGTATTCGGCCAGGAAGTTCAGGCTCTCGCGGAACCACGCCAGCGCGTCCAGCAGCTTGCCGCCCGCGTCCACCTCGGTTCCCTCGCGGCCCCCCCAGAACACGTAGGTTTTTGCGCCCAGCTCGGCCCCCAGGTCCATAGAGCGCATGGTCTTTTGCAGCGCGTAGGCCCGCACGCGGCGGTCCGCACTGGTGAACGCGCCGTCCTTGAACGCCGGATCGCCGAACAGATTGGTAGTCGCCATCGGCACCTTCAACCCGGTTTCAGCCAGCGCGGCTTTCAGGTCCGAGACGATCCTGTCGCGCTCGGCAGCCGTGGCGTCAATCGGCACCAGATCGTTGTCGTGCAAGTTAATGCCCGACGCGCCCAGCTCGGCCAGCTTCCGCACGATGTACGGCGCGCTCAGTGGCTGCCGGGTGGGTTCGCCAAACGGATCGCGTCCGACGTTGCCGACGGTCCAGAGGCCAAAGGTGAAACGGTCTGCGGCGGTGGGGGTCAAGTTGGTCATGGTTCTCCCAGGGTATAACGAAAACGATTTCGGTTTGATTTGAGCGAAGTGGCAACGGGCAGAACGTCTAGACCGTCAGCACATCCCGCCCCGGCAACTTGCCCGCGATGATCATCTCCAGCACCTCGTCCTGCGTGATCCGTGAGGTCAGGGCGCTGCCCACCACCTTGCCGTTTTTCATCACGGTTACACGGTCCGCTAGGTCAAACACGTCGTGCATGTCGTGGCTGATCAGGAAGATGCCCACGCCCTCGGTCTTCAGCGACTTGATCAGCTCGTTGACCTGATGCGTTTCCTGCGGCCCCAGTGCGGCGGTGGGTTCGTCCATGATCAGCACCCTGGCCTTGAAATAAATGGCCCGGCTGATGGCGATACACTGGCGCTGCCCGCCCGACAGGTTAAAAACAGGCTTTTTGAGGTCCGGCAGGTTAACCTTCAGGCGGTCCAGCACCTTGCGGGCCTCCAACTCCATCGTGTCCTCGTCCAGAGCGCCGCCACGCAGCAACTCGCGCCCCAGGAAGATGTTGGCCGCCACGTCCAGATTGTCGGCCAGTGCCAGATTCTGGTAGATCGTCTCGATGCCCAGCTTCTGCGCGGTACGTGGACTGGTCAGCTTCACTTCCTGCCCGTTGATCAGGATCTGCCCAGCGTCGGCGGTGTACGCGCCGGAAAGCATCTTGATCAGCGTGGATTTGCCGGCACCGTTGTGACCCAGCAGCCCCAGCACCTCGCCGGGGGCCAGACTGATATTCACGTCCTCCAGCGCGTGGATGCCGCCAAAACTCTTGGAGATGCCGCGCGCCTCCACCAATGGCGTACCCGTCCTGTTGACCGTGGTGGCGCTCATTTGGCCCGCCTACGCTGGAAGATGCCGTCCAGCGTGACCGCCAACATCAACACCAAGCCCTGCACCACGTTCTGCCACGCGCTAGGGAGATCGAGCAGGAGCATGCCGTTGATCAGGCTCGCCATCAGGATTGCGCCCAGGAATGCGCCGGGAATGCTGCCCGTACCACCTGCCAGCGAGGTTCCCCCGATGACGGCAGCCGCGATCACGCTCAGTTCGGCCAGGGTGCCGGTGGAGTTGGTCCCGGCGTTCAGGCGGGCCGTTTGAATCGCCCCGGCGAGGGCGGCCAGCATGCCCATGATGCCGAACACCAGGATGGTCAGGCGGGTGGTGTTGATCCCGGCCAGCCGCGCGGCTTCCGGGTTGCCGCCGTAGGCGAATACATAACGCCCGAAGCGGGTGGCGCGCACCACCCACATCATGATCGCCGTGACCGCCAGCATGATCAGCACCGGCACCGGCATCCCGCGTGGCAGGCCGCTGCGGGGATCAGGGTAACTGTTCATTACCAGCACGAAGGCCAGCACCAGCGCCAGCGTGACGCCGGTGAAGGCGAATTGCAGGATGGCGGTGCGGTTGGGCAGCCCGCGTCTGGCCCGCTGCTGGTAATTCCGCAGGTCCGTCAGAACGATGGCCGCCGCGATCAGCGCGCCCACGCCCCAGCTTGCCGGGCCGCCTATCGAGCCGTTCAGGCCACCGCCCAGAATCTGGAAGGTCTCGGTCAGGGGCGCAACCGTCTGGCCGCTGGTCAGCAGCCACGCGCCGCCCCGGAAGATCAGCAAACCGCCCAGGGTGACGATAAAGGACGGCACGCCCAGCAGCGCCACCCACGTTCCCTGCAACATGCCGATGCCCAGCCCCAGCAGCAGCCCCAGCGCCAGCGTGAGCAGCGCGCCCCACCACGTATCCTGCGTGAACACGCGGATGTTCAGGACCGCCATCGCCATGCCCGTGAACCCTAGGATCGAGCCGATAGACAGATCGATGTTCCGCATGACGATGATCAGGACCATGCCGCTGACCATCACGCCCACCGACGCGGTCTGCACCGACAGGTTCCACAGGTTGCGGGAAGTGATGAAGACCCCGCCGGTCAGCAGGTTAAAAGCGATCCAGATGCCGGCAATCGCCAGCACCATGAACAGCAATCGGCCATCAATCCCCAGTTGCGCCAGTAATCGCTTAGGCGGCGTGGTTGAAACGGTCTTGACACTCTGCATATTCCTCCAGCCCCAGCCGGGCGTGGCACAAAAAGGGGGAAATGACGGGGCGACAATAAGGCCCGCGTTCATTCCCCCTGGAAAGGTCTAGGGGCTTAGCGGCAGGCTGCCGGGGCCGCAGCGCCCGTCACGCCGTTGCAGATCTCAGCCTTGGTGGCCCACTTGGCGGTGATCAGCGTGCCCAGGTTGGCCTTGGTGATCACGACAGGCTTGAGGAGGATGCTGGACACTGCCACCTTCTTGGGGCCGCCGTTGAAGGTGCTGCTGCCCTTGATGGCGTTGACCTTGGCGCCGCCCGCCAGTTGTACGGCGATCTTGGCTGCTTCCGTTCCCAGCGTGCGCGAGTCCTTCCAGACGGTCCCGGTTTGCAGTCCTCTGGCAATCCGGTTCAGGGCGGCCTTGTCGGCGTCCTGGCCCGAGATGGGAATCTTGCCCGCCAGCCCCACGCCCGCCAGTGCCGAGACCGCGCCCCCTGCCGTGCCGTCGTTGGAGGCCACCACCGCGTCAATCTTGTTCTGGTTGGCGGTCAACATCTGCTCCATGTTGCGCTGGGCGATCTCGGGCTGCCAGCCTTCGGTGAACTGGCTGCCCACGTTCTTGATCGCGCCGGACTTGATCGCCTTGTCCAGCACTTCCAGTTGCCCGGCGTACAGCAGCGCCGCGTTGGGATCGCTGGGGCTGCCCTTGATAAAGGCGTAATTGCCCTTGGGTTTGGCGTCCAGAATCATCTTGGCCTGCAACCGACCAACTTCCTTGTTGTCGAAGGAGATGTAGAACGCCCAGGGGTCCTCGATCAGGCGGTCATAGGACACCACGGGAATGCCGTCGGCCTTGGCCTTGGCGATGGCGGGCAGCACGGCCTCGGTGTCCTGGGCCAGCACCAGCAACACGGTTGCGCCGCGCGTCACCAGACTCTCGATGTCCGAGAGCTGCTTCTCGTTGGAACTCTGGGCATCGGCGCTGATGTACTTGGCCCCCATCTTGTCCAGTTGCGCCTTGATCGCCGCTTCGTCTGTCTTCCAGCGCTCCTCCTGAAAGTTGGACCAACTGACGCCCACCACCACCTGTTTCTGAGCCAGGGCGGGCGAGGCGAGAAGGCTCAGGCCGAGAACTGCGGTCAAGATACCCATTCGTTTCATAGAACTCCTTGATTTGGCCTTATAGGCCGGTAAATAGACGGGGGAAATCCGACACCTTGGTAGAATCGAATCGGAACAGAAAGATAGACTTTGAAGGGAAGTCCCAGCGGTTTGGGTTAAGGAAAACGATTTCGGTGAGTGAAGTATACGCCGTTCTTCCAAAAGGTCAAGAGGTCATATATCCGGGGCGCACCTGACGCCAACTCAATCAGTTGCCGTGACTCTGGATCTGGGTAGCAGTCAACGGCGCGGTGCTGCGGCGCACCAGCAGATGCGGGGACAGCAGCGTCTGCGACACGGGCTTCCCCTTCAGCCGGGCCAGCAGCACCCGCACACCTTCCGCCGCCATCTCTGCTGCGGGCTGATACACCGTCGTCAGGCCGCCCGCGATGTATTCCGCGCCCAGGATGTCGTCGAAGCCCACCAGCGAGAGGTCGGCGGGAACGCTCAGCCCGGCCCCGGCGAGGGCCTGTACCACCGCCGCCGCGCCCAGATCGGTTTCGGCGAAGACCGCGCTCACCTCGCCCCGTCTGACGGTCTGCACCAGCAGATCACCGTCATGCACGGCGGTCAGAGGGGAGTGTCCGGCGGCGGTCATCGCTTCCCGGTAGCCCTTTTCCCGGCGCTGGAAGTGTTCGACGCCGCTGGCCTCACCACCGCCGTAAAAGGCGATGCGGGTGTGCCCCAGCTCCAGCAGATGCTCGACGGCCTGCCGCGCGCCCGCCGTATGGTCCACGTCCACGCTGCTGATGCCCGGCGGCACCCGCTGGGTCCACAGCGCCACCACGGGCAGCGGCAACTGTGCCAGATCCTGGAGCAACTGGTGGCCACGCAACGGATCGCAACTGACCAGCAGCCCGTCCACCCGCCCGTCCAGATAGGTGTGGTGCAGGCCGCTGCTGCCCGGATAGACCACCAGTGCGGGCACGTTCAGGCTACGTGCCGCGTCGCTGAGGCCCGCCATGATCGCGCCGTCAAAGGTCCGGCGCACCGCGTTGCTGGTGGTCATGGCCCCCAGCAGACTGTCGGGTTCCGACGCGCCCACGGCTTCCAGCACCACGCCCAGTTGCCCGGTCTGCCGGGTCCGCAGGTTGCGGGCGGCCACGTCCGGCACATAGCCCAGCTCCAGCGCCACCCGCCTGACCCGCTCGGCGGTCTCGGCACGCACTGGATACTCCGCGCGGCCCGACAGCACCTTGGAGACCGTGGCCGTGCTGACGCCCGACGCGGCGGCCACCTCGCGGATGCTGACGCGCCCGGTTTCGGGCTTGCTCGACTTAGCCACTGCCTTTCAGGCTAACCCAGTTTCCATTCGCTGCTGCACTTTCCAGCACGAACGTCATAAACTCCACGCCCTGCACGCCGTCGCTGACTGTGGGGTAGTCGGGGTTGACGCCCTCGCCCCGTTCCCGCGCCGCCAGATCGTCGGCCACGGCGCGGTAGATGTTGGCGAACGCCTCGATAAACGCTTCGGGATGGCCTGCGGGAAGACGGGTCATGGCATTGGCCGCGCCGCCTGTGCCCGGCCCGCCACGCGTCAGAATCTGCCGGGGCCTGTCCAGTTGGTCAAAAAGGAGGTGATTGGGGTCTTCCTGCCGCCAGCTCAAGCTGCCCTTTGTGCCGAAGACGGACAGGCGCAAGTCATTCTCGCGGCCAATCTCGATCTGGGAGACGGTCAGTACGCCCCTTGCGCCCCCTTCAAAACGCAGCAACATGCTGGCGTCGTCGTCCAGCGGGCGGCCCGGTACGAAGGCGGTCAGCTCGGCGGCCACCTCTGCCAGCGATAATCCACTGACAAACGTCGTCAGTTGCTCGGCGTGGGTGCCTATGTCGCCCAGCGCCCCGGCAGGACCGCTGCGGGCCGGATCGGTGCGCCACTCGGCCTGTTTGCCCGTCTGCTCGGTGGCCAGCCAGCCCTGGTGGTATTCCACGATCACCTTGCGGACGCTCCCCAGCTCGCCCTTGCGGACCATCTCGCGGGCCTGACGGATCATCGGGTAGCCGCTATAGTTGTAGGTCACGGCGAAGGCGGTTCCAGCCTGTCGGACGGCTGCCTCCAACTCCTGTGCTTCCTTGAGAGTGGGCACCAGGGGCTTATCGCAGATGACGTGAAACCCGGCCTGAACCGCTGCCAGCGCCACCGGGAAGTGCAGATGATTGGGCGTGACGATGCTGATGACCTCTGCGCCGTCCTCCCTGTTTTTCTCGCCGTCTAAAAGGTCCTGCCAGGTGCCGTAACTGCGCTCCGGCGGCAGGCCCAGCGCCGCGCCGGATTCTCTGGACCTTTCCGGCGTGCTGGACAGCGCCCCGGCCACCAGCACGTAGCGCCCGTCCAGCGCCGCCGCGTGCCGATGGACTGCGCCGATAAAGGCGTCCTGCCCACCGCCCACCATTGCCAGCCGAAGGGGGCGCTGATAGTCGCTCACGCCTCTTCCTTGGCGAAGGCCGCGTCGAAGACCACGTCCGACGGCGGGAAATCCAGGCGGCGCGTGTAGGCCGCACTCTCGGTTGCGCCGGCCACCCGGTCCATGCGGGCGTCCTCCCACTCGATGCTCAGGGGACCTTCATACCCGATGTCGTGCAGCGCCACGATGATGTCCTCGAATTTCACGTCGCCGCGTCCCACCGAGCGAAAGTCCCAGAAGCGCCGTCTGTCACCGAAGGTGGTGTGGCCGCCGAAGACGCCCACCTCGCCGCTGCCGTGGCCCCACCACACGTCTTTGATGTGAACGTGGTAGATGCGCTGGGGGAAGCGTCGAATGAAGCCCACGTAATCCACGCCCTGATACGCCAGATGGCTGGGATCGTAGTTGAAACCGAAGCGCGGGTGGTTGCCCACGGCGTCCAGGGCACGGGCGGCGCTGGCCGTATCGAAAGCGATTTCGGTGGGGTGAACCTCCAGTGCGAAGTTCACGTCCACTTCCGCAAACGCGTCTAGGATGGGTGTGAAGCGCTGGGCGAAGTCCGCAAACCCGCGTTCCCAGTACGCCTGATCGGTGGGCGGAAAGGCGTAGAGGCTGTGCCAGATGCTCGATCCGGTAAAGCCGGTCACCACATTTACACCCAGCTTGCGCGCCGCCTTGCCGGTGTCGATGATTTCCTGGGCCGCCCGCACGCGCACACCCTCGGGATCGCCGTCGCCCCAGACGTGCGCGGGAACGATGGATTTGTGCCGCTCGTCGATGGGATCACACACCGCCTGCCCCACCAGATGGTTGCCGATGGCGTGAACTTGCAGACCGTGTTTGGCGAGCAACTCGCGCACGCCTTCTACGTAGCCGTCTTCTTTCAGCGCACGCTGCACGTCGAAATGATCGCCCCAGCAGGCCAATTCCAGGCCGTCGAAGCCCATCTGTCTGGCCAGCGGTGCGAGTTGGGCCAGCGGAAGATCGGCCCACTGGCCGGTAAATAAAGTGACAGGTCTTGGCATGGGTCTAAGGTGCCTCCAGGGCAGGGGTGGGGTCAAGTTGGACGCTGGTGTGATGGGGTGGCTCCCACGATTAACCCCTCTCCTGCGGAGTTGTACCAGCCAGTTGGCTGCGCTGCCAGCTCTTTTCAAGGGAAGCCGGGAGTCGCCGCCAATCTAGCCACGGAGAAATCGATTTGCCTCCCCTTGGGGGGGGGTGTCCCCCAGGGACGGACTGGCAAAGCTGCGAAGCAGAGGGGCCAAACCGTGGCAGCTACCCCGCCACACCAAGAGACAATCCTCTCCTCAGAACGGAGAATTCGGGAAGTAGAACTTGGCGGCATTGTCCTTGGTCACCAGTTGGCTGGGAATGATCGTGGTCTTGGGCATGGCGGTTTTGGTCATGCGCGATTTGGCGGTCAGCAGCATGGCCTCGCGGATCATGTTGGGCGGGTAGGTCACGTCGGCAGTGATCAGGGGATCGCCGTCCTGCACCTTCTTGATCATTTCCTTCATGCCCGCGCCGCCCAGCACGAATTTGATGTCCTTGCGCCCGGCCTGCTCAATGGCCTTCAGCACGCCCACGGCAATATCGTCGTCCTGCGCCCATACGGCGTCGATCTTGGGAAACCGGGTCAGGTAGTCCTGCATGACCTTGAAGCCGTCGTCGCGGTTCCAGTTGGCGTACTGCCGGTCCAGAATCTTGACGTTCGGGTACTTCTCCTTCATCACCTTGTCGAAGGCGTCCACGCGCTGGTTGTCGATCACGGTGGCAATGCCGCGCAGCACCACCACGTTGCCCTTGCCGCCCAACGTTTTGCCCACGTATTCGCCACTCACGCGGCCCAGGCCCGGATTGTCCCCGGCCACGTAGGCGTCCTGCGCCTTGGGATCGGTCAGCGCGCGGTCCACCACCACCGTGAACACGCCCTTGTTCTTGAGGTTGGCGACGGGCCGGGTCAGCGGCGCACTCTCCTGCGGCAGGATCACCAGCGCATTGATCTTGTTGACCGTGTACATGTCCTGAATCTGGTTGGCCTGCTCGTTGGCGTCCTTGGCCGTCTTGACGATCACCGTCAGGCCCGGATACATCTTTTCCAGCTCTGTTTTGGTCTGGTTGGCCCAGTACACCACGCCGCCCGTCCAGCCGTGGTCCGCTGATGGGATGGAGACACCGATGACCTGCTTCGTTTGCGCCAGCGCGGCAGAGGCCAGCAGCGAGATGGACAGGACGGCGAGTTTTTTTAGGGTTTGAGACATGGTTGGCTCCTTGTTTTCTATGCGGAGGTGGGCGGAAGAACGCGGCGCTTAATATCTTTTTTTCGGGTGAGGCTCACGTGACCACACAGGCATCTGCTAGGGAGGCAACCGAGAAACACAGACCGGTTCCACGGCCTTTATGACCGTTTTCCCCGTTGCAAGAAGGCCACCACAATGATCACGACGCCCTGCACGGCGGCGTTCAGGTACACGCTGATGATCGAGGTCAGGTTCAACACGTTCTCGATGCTCAGCAGCAAGATCGCGCCCACCACCGTTCCCCAGATGCGCCCGGAGCCGCCTTTGAGGGCTGTGCCGCCGATGATGACGGCGGCAATCGCCTCCAGTTCCCAGAGGATGCCGGTGCTGGGGCTGGCGCTGCCCAGACGGGGCACGTACAGCAGGGTGGCCAGCGCCACGCAAATGCCCTGGATCATGTAGGTGATGACCTTGACGCGGTTCACATCCACAGCGGCGTAGCGCGCCACCTGCTCATTGCTGCCGATGGCCTGCACGTAGCGGCCATAACGGGTGCGGTTCAGGATCAGCCCGCCGAGCAGTGCCACCACCGCGAACACGATGATCGGAAACGGCACGCCCAGAATCTTGCCGTAATACACCGGGCTGTAGGCGTCGCTGAGGATGTTGTTGAGCGAGATGCTGCCACCCTCTGACAGGTAGGTCAGGACGGCTCGGTAGATACCCAGCGTTCCCAGCGTCACAATAAACGGCTCGATACGCCCGCGCGCGATAAAAGTGCCTTGCAGCAGCCCCGCCCCAGCCCCGATGAGCAGCGCACACAGCATCCCGATGGCAATCACGCCAGCCCCGCCGCCACCAGCTCCCAGCGCGTTCATGATCAGGATCATCGAACCGGCGATCAGGGCGGCCATCGAACCCACCGACAGATCAATCCCACCGGAGATGATCACGAACGTCGCCCCCACCGCGATGATGCCGATAAATGAGGCGCGCGTCGCCACGTTGGACAGGTTCGAGACGGTCAGGAAGTCGCTGTTGAGTGCCGTCGCCACGATCATCAGGGCGATCAGCCCCAGCAGCGGCCCCAGGCTGCCCAGCCGGGACAGCAGCGGCGGGCGGGCGGGCTTGGATGTTTCGGCGGAATGTTCGGTCATACGGCCTCCGATTGAAAGGTGTTGGAAACACCTTGAAATCCGAACGGAGTGAGAAGGAGAAAAACGGGTTCCGGGCGTGGAGTGCGGGAATCGGCGCTGTCCCGATTTCTGCACGAAACAGACGGAATTCGTATCATCTGGGGGCAGCCTCCAGGGCAGGGGAATTGGCTTTTAATCCGGTGGCGTACTGAATCACTTCTTGCTCGGTCAATTCGCCCCCTGTCAGGTTGCCGACGACGCGGCCCTCGCGCACCACCAGCAGGCGCTGGCACAAGCCCAGCAACTCGGTCAGCTCGCTGGAAATGACGATGATGCCCTTGCCCGCCGCCGCCAGCGCCTGAATCAGCAGGTAGATCTCGCGCTTGGCCCCCACATCCACGCCGCGCGTCGGCTCGTCCAGCACGATCACGTCGGGATCGACTTCCAGAATGCGGGCCAGCGCCAGCCTCTGCTGATTGCCGCCGGACAGTGCGCTGGCGGGCACGTCCAGCCGCCCCGTGCGGATGCCGTAAGTTTTGACCGCCCCCTCCAGCGCCCGCGTCTCCGCGCCGATGTCCAGCAGGGGCCGCGCGTACTCCTCCAGCGTCATCAAGGTGAGGTTAGGCCGCAGTTGAAAGTCCACCAAAAGCCCCTTGCCCTTGCGGTCCTCGCTGAGATACACGACACCCGCATTTGCCGCCCTGCCAGGGCTGTCGATACGGGTGGGACGGCCCGCCACGCGCACCTGACGAACCGTGTGGCGGCGCAGCCCCAGCAACCCCTCGAACAACTCCGTCCGGCCCGAACCCACCAGTCCCGCGAAGCCCAGCACCTCGCCCACGCGCAGCGTGAAATTGATGTCGTGCGCCCAGCCGGGAACCTCCAGGCCCTCAACATGCAGCGCCTCTTTCTCGGCGGGCTGCCCCTTGTCCGGGAACATTTCCTCCAGTTCCCGGCCCACCATCAAATTCGCCAGATCGTGCGGGGTTTTGCCCGCCGCCGGGCCGCTGAACACCACCGCGCCGTCGCGCAAGACGGTCACCGAGTCGGCCAGTTCCTGCACCTCATTCAGTTTGTGGCTGATGTAGAGGATGGTCACGCCGTCATCGCGTAGACGGCGGATCAACGCGAACAGCACGTCGGTTTCGCGGTTGGTCAGGGTGGCCGTTGGCTCGTCCATGACCAGCACGCGGGTATCTCTAGCCAGCGCTTTGGCAATCTCGACGAGTTGTTTTTGCGGCACGCTCAGGTCTTTGACCTTGACTCTGGGATCAAGCTGCACATCCAGGCGAGTCAGTGCCGCCTTGCCCTGCCGGTTCATCTCGGCATCGTTCAGCAGCGCGCCGCCCAGTTCCCGCCCCAGAAAAATGTTCTGCGCCACGCTCAGGTCATCGGCCAGATTGAATTCCTGATGGATCAGCACCACGCCCCGGCCCTCGGCGTCGCGGCTGCTGCGAAAGGTCACGGGCTGTCCTTCCAGTACGATCTCGCCAGAGGTCTGGGCCTGATAGCCGCCCAGAATCTTCATCAGCGTACTCTTGCCCGCGCCGTTCTCGCCGATTAAAGCGTGAATCTCGGCGTCCCTAATTTCGAAACTGACGCCGTGCAGGACTTCTACCGGACCAAATGATTTTGTGATCCCCCGGAACTGTACGGCAGGCGTGGTTGTCACGCGTGCCCCACGTTACGGGACTGGACAGGAACGCAAACAGAATCGGCGTGGCTCCAGATCGACACAGGGTTCTCCAGAGAGGAAGAGGTGAGGCACGACAACAAGCGAACGAGAGGAGGTGATTGATTTTGAGTAAGCCCACCATAGCACGTCATTTCGGAGAATCGAAATCGATTTCGGTTGCTGCGTTGCTTCCAGTAATCTCCGCGTTTTGGCGGCGACAACCATAGTCTAGAAACTTCGGCTGACAGGACGCGCCTCGCAACTCTGCGGCCAGTGGTCGCACCATGCCTCAACGTGAGCGCAGGATGTCTGATACGGACTCCGATGGAAAGGTGCTGGAAAGATCTGGAACTCCGAACGGGCGTCCAAGCGTCCTCTCTGCGAGCTGTCCCAGTCCTGGGCGCTGCTCTGGACAAGACAGTGCCCAGGAGAACAACGGGTTCCGGGCGTGAAGTGCAGACATCGGCGCTGTCCCGATTTCTGCCGCGTTATAGACGGAATCTGTATGAAGGGAGTACCCCGTTCAGGACTTGAGCTGGCGTAGATTTCTCCGGGTCCAGACGATAAAAAGGGAGATGATATGGCTCGATATGCTCTCCAGCACAATTGAGGCCATCGGCGCAGCATTCGCCCCCTTTACCGCTGGACCAAAACGCACTTCAGCGATGAGAAGAAGTGTCGTCACCGGAGAGTCATCTGCAACATGCTCGTTGCTTTCCTCCTGGCCCGCTTGATCGACAAACAGACGTATCCCTCGGTCTGCCCGTATCCACGCAAGCCTTCAACCGGGTCAATCGGCTGCTGGACACCCTGAAACAAGCTTGTGTGCCATCCAGATCATGTACTGAGGTGGTGATGGACCCCCATTTGCCATCCCAAACGAGCGCGGCATTGCCACTTTCTTGGAACCCGATGGGGCTACGGCACGCAAAGTGGGTTTTTCGGGGACAAGCTCTACGCGTGGTTTCTGGAAGATGGCGAGATCGCGCAGTATCTGATCAGGCCAGCCAATTTGCGCGACACCACCGTGAGCTACGAACTCAGAGGGCGCTGGCCTGACTGTACCGGGCCGAACACCGTGAATGACAAACAGGACTGCTGTTTGGGCTAAATCTATCCGCCCGGGAGCAGTTCCTGGTATGCCACCGGTTGGCGGCCAGCCCACCATCCCAAACGCATTGAAACGGTGGTCTCATCGCGGTTGCGCGTCGTCCTGGCCGTCAGTGCCCACCACCTTACCAGGCCCTGAATGAGGCAATCTCAGGTTTTCGCCCACTTGATAAAGGTGCTCAAGTCCTGATACTGCTGCTCCAGACTGGGCAGATGCACGTACATCATGTGGCCCGCTTCGTAGTAGGCCTCTCGGATGTTCTTTCGCAGGCCCGGATCAAGCTGTAAGTGATCGAACGTATGGCGCATGGCCCAGTACGGTGTGGCGAAGTCGTAATAACCGGCAGCCACCAGGACTTTCAGATGGGGGTTCTGGTGCATGGCGCTTCTCAGGGTGTCCGACACCCGCACGTGCCGGTTCTCGAAGTCCTTGTTGCTCCACGGACGGGTCCGCCCCGACAGGACTTCATACGCCAGATCAGACTGGAAGCCCAGTTCCTGACGGACGTAATGGTTCAGAGTCGCTGTGTAAGGCCCCACGATGGCCGCGTAGCTTGGATCGTAATCCGTGCTGCTGCCACCCCGCTCGCGGTCCATGCCCGTAAAACGGCTGTCGAGACGCCCGACGGTCAGGCCCTGATCCCGCAGCAGTTCCTTGCAGAAGCGCGACAGTGGAACACGCAGATCGTGGTTCAGGACGAACTGCTCGCTCAGGCCAGTGAGCCGGGCATACTGCTGGGCAATCTCGAGACGGACGTCTGGCGACAGGCGGGCCCCCAGGTGCAGGGCGCTGGCATACTCGTTGTCCGCAAAAGCCTCTGCTTCCCGCAGCACCGTCTCCAGGGGAAGGCGCTCGCCGAGCTTCCCGTGGTACCAGGCGGTGGCCGCCTGTGTTGGGAAATGGGTGACGTACGCCAGGTCGTGACCCGGCGTGGTGTCCACCGTGGCGTAATCCAGGATGGCGCTGATCAGCATCAGTCCATTCAGGAACATGCCGTGACGCTCTTGTAGGTAACCGCTCAGACCAGCGGAACGCAGCGTGCCGTAACTCTCGCCCAGCAGGAATTTAGGGCTGAGCCAGCGGCCCGCCCGCGTCGTCCACAGGCGGATAAAATCGCCCACGGATTCGATGTCTTTCTGGAAGCCGTGGAAATCGCCCGGATTCTCTCCCTCGGTCACGCGGGAATAGCCTGTACTCACTGGATCGATGAACACGAGGTCCGTGTCCGTCAGGAGCGTGAACTCGTTGTCCGTGAGCCGATAGGGTGGCCCGGTCAGCCCACCGGCGTCTCCCATCACCACCCGGCGCGGTCCCAGGAGACCCAGATGTAGCCACAGGGATGGGCTGCCCGGCCCACCGTTGTAGGCGAAAGTCACCGGGCGCGTCGTGGCCTCCTGATCGTCCAGGGCGTAGGCCACGAAGAAGACGCTGGCCCGCCCCTTGTTGCCTTCAAATTCGCCGTTCTTGGCGTGCTTTTCCTCAAGCAGCACCATCGTTCCAGCCGTGGCCGTGTAGTTCAGGGTCCTGCCGTTTACATTCAGGCTGTGCCGGGTGACACTCACCTCATCACAAGGCTTCCGAGCAGCGTGCTGGGCGTCTTTTTTCTCTTCTGGTGCATCATTGCGGTCAGGAGTTTCGTTCATTTGTTCCTTCCTTGCCAAAGCGGTTGACGGCCCAGAACTTCACAGGCGTTCAATGATGGTGGCGGTGGCCATGCCGTGGCCGATGCACATGGTCTGCAATCCGAACGTGCCGCCTGTGGCTTCCAGACCAGTGAGCATCTTCGCCATCAATCCTGCCCCGCTGGCCCCCAGCGGATGGCCGTGGGCCACGGCCCCACCCCAGGGATTGACCCGGGCTGGATCGGCTTTCAGCTCGTGCGTCCACGCCAGGGCCACGCTGGCGAAGGCCTCGTTGATCTCGATCCAGTCGATGTCGGCCAGGGTCATCCCGGCCTTTTTCAGCGCCTTGCGGGTGGCCGGAATAACGCCCGTGAGCTGCATGGTGGGATCGTCTCCCACCACCACGCGGGCACGGAAGCGGGCGCGTGGGCGCAGGCCGTCAGCGACAGCCGCCTCCCGGTCCCCCACCAGCACGGCGGCGGCCCCGTCGCTGATCTGGCTGGCGTTACCGGCGGTGACCACCCCGGCTTCCCGGAACGGTGTCTTGAGGGCGGCCATCTTGACCGGGTCAATGTCGCCGCGCACGCCCTCGTCGTGTTGAACGGTGATGGCGTTTCCGTCGGCGTCCAGCCCAGGTGCAGGCAGCAGTTCGGCGTGCAGCCCGCGCGACGCGGCGGCCCGGCGGTGGCTTTCGGCAGCAAAGGCGTCGAGCATCTCGCGGGTCAGGCCCCACTTCTCGGCGATGCGCTCAGCGCTTTCCCCCTGGTGGATGAGGTCCACAGCAGTCAGCAGCTCGGGGTTGAGGCGCTCGAAGCCGCCGCCGATGTCGCTGAACATCGGCACGCGGGTCATGCTCTCGACGCCGCAGCCGATGGCGTAGCCCAGGTCCCCGGCGTCCACCCCCTGCGACGCAAAATGCACCGCCTGCTGTCCGCTGCCGCACATGCGGTTCAGGCTCAGGGCCGGCACCTCGGCGGGAAACCCGGCCAGCAGCACCGCCAGCCGCCCGATGTTCGCGCCCTGCTCACCCATTTGTGTGACGGTGCCGGTGATCACGTCCTCGATTTTGCCCGCCTCCAGGCCCGCGCGCTCTAGCAGTCCCTTCAGCGTGAAGGCGAGCAGGGCGTCGGGCCGCACCTCGCGGTAAGCTCCGCCCCGCTTGCCGTAGGGCGTGCGCACGGCTTCCAGAATGACCGCTTCTCTCATGGGTTCTCCTCGTGTGCCTGAGCCGTGTCGGGGCGCGGTGCGAACCGTTCGCGCAGGTCGCGCTTCAGAATCTTGCCCGCCGTGTTGCGGGGCAACTCTTCCACAAAATGGATTTGTTTGGGCACCTTGAAGGGGGCCAGGGTCGCGCGGGCGTGGGCGCGCAACTCCTCGGCGCTGGCGGCGGCCCCGGCCCGCAGCACCACAACGGCGGTCACGGCCTCGATCCAGGCGTCGTCGGGCAGTGCGATCACGGCAACTTCCGAGACGGCGGGGTGGGTAAACAGCGCCTCTTCCACCTCGCGGCCCGCCACCAGCACGCCGCCCGTGTTGATCACGTCCTTGACGCGGTCCACCACGTACAGATAGCCAGCGTCGTCCAGATACCCCAGATCGCCCGAGTGAAACCACCCACCTTCAAAGGCATCCCGCGTCTCCTCCGGTTTGTCCCAGTAGCCGGTCAGCAGTTGCGGGGAGCGGTGGACGATCTCGCCCAACTCGCCGGGGGCAGTGTCCTGCATCTCAGGCGTGATCACGCGGCTCTGCACATTCAGTACGGGCCGCCCGGCAGAGGCGGGACGCTTCCGATGTTCCTCCGGCCTCAGCACCGTGGCCAGGGGGCCGAGTTCGCTCTGGCCGTAGCAGTTGTAAAAGCCCGCGTGGGGTAGGGCCGCCATGATTTCTTGCAGGACAGGGGTGGGCATAATGGACGCGCCGTAGTACAGCTTGTTCAGGCGCCCCAGGTCACGGCGGCGGAATTCGGGGTGCCGCAGCAGGCCCAGCCACACTGTTGGCGGGGCGAAAAAGGACGTGATCCCCTGACCTTCCAGCAGCGGCAGCACCGTTTCCGGCGCGGGCGAGGTGACCAGGTGGCAGGTGGCCCCCGCCAGCAGGCCCGGCATCAAGAAGACGTGCATCTGCGCCGAGTGGTACAGCGGCAGGGCAGCCAGCGCCACGTCATCCCGCGACAGGTCGAGGTCGTGCAGGCAGCTCAGGTAATGGGCATGCAGCGCGGCGTGCGTCATCATCGCCCCCTTGGGCAGCGCCGTGGTGCCGGAGGTGTAGAGCAACTGGGCGAGGTCATCGCCACTCAGTTCAATGTCGGGCGGCGAGGAGTCCAGGCGCCCGTCCTGTGCCCAGGTGAGGACGTCGCTGTCCTGGCCGCCGTGGAAAGTGCCCCGCAGGTTCAGGGGGCCGTCAAGCGCCTCTTGCAGATGCGGCACCAGGGCGGGATCAGTAAAAGCCGCCGACGGGCTGCACTGCCCGGCCAGATAGCCCAGTTCGGTGCGGCGCAGGGCGTAATTCACGGGCACGTGGACCAGTCCGGCGCGGGTGCAGGCCAGCCACAGCAGGACGTAGGCGTCGCTGTTCTGCCCGAAGGCCAGCACCCGGTCTCCCTTCACGAGGCCCGCCCCCAGCAGCGCGTGCGCCACCCGGTTGGCCCCCTGTTCCAGCGCGGCGTAGGTCCACTGCCGCCCGGCAAAGGTCAGGGCCAGTTCATCCGGCTGGCGGCGCACCGAACGGTGCAGCGCGTCGGCCAGGGTGTCTTGCCGTGCCCGGTCAAGCAGGGCAGTGTGGGCACTCACCTGGGGGCCATTCGGATTGCGCCGTCCAGCCGGATGGTCTCGCCGTTGAGCATCCCATTCTCGAAGATGTGCCGCACCAGCGCGGCGTATTCGTCGGCGCGGCCCAGGCGGCTGGGAAACGGCACCTGCTGGCCCAGCGAATCCTGGGCCTCCTGCGGCAGCCCTTGAAGCATCGGCGTCTCGAAGATGCCGGGAGCCACGGTGACCACGCGTATGCCGCTGCGGGCCAGGTCACGGGCGATGGGCAGGGTCATGCCCACCACACCCCCCTTGCTGGCCGCGTAGGCTGCCTGTCCGATCTGCCCGTCATAGGCGGCCACCGAGGCGGTGTTGACGATTACCCCGCGCTCGCCCCCCTCGCCGGGTTCGTGGTCCAGCATGGCCTGGGCCGACAGGCGGATCACGTTGAAGGTGCCGATCAGGTTGACCCGCACCGTGCGCTCGAAAACCTCCAGCGGGTGCGGGCCGCGCTTACCCGCCGTGGTGGCCGCCGGGGCGATCCCGGCGCAGCTCACCGCGCCGTGCAAGGCGCCGAAGCGCTCGCGTCCGGCATCGAGGGCGGCCTGCACGTCCGACTCGCTGGCCACGTCCGCCCGCACGAACAGGCCGCCGAGTTCCCCGGCCAGCGCCTCACCCGCCTCCGCATTCAGGTCCAGCATCAGCGGAAATCCGCCCGCCCCGGCCACCATTCGGGCCGTACCTGCCCCCAGCCCGGAGGCCGCCCCCGTGATCAGCACCGTCTTGTCTTTGAGATTCATGTTCTTTCTCCCTGTTCGTGGTGTCCTGAATTACCGCTGCAGCTCGCGGGCGATCACCAGTTTCTGGATCTCGCTGGTGCCCTCATAGATTTGCAGGACCTTGGCGTCCCGGAACAGCTTTTCTACGGGGTATTCCGTCGAGTAGCCCATGCCGCCGAAGATCTGCACGGCCTCGGTGGCCGCCACCATCACGCTCTCGGCAGCGAACAGCTTGGCCTGCGAGGCGGCCAGGGTGTTGCGCTGACCGTGGTCGATCAGCCACGCGGCGCGGTAGGCCAGCAGCCGGGCGGCCTCCAGCGAGGTGGACATCTCGGCCAGCTTGGCGGCCACCAGTTGATGGCGGATGATCGGCTGCCCCATCGTCACCCGGGTTTGCGCGTAAGCCAGACTTTCCTCCAGGCAGCGGGCGTGGACGCCCACCCCGAAGGCCGCCACCATCGGACGCGAGTGATCGAAGGCGTCCATGGCGATGCGGAAGCCCTGCCCTTCCTCGCCAACACGCTGGGAGGCAGGAATGCGGCAGCCGTCGAAGAAGACCTCGCAGGTGGGCGCACAACGCTGGCCCAGCTTGTCCAGCGGCTCACCGATCCGCAGTCCCGGCGTGCCGCGCTCGACGATAAAGACGCTCAGGCCCCGGCTGCCGCCGTCCCCGGTGCGGGCGAACACCACGAAGAACGAGGCGTGGTTGGCGTTGCTGATCCACGTTTTGCTACCCGACAGCACGTAGTCGTCGCCGTCTCGCGCTGCGCGGGTCTGCAAGCCGGCCACGTCGCTGCCTGCGCCCGGCTCAGTGGCGGCGTAGGACGCCAGTTCACCGGCCACCAGCCGGGGCAGCACCCACCGCTTTTGCTCCTCGCTGCCGTGGTGGATGATGGCGTCTGCCGCCAGCGAGTTGATGCTCAGGGTGGCACCGACGCCCACGCAGCCCCGGCACAGTTCCTCGGTGACCAGGGTCAGGGCCAGACAGCCCAGCCCAGCGCCGCCGTATTCCTCCGGTACCGTCAGATTCAGGAGGCCGAGGGCCAGCGCCTGATCGTAGATGGCCTGTGGAAATGCCTTGCTGCGGTCCAGTTCCGCCGCCTGCGGGATGATCTCCCGCTGCGTAAAGGTGCGGGCGAGCTGCTGGAGTTGGCGTTCTTCCGAGTCGAGCATGAAATCCAAGTGATCCTCCCTGGGCGCGTGCTGGTGGCAGAGTGCCGCTCGCGTGCATTGGATATGAATTGACCAAATGAGCATACTCAACCTGGCAGGGCTGTGCAGGACGGCTTGTGGTCAGCAGGGGAGACCGGGTGTTGTTCGCATGCCGAGACAATAGACGGCTGACAACAGTAGCGTGAAGATGTCAGAGACTGGTAACGCCGCCCCCGTACGCCGCATGACCCGTCACCTGCTCGTGACCGCAGATCAGATTGAAAGGTTCAATCGGCAGAACAGGCTGTGCAGGGGCAAGTCCTGAGATGGCTGGCCCGCAGCCCGAACTCGTCTACGGTGATGACCAACGGGCTGGCGGGAGCGGCTTTGGTTGGTGGCATGGGTGTCAGGCGCTGCCCGCAGTCATCGACATGATGCCGTTTCATACGGCTGGCATAGAGGTCATTCATTTGTAGATTGATCGCCGTGAACGTTCGTGCGCTCCTGTGGTCTGGCCTGATGGCACTGCCCGTGCTGTACGGCGTGTGGCACGAAATCCACCAGAATCAGACCTGCGGAAAGCGTTCGGCGTTGGCAACAGGTAGAAGCGGCGCTGCGGGAGTGTCCAGCAGGTCCCGCATCTGCGTGGCAAAGGCCAGCGTGTCATTCACACAGCCCAGATGCCCCTGCGCGGAGGCAAATTCCAGATGGGCGTGACTGACCCCCGCTGCCGCCGACGCCTGCGCGAAGGTCCGCATCTCGGAGGCGGGGAAGAACTGGTCCACAGCGATGTTCACGGTGAGCAGCCGCAGTCCAGCCTCAGTCCAGTGAGCAAACAACTCGGGGGGCGGGGCCACTGCCGCCAGATCGTGCGTCTCTATCAGCCGCGCAATGTCCAGAATGTGCGGCAGGCTGGCGGTCCCCGAGCGGGAGGAGAGATAAGTGCCGAAATCTGCGTCCCGGAACATCGATTCCAGCCCATCAGCGCCCAGACCGAAGAAAGTGATCAGCCGCAGCGCACTGTCCAGGCCGCCTGCCCGCGCCACCTGATGCAAAAAGGGAGTGAAGGCGTCACGCAGCACGGTGCCGATGTGTGGGCTGGCGGCCACCGCCACCACGCGCGGCGCAAGTCTGGGGGTCCGCGCCGCCCACTGGAGGGCCTGCAACCCGCCCAGACTGGGGCCAGCCACAGCGTGCCACCGCTCCACCCCCAGCGCCCGCATCAATTCCAGTTGAATGGCATGCAGGTCGCCAAAATCCCAGGCCGGAAACCGCCCGCTCCACACCTTCCCATCTGGGTGAGGGGTGTCTGGCCCGGTGGTCACGATGCCAGGATCATGGGCCTGCACGTTGGACGGCGTGTTCATACAGATCACGAAGAAGCGGTCCGTGTTCAGCGCCAGTCCCGGCCCGATCAGCGCCGCCCACCAACCGGGCGTTCCGTCCGGGTTCAGTCCTGCCGCGCGCATGGTGCCGGTGTAGTAATGACAGACCAGTACGGCATTGTCACGCGCCGCGTTCAGTGTCCCCCAGGACTGCGCGCCCAGTCGCAGCGGCACTTCCACACCCGAAAACGTCGCCTGCGCCGAGAAGATCCACTCGCCCGGCCCCTCGCCCGACTCCAGCCTTGCCCCCCGCAACGTCTCGCTCATTAAGACTGAGCGTAGGCGCAGAGCGTTACACGGCAGTCACAGTTGTGGGGCGGGTTTTCATTCTCTCCTGCTGTAACGCCCCCGTGACGCCCCTCCCTTACACTGCCCACGTTATGAAAACTCTACTTCTGACGGGCATGCTGCTCGCGGTTTCGGGCGCTGGTGCGGTAAAGGTGGGCGTGTTGATTCCTCTTTCGGGCGGGGGCAGCGTTTCGGGTCAGGCGGCCAAGAACGGCTATGAGCTGGCGCTGGACGAGATCAATAAGGCCGGGGGCGTGCTGGGTAAACCGCTGGAAGTGGTCTACGGTGACGACGCCAGTGCCCCAGCCAAGGCGGTGCCGGAATTCGTCAAGCTGGTCACGGTGGACAAGGTGGACTTCATGGCGGGCGGCGTGAGCAGCGCAGTCAGCGTGGCCCTGTCGGGACCAGCCAAGCAGTACAACACCTTTATGGCCTGGATCGGCGCCGCCGCCACGCCCGTCGAGGATGCGTTTGCAGACCACAAGTATTTCTTCCACTACCACCCGTGGTCCTACTACAACTTTGAGGCCATCCTGGGCTTCTTCAAGACCCTCAAGACCAAGCAGGGTGCCAAGAACATCGCCATTGCCTACGAGGACGGCCCCTTCGGCAGCGCGGGCATCGATGCCACCGTGGCAGCCTTCGAGAAGGCCGGATTCAATGTGGTTCTGACCGAGAAATTCAAGACCGGCAGCGGCAACTTCGGCCCATTGGTCAGCAAGGCCAAGGCCGCCAAGCCCGACATCATGTACTGGGTGGGTTACGACACCGACGCGCTGCCCCTGGCCACCGAGATCAAGCAGCAGAACCTCAAGCTGGGCCTGATCTACGGCACCCCGCCGAGCTGGCCCGTGGGCTTCGAGAAAAACCCGCTTTCCAACGACATCGCGGGCCTGAGCCTGTGGCTGCCCACCAGCCCCAACCGCGAAAGCCGCGTGTTCGTGGACGCCTACAAGAAGAAGTTCGGCAACGTGACCGAGGAATACTTCGCGCCGCTGGCCTACGTGAATCTCAAGTCGCTGGCCGCCGCCATCAACAAGGCGGGTAGCGTGGACAAGGACGCGGTGGCCGCCGAACTCGCCAAGACCAAGCTGCCCACGCCGTTCGGCACGCTGACCTTCAGCAAGAGCCTCAAGACCCAGTATCAGGGCTTCAAGGCGGGCAACTGGCTACACTTCCAGTTCCTGGACAACACCCGTGTGCCGGTCTACCCGGTCAAGTTCGCGAAAAAGACGGTGGTGTGGGGCAAGTAGAGGTCTGAGGAACCACCACGACGCCGGATAAGGCGTGATAGCCGCCACGGCCTGATCCCTCCCTTCCCCCAGGGGAAGCAGACTGAAGGATCAGGCCGTGGTCCTCTGTTCACCCACAGCCTAAAGGGGCCAGATGAAACCCACTTCACGCACCATCCAGACCGCTCGCCTGAACACTGCCGTGCTGGAACGCCCCGCGAAGGGTGAAGCCAGGCGCAGACTGTTGCTGGTTCACGGCAACGTGTCCGACGGGGAATTCTTCCGTGACCTGATGGAAGGCCTGCCCGACGATATTCACGCCGTTGCTCCCGATCTGCGCGGCTACGGCGACAGCGAGGCCAGACCTATCGACGCCACGCGCGGCCTGAAGGACTGGTCCGATGATCTGCTGGCCCTTCTGGACGCGCTGGAATGGAAGGAGGCGCATCTGCTGGGCTGGAGCATGGGCGGCGGCGTGGTCATGAACGTGGCGCTGGACGCCCCGGCGCGGGTGCAGTCTCTGACGCTGGTGGCCCCGGTCAGTCCCTACGGCTTCGGCGGCACGCACGGCGCAGACGGCACGCCCAACACCCTGGATTTCGCGGGTTCGGGCGGCGGCACGGTCAATGCGGCCTTCGTTCCATTGATCGCTTCTGGGGACCGCTCAGATACGGCGGGCAGCCCACGCGATGTGATGCGGAAGTTCTATTTCAACGCCGCACAGTTTCAGCCGGACCCACAGAAGGAGGAGGCGTGGGTCACGTCCATGCTCAAAACCCGTACCGGGGACGGCTTTTATCCCGGCGACATGACCCCCAGCGAAAACTGGCCGAATGTCGCGCCAGGGACCGCTGGGGTGGCCAACGCCTTCAGCTCCAAATACATGAACCTCTCGGCCTTCGCTGATCTGACCCCACCGCCGCCTGTGCTGTGGGTGCGCGGGGACGCCGACGCCATCGTGGGAGACACCAGCCTGTTCGATCTGGCCCAACTGGGCGCACTGGGCGCGGTTCCCGGCTGGCCCGGCGCGGACGTTTGCCCGCCCCAGCCCATGCTGATGCAGATGCGAACCATGCTTGAACGCGGCAAGGCCAACGGCGGACAGTGGCGCGAGCTGGTGCTGCCCGGCGTGGGCCACTCACCCTTTATTGAAGCGCCGGACGAATTCAGAGCAGCTTTGCTGGAGCATCTGAAGGGATAAGTTTTTAATCCCCTCTCCACCTGTGGGAGAGGGTGGAGCCGCGTAGCGGCGGGGGTGAGGGGGCCACCCAGCAACTCCACCACAAACAAGTCGGACAGGCTTTTCAGCTCTCCACCATCAACCGTCCTCATTCTTACGGAGCCTGAATGGATCTCTTTTTACAAACCCTGCTCAACGGCATGTTGCAGAGCGGGATTTACGCACTGGTGGCCTCCGGGCTGGCACTGGCGGTGGGCGTGGTGGGCATCGTCAACTTCGCTCACGGCGAGTTTCTGATGATCGGCGCGTTCATGGCCTGGGCGGCCAGCGCCTTTCTGGGCATCGATCCGCTGCTGTCACTGCCCATCGTGGCAGTGGCGGTGTTCGGCGTGGGCGCACTGACCTACCGCGTCAGCATCCGGCATGTGCTGCTGGCCCCGGAACTCAACCAGATGCTGCTGACCTTCGGGCTGGGCATCCTGCTGCAAAATCTGGCGCTGATGCTGCTGGGCGGTAACACCCGCACCGTCACCACGCCGTATCAGGCCAGCAGCCTCAACATCGGCGAGCTGAGCATCGGCGGCCCCAAGGCGATTGCCTTCGGGCTGGCGGTGGTGCTGCTGGGCGCGCTGTACTTCATGCTGTACCGCACGGTGCTGGGCCGTCAGATGCGGGCCGTGGCACAGAACCGCCGGGGCGCGCAACTGATCGGGATTCCAGTAGACCGCGTCTATCTCATTGCCTTCGGCGTGTCGTGCGGGCTGGCGGCGGTGGCCGGGGTGCTGGTCAGCGTGCTGCTGTTCGCCTCGCCCACCGTGGGACTGGTCTTCGCGCTGAAAGCCTTTGCCATCATCGTCATGGCGGGGCTGGGCAACCTGACCGGCGTGCTGTGGGCCTCCGTCATTCTGGGCCTGTCGGAAGCGCTGGTGCAGACCTACGTGCCAGGGGGCGGCGGCTGGAGCGACGCCGTGTTCTTCCTGATGATTTTCGGCACGCTGGTGATCCGCTCGTTCAGGAAGGCCGCATGAGGGCTGACCGCCTGACGCCCGCCTCCAAACGGCAGGCCGCTCGCAAACCGGACATCACCGGCGTGGCGCTGGTGCCGCTGGCAATTTTCTTCGCCCTGGCCCTGGCCTTTCCCTTCCTGCCACTGGGCGACAGGGGGGCCTTCCTACTGCAAATCGGCTTCTTCACGCTAGTGGCCGGGATCATGGCGCTGTCGTGGGACATTCTGGCCCGCAGTGGGCAGGTCAGCTTGGCGCACGCGGCGTTCTACGGGCTGGGCGCTTACGGTTATGCGCTGCTGCTGAAAACGGGTCTGGCCTGGCCGCTGGCAATGCCCCTGGCGGCGCTGGGTGCGGGCGTGATCAGCCTCGTGCTGGGCGCGGTGACCATGCGCCTGAGCGGCATGTACTTCGCCATCGCCACCCTGGCCTTTACGGAGGTGGTGCGGACGATCGTCCAGAACCTGCCGGAAAGCGTGGCGGGCGGCGCAAACGGGCTGCTGGTTCCAGCGCTGCTGGGCGGCGATTCGCGCGGGCAGTACCTGCTGGCCCTGCTGCTGCTGGCGCTGACGGCAGGGGTGAGTCTGGCGGTGCGCACAGGGCGCCTGCACCACGCTTTTGCCGCTATCCGGCAGGGCGAGGAAACGGCGCGCGTGCTGGGCGTATCCACCGTGCGCTACAAGCTGGCGGCCTTCTTCATCTCCAGCTTTCTGGCGGCGCTGGCGGGCGTGCTGTATGCGGGCAAGACTTTCTTTATCAGCCCGCTGGACACTTTCAGCCTCGCCAATTCCATCGCGCCGCTGACCACCAGCATTTTCGGCGGCCTGTACACCACGCTGGGGCCGATCCTGGGTGCCACCGTGCTGCGCGTGGCCGAGGAAGCGCTGCACAACGTCGTCAAGAACGGTTATCTGGTGGTCTACGGACTTGTACTGATGCTGAGCATCCTGTGGCTGCCGCGAGGATTGATGGGCCTGTTCCGGCGCGGACGGCACGGGGGCGACGTATGACGGGTCAGGTTGTTCTGCGGGCCGATAGCCTGAGCAAACGCTTCGGCGGTTTGCAGGCCGTCCAGAACGTGACCTTTGACCACTACGACGGCGAGATCCTGGCAGTCATCGGACCGAACGGGGCGGGCAAGACCACCCTTCTCAACCTGCTGTCGGGGGTCTACCGGCCCAGTTCCGGGCGGCTGGAACTGCTGGGGCAAGACGTCACGCACGCGCCGATGGAACACCGCTGCCACGCCGGGCTGGGCCGCGCCTTTCAGGTGGTGCGCCCTTTCCCGGAGATGACCGTTCACGAAAACGTGACGGTGGGCGCACTGTTCGGGCAGCCCGGTACAAAGTTGCCGCAGGCCCGCGAACGTGCCTATGACCTGCTGGAACGCACTGGACTGGCCGATCAGGCCGCCCGAGCCGCTCATGAGCTGACGCTGTTGCAGGACAAGCGCATGGAGATCGCCCGCGCCCTGGCGACGGGTCCCCGCGTGCTGCTGCTGGACGAGGTGATGGCCGGTCTGCGCCCCGGCGAGGCCGCCGAAGCCGTGGAATTGATACGAAGCGTGCGCGCCGATGGTGTCAGCGTGCTGTTTATTGAACACATCATGCCGGTGGTACGCGATCTGGCAGACCGCGTGGTGGTCATGGATCAGGGTCAGGTCATTGCCCACGGCACCTACCGTGAGGTCACGGCGCACCCGCAGGTGGTGGCCGCGTACCTGGGCACGGAAGAGGGGCTGGGAGCATGAGGGTGAATCGTGATTTGGAGTGGATGGACGCTGCGGGGGTGACCCCATGACCGCCTTTCAGGGCCAGGAACTGGTGATTGAAAACCTTGCTGCTGGCTACGGCAAGATTCAGGTGCTGTGGGACGTCAGCGTGCGCGTCGGTCCAGGCGAGTTCGTCGCCATGATCGGGGCAAATGGCGCGGGCAAGACCACCACGCTGCGGGCGGTCAGTGGAGTGGTACGGCCCAGCGGCGGCAGCATCCGCCTGGGCGGGCACGACATCACCCGCGCCACGCCGACGCAGATTGTGAGCCTGGGCCTGGGCCACGTTCCGGAAGGACGCGAACTGTTCGGCCTGATGACCGTGCGCGAGAACCTGGAACTGGGCGCGGCCATGCGGCCCGAGGCACGCGCGAAACAGGCGCAGACGCTGGAACATGTCTACTCGCTGTTTCCCCGTCTGGCCGAACGCGCCGGGCAACTGGCCGGAACGCTGTCGGGCGGTGAGCAGCAGATGGTGGCCGTGGGCCGCGCCCTGATGGGCCGTCCCAGTGTGCTGGTGGTGGATGAACCCAGCCTGGGCCTCTCGCCCCTGATGACCCAGACCGTGTTCGGAGCGCTGAAAGCCGTCCATGCCGAGGGCGTCAGCGTTCTGCTGGTAGAACAGAATGTAGGTCTGAGCCTCAAGCTGGCGCAGCGGGCCTACGTGCTGGAAAACGGCGAGGTGGTCAAGGAGGGCACAGGCGCGGCGCTGCTGGCCGATCCGGGGGTGCGGGAAGCGTATCTGGCGCTGTGAGCGGAAGTCTGATCAATCCAGCGTCCACACCCGCTCCCAGAACATGCCGATTGCCCCGAATGTTCAAATCATCTGGCGGTCAGACCCCGGCAGCACGGCCTTGCTAGCATCACCCCATGACTCTCAACTGGCGTGACCTGACTTCGCGGCGGCGGGCGCGGATGCCTGCGGTGCGTGGCGCGCTGGCCCGGCCCCGCCTTCAGGCCGTGATGGACACGGCGCGGGTGCTGGTGCTGGTGGCCCCAGCAGGCTACGGCAAGACCACTGCGCTGGCCGGAAGCATGGCGAGTGGGGCACACGCCTGGCTGACCCTGGACGCCGACGACGCCGATCCACAGGTGCTGGCCGCCGGACTGGCCCTGGCCGCCGAGGGCCTGCCCGGCGGCGCGGTGGCGGCTGAGTTGCTGGACGCCGGAGCCTCTCCCCGCCGTGTGGCGGCTCGCGTGGCCGATCTGCTGGATGCCTGCGGTGGCCTCTTGGTGCTGGACGAGGCGCAGTACCTGAGTGGTGAGTGTGGGGGCGGTGGGGCCGTGGGCGACCTGCTGCGCGAGTTGCTGGGTGGCGGCGGCCCCGGCACCACGGCTGGGCGGCTGGCATTACTGTCGCGCGTGCCGCTGGCCCTGCCCGAACTGGCCCGGCTGGACGCAGCAGGCGAGGTCACACGGCTGGGCACTGCGGATCTGGCCTTCACCCGGCAGGAGGTGGGCGGGCTGTTGCGTGCTGGCGGCCTGACTCCCACCGATGCGGAGGTGCGGCTGGCCCACACCGTCACCGAGGGCTGGCCCATCGCGGTGCGTTTTCTGGCCCAGGCGGTAGCGCAGGGCCGCGTTCAACTGGACGCGCTCGCTGATCTGGACGGGGGTGAGGCGCAACTGGGAACGCTGTTTGCCTACCTGGCCTCCGAGGTGCTGGGACCGCTGGACCCGGCCCTGCGCGGCGTGCTGACACGCGGCAGCCTGTTTGAGGAACTGACGCCCGAACTGGCCCGCGAAGTGCTGGCTGAGCCGGACGGGGCGGCGCTGCTGGAAGCGCTGGCCAGCGGCGGCACCTTCCTGACGCGCTCGGATCATCTGGCGGGTTCGGAAGGGGCCGTCTACCGCGCCCACCCCCTGCTGCGCGCCCACCTGCGGGCCGGGCTGTCGGGCAGCGAGATTCAGGAGTTGGCGTCGCGTGGAGCAGCATACTTTGAGAGCACTGGGCGGCCCCGCCGGGCGCTGGCTGCACATCTTTTGTCGGGCGATACGGGGCGGTCGGCGGCGCTTCTCTCGGTGTACGGGGCGGGATGGCTGGACCAGGGCAGGGCCGGGCTGATTGAGCGCAGCCTGGGCCGCCTGCCCCGCGTGGTCTGGACGCCCGAATTGCACGCCCTGGCGGGAGACGCCCTGCGCCTGTCGTCGCGGTACGGCGAGGCGCTGGCCGAGTACGAACAGGCCACGCCACTGCTGCGGGCGCTGGGGCAGGTGCAGGTGGCGTTGGACACCGTGCAGCCGGACGCGGCCTGGGAAGCGCTGGATGTGGCGGCCACCCTGGCTCCCGACTCTCCCATACTCCGGCGCATGCGGGCCGAGAATCTATTGAACGCCGGGCGGCTGCCGGAGGCACTGGCGCTGGAACCCGGTCTGCGGAACGGGGCAAGAGCCGCCCTGCGTTCCGGCGATCTGGATCGGGCGCTGGAACTGGCGCTGGCGGCGGCACGGGGCGAGGCGGGGGGCGCGCGGGCCGCCCAGAACCACCGGGAGGGGCTACTGCTGGCTTCTTTCGTCTATGCCCTGCGTGGCGAGTCGGCGCTGGCCGCCGAGAACGCCCGCGCCGGACTGGCCGAGGGCGAGCGCCTGGAAAGCCCTTTCGTGCGTTCGCTGGCGCTGGCACGATTGGGCCATGCCGGGATGACGGCGAGCGATCTGGAGGGTGCGCGGGCCTCCTACGAACACGCCCTGACGCTGGCCCAGCACATTTCGGGCCGCCTGCGTGTGGAACCGCTGATGGGGCTGGCTGCGCTGGCCGGGCGGGCGGGCGACGCCCAGCGGGCCGGAGTGCTGAAAATGGAGGCGCTGACCCAGGCTGGAGGCGACGGTTACATGGCCGGGCTGCTGCATCTGGCGGCGGCGCTGGGTGTGCAGGAGTCGGGCGGCGTGGATGAGGCTGGGCTGGACGCAGCTTTCACCGCCTTCCAGACTTGCGGCGACACGTTCGGGCTGGCCTGCGTGGCGCTGGCCCGTTTCGCGGCGGATGGTAGCGGGGAGCTGGAGGCGGCCCACGCAGCGGCGCACTATCCGTTTCTCCTGGCCCGGCGCGGCCTGCTGTCGCCCGCCGCCAGTTCACCCAGGCGGGCGCGGCTGCTGGCGCAACTGGCACACGCACAGCCCGAACTTCAGGCGGCCCTGCTTCCCATTGCCCGCGAACTGGGCTATGTGCAGTTGCCCCAGCCCGATCAGACGCCCGGCTTCAGCGTCCAGATTTCTGTGCTGGGGCGAGTCTCGGTCACCCGCAGCCATGAGACGAGGGCGCGCGACTGGGGGCGGGCCAAGGCGCGTGATCTGCTGGCGCTGCTCTCGGTCCACGGTGAGGGCCTGCCCCGCGAGGCCGCGCAGGAAGCGCTGTTTCCAGGGGCTGATCCCGGCGTGGGCGAGCGCAATTTTCGCGTGACGTTGCACGCGCTGGGGCAGGTGCTGGAAGAGGGGGTGACCAGCGGCATGTTCCTGGAACGCGGCGACTGGATTCGCCTCCGGTCCGGCCCCGATCTGTGGATTGATCTGCACGCCGCCCGCGCGCTGCTGGACGCGCAGACTGGAGACGCCGGACGCCTGAAAGGTCTGCTGGCCCTGCCGGAGCGGGTGGCCGACTCTGACTTGGGCGACGTGCAGCATGAGGCCCAGCGTTACGCTGCCCGCCTGCCCGACGCGCTGGCTGCCGAGGCCGAGCATGCCCTGGATGGTGGCAACACCGAACTGGCCGCCCGTGCCGCCGAACGTGCGCTGGCCCTGGACCCCGCCCACGAGGGGGCCGCCCACGCCCTGATGCGCACCTGGCACGCACGCAGCAACGCCGCCGCCGCCCGCCGCGTTTACGATCAACTCCGCAACGCTCTGGATGAACTGGGCTTGGAGCCGCTGCCACACACACGGGCGCTGGGCGGGGATAGTGGGAAAACTCCGGTCCGAACGCCCCGGTAACGCCCCCGTCCTACACTCCGGGGCATGACAACATCCACGGAACAGAGAACCGCGCTGGTCACGGGCGGGACCGGTGGCATCGGCCTCGCCATCGCACGCCGATTGCAGGCCGACGGGTTACGGGTGGCCGTCCTTGATCTGGACCAAACCGAAGGACGGGAGATCGCCGCCGAACACGATCTGACGTTCATCGGGGCGGACCTGGGGAAACGCGAGGACTGCCGCCGCGCCGTTGACGAGATGGTGGCCGCGCTGGGCGGACTGGACGTGCTGGTCAACAACGCGGGCTTTCAGCACATCGCCCCGGTGGCCGATTTCCCCGAGGACACCTGGGACGCCATGCTGCGCGTGATGCTGACCGCGCCCTTTTTGCTGTCCAGATATGCCTGGCCGCACCTGACGCGGGGTGGTCAGGGCCGGATTATCAATATCTCCAGCATTCACGGCCACGTTGCCAGCCCCTTCAAGAGCGCGTACGTCAGTGCCAAGCACGGGCTGATCGGCCTGACGCGCACGGCGGCGCTGGAAGCGGGGGATCAGGGGCTGACGGTCAACGCCATCTGCCCTGGCTACGTGCGAACGCCGCTGGTCACGGGTCAGATGGCCGATCAGGCGCGCACGCGCGGCATCAGCATTGAGGAAGTGGAGCAGAAGGTGATGCTGGAAAGCGCGGCCATCAAGCAACTGCTGAATCCCGAGGACATCGCTGCTCTTGCCAGCTATGTGGCCAGCCCCGCCGCCTGGGGCATGACCGGGGCCGTGCTGGACCTGGATCTGGGTTGGACGGCGCGGTAGGCGCACTGTGGTCTTGTCAGGGGTGAGAGGCTCTTCCGCACTTCTGGCGCAACGCGTCTGGCAGTGCTGATACGGATTCCGGTTGTGACGCGGCAGAAATCGTGACCGGGCCGATTCGTTCACTCCACGCCCGGAACCCGTTTTCCTCCTGCTCACTCCGGTTAAATTTTTAGGTCTTTACAACACCTTTCCATCGGAGTCCGTATTACCCCACCCGCCCGCGCGGATCGAGCGCTTCCCGCAACCCGTCACCGATCAGGTTGAAGGCCAGCACCGCCAGGAAAATGGCAAGGCCAGGAAACAGGGCCATCCACGGCGCGTCGGTCAGGTAACCGCGCGCTGCATTGAGCATGGACCCCCAACTGGGCGCGGGCGGTTGAATGCCCAGGCCCAGAAACGACAGGCTGGCCTCGGCCAGGATCGCGTTGGCGATGGCCAGCGAGGTCTGCACGATCAGCGCCCCACTGATGTTGGGCAGCAGGTGGCGGGTAATCAGGCGTCCGTCGCCCGCGCCCAGTGCCTGTGCGGCCTGAACGTAATCGCGCTCGCGCTGCGACAGCACCTCGCCGCGCGTGATACGGGCAAAGGCAGGCGCAGTCACGATGGCGATGGCGATCATGGTGTTCTGCAAGCTGGGGCCGAGGATGGCTGCCAGTGCAATCGCCAGCACCAGAAACGGCAGTGCCAGCAGCGCGTCCACCACACGCATCAGCACGTCGTCCACCCAGCCGCCGATGTAGCCGGCGACGAGGCCGATACCGCCGCCAAACACCAGGGCCAGCGTCACCGAGATCAGCCCGGCGCTCAGGGACACCCGCGCCCCGTACACCACCCGCGAGAGAATGTCGCGCCCCAGCTCATCGGCCCCGAACAGGTGTGCCGTGCCGGGAGCGGCCCGCAAATCGGAGAAGAAGATCTGCGCGGGGTCAAAGGGAGCCACCCAGGGGGCCAGCAGCGCTGAGACCGCGAAGATCAACAGCACGAACAGGCCGATGACGGCCAGTTTGTTGCCCAGAAAACGCCGCAATGGCGCAGGCAACCGCCGCTTCTCCGGGCGTGGAGTCTTGGAAACTGTTGTCGTCATGTTCTCGCTCCCTTCAGTGGGCTGTTCATCAGTTGTACCGGATGCGTGGGTCTACCGCCGCGTAGCCCAGATCCACCAGGAAGCTGACCAGGAAGACCGCCACTGCTGAGACCAGCACCACGCCCTGAATCACGGGCAGGTCACGGGTGAAGACGGCGTCTACCAGCAGCCGCCCGAAGCCGGGAATGCTAAAAATCTGCTCGGTGATCACCGCTCCGCCCAGCAGGCCGCCCAGTTGCAGGCCGAAAGCGGTCAGAAAGGGAATCAGCGCATTCCTGAGGGCGTGTTTGGAAGTGACCTGCCGCGCCGTGAGGCCTTTGGCGTGGGCGGTTCGCACGTAATCCTGCGTCAGCGTCTCGCTGAGGCTGGAGCGCAGATAACGCGTCAGCACCGCCCCTGAGCCGACGCCCAGCGTGACGGCAGGCAGCAGCAGCAGCAGCAGGTTGCGCCCCGGATTCTCCAGCAGACTGGTGTAACCGCTCGCCGGAATCCAGGCCAACTGGATACTGAACAGGTAGATCAGCAGGATGCCCAGAAAGAAGTTGGGCAGGCTGATGCCCGACAGCGCCAGCAGCGTCAGCACCCGGTCCACCCAGGTGTTGCGCCGCATCGCGCTGAGAATCCCGGCAGGCAGGGAAATCAGCAGCGAGATCAGCATGGCGAACAGCGAGAGTTCCAGGGTCACCGGCAGTTTCTGGGCGATCAGTTTGCTCACGCTGCTGTTGTCGGTCAGGCTGGTGCCAAAATCCAGCCGCACGGCCCCCGCCAGCCAGCTCAGATATTGCTGCAACAGCGAGCGGTCCAGGCCCAGCGAACGGCGCAGTTCAGCCAGGGCCTGCGGCGTGGCTTCCTGACCCAGGATCAGCCGGGCCGGGTCGCCGGGCAGCAGCTTGACCATCACGAAGATGATCACCGTGACGATCAGCAAAGTAGGAATGGACGACAGCAAACGGCGTAACGCGAAAACAGCCACTGGACCTCCTGATCTGAAAAGTGCGAAAGGGGCGAGCAAGACCGACTGCCCGCCCCTTCGAGAGAATGTCCGTTACTTCAGGTCCACGTCTTTAAAGCGGATGATGCCGTCTGGGATGGGCTTGAGGCCAGTCAGTCCCTTGACGCTCGCCACCAGATTGCGCTGGAAGTAGACCCAGGTATAGGGCGTGTCGCTGATGATGGTGCTCAGCGCGACGTTGTAGGTGGCCGCGCGGGCGGTCATGGCAGTCTGGGCGCGGGCCTTGGCAAGCAGGCTATCCACCGCCTTGTTGCTGTATCCAGCCTGGTTGTTGGTGCCGCCGGTCACGAAGAAATCGTAGATGTTGCCATCGGGATCGGGGCGTCCGCTCCAGCCCAGCATCAGGGCGTCGTAATCCTGCTTGTCGGCGCGGTCCAGCAGGGTGCCGAACTCCACCTGCTCGATCTTGGCGGTGATGCCGGCCTGCGCGAACATGGCCTGATAGACCTGCGCCAACTGCGTGGTCACGCTGCCAGGCGTGGTCAGCAACGTGAATGTCAGCGGCTTGCCGCCCAGTTTCTGTTTGGCCAGGGCGATGTTGGGCTTCTGCACCGTGATGGCCGAGGACGCGGCAGGGGTGCCGGGTGGGAAGGGACCGGCAGCAGGCGTGACCGTGCCGTAGAAGATGCTCTTGGCAATCGCCTCGCGGTCGATGGTGGCCGCCACCGCCTGCCGGAAGTTCTTGTTGTTGAACGGCGCGCGGGTCACGTTGAACCACACGCCCTGGAAGCCGATGCCGGGGTAGTTCAGCACGCTGAATTTGGCGTTCTGCTCCAGCTTGCTGATGTCCTTGGGGTCAATCGGCGTGATGGCCTGCACCGCGCCCGACAGCAGGTTGGCGTAGCGCACGTCACCGTCAGTGAAGGGGCGGTAAATCAGTTTGTCGATCTTGGGCGCGCCGCCCCAGTAGCTCTTGTTGGCATTCAGGGTGATGTTGTCCTGGCGCACGCGACTGACGAAGGTAAAGGGCCCGCTGCCCACCGGGTTGTTCTGGAAATCGGCCCCGGCCTTCTTGGCCGCCGTGGGCGAGACGATCATGCCCGCGCGGTCCGTCAGCACCGCCAGCAGCGGGCCATACGACTGCGACAGATTGAGCTGAATGGTCTGGGCGTCAATAACCTTGACTTCCTTGATGCTGCTCATCTCGTTCTTGCGGGCGCTGCCTTCCAGCGTGCGGTTGCGGTCCAGGCCGTATTTGACGGCGGCGGCGTCCAGCACCGTACCGTCGGTGAATTTCACGCCGCTCTTGAGCTTGAAGGTATAGGTCAGGCCGCCGTTGGTGACCTTCCAGGACGTCGCCAGTGCTGGCACCACCTTGAGGTTCACGTCCAGATCCACCAGCTTGTCGAAAATCTGGTTCATCACCTGACGGTCCACCAGAGCCGTGGACAGCGCCGGGTCCAGTTTGGGTGGGTCGGCGTCCAGGCCCACGGTCAGGGTCTGGGCTGAGGCGGAAGCGGCGCTCAGGCAGGCGGCGCTCAGGAAGGCCATCAGAAACTGGGATTTACGCATTGTCTTCTCCTTGGTTGGTGAGGGGGGCGGCGTGGCGACGGACGGATGCCATGTGAGCGAGCATGGCCTGACGGGCGGCCTGGGGTGAGGCGCTGGCAATGGCGTCTACCAGCGCGCGGTGTTCCGAAATCGTCAATTCCGGTCTGTCTCCCACCACCTGATTTCGCAACTGGGTCAGCAGAGAGCGCAGGGTTTCCAGCACCAGCATGACCACCTCATTACCTGCAATCTGGGCGATCAGGCTGTGGAAGATCATGTCCTCATCACTGAGCTTGATGTGACGTTTACACGCAACTTCCTGACGCCCAAGACACAGATGGAGCTGGGCAATCTGAGTGGGCGTGGCGCGGCCAGCGGCCTGTGCCGCCACTTCCGGCTCGATCATCTGGCGGAATTCGAGCAGATGTTCCAGCTTTTGTGGCGAGCGGATCAGCATGCCCTGGAAGGGCTGGGTCAGGTGCGCGGCGGAAGGTTCGCGGACGAAAACCCCATTGCCCTGCCGCGCTTCCAGGTGTCCAAGAACCTCCAGGCGGGCAATCCCGTCCCGCAGGCTGGTGCGGGAAATGTTCATCTGTTCGGCCAGCAGCCGTTCGGGGGGCAACCGCTGACCGGCCACAAAGTCTCCGCGCAGGATCAGGGCCAGAAGTTCTTCTGCCGCACTGGCAGCCAGTTTCTGCTGTTTGATCGGCTGCGCTGTCATCTCGCCTCCTAGTTTCCGACTTGAAGGTCCAGTGGTTGGACCAATTTGGGATAGCCTCAGCTTAAGGCCTCAGCACACAGGCGCTCACCTTTGTCTAGATTTCCGGAAAGTCGCGCCCGAGGGTGGATGTGGGTGTTCTAGCCAGCAGAGGGAAAACAGCCGTGTTCAACCCTGATCGAGCGGACGGATGAGCAACTCGTTGACGTTCACGCGCTCCGGCTGGGTCACGGCGTAGATGACGGCGGCGGCGATGTCTTCGGATTGCAGCATCTCCATGTCCTTGATCCGGCCCTCGTACATATCCTTGGTCTGGGTGTGGGTGATGTGATCGGTCAGCTCGGTGGCGACGACGCCGGGTTCGATGACGGTCACGCGAATGCGGTCCTGTTTGGCTTCCTGCCGTAGGCCCTCGCTAAAGCCCCCCACCGCCCATTTGCTGGCGCTGTATCCGGCACTCAGCGGGCTGGCTCCGCGCCCCGACACCGAGGAAATGTTGACGATATGACCGCTCTTCTGCGGCTTCATGGTTTCCAGCGCGGCTTGCGAGAGGTGCATCAGCGCGGTGACGTTCAGGTCCATCATGCGTTGCAAATCGCTGGGATCGCCGCCTGCCAGCGGGCCGAGCAGCATCACGCCCGCGTTGTTCACCACGATGTCCAGACGGCCCAGGGCCGCTATCGCCTGCGCCACCACCTCTGCCCCCTGCCCGGCCTGCGCCAGATCGGAGACGATCACGGCCACCTTGCCGCCCATGCCCTCAATCCTGCCCGCCAACTCGTCCAGACGGTCCTTGCGCCGGGCCACCAATGCTACTGCCGCGCCGTGTTCGGCCAGCGCAATTGCCGTCGCCTCGCCAATGCCGCTGCTTGCGCCGGTCACGAGGGCCACTTTTCCTGCGAGTTTTCCGTTTTGCTGGGTCATAGTATCTGCTCCTTTTGCGCCGTTTCATTTGTCTCGGCCAAGCCGTAGAGTTCGCCGTATTTGCCGCTGAGGTAATCCAGATACGGTTGTGGGTCAAGACCACGCCCGGTCACGCGTTCCAGCAACTCGTGGGGCGTGTAGGTGCGCCCATGCTGGTAGATGTTGTCGGTCAGCCAGCCGAGAAGAATGGCGTATTCGCCGCGCAGCAGCTTGTCTTCCAGTTCCGGCATCTGCTCTGTGGCCGCCGCATAGAACTGCGAGGCCATCACGTTGCCGATGGTGTAGGTGGGAAACGAGCCGAACATTCCCGCTGACCAGTGGATGTCCTGCAACACGCCCCTGGCGTCGTCCGGCACGTCCAATCCCAGGTCAGCCTTGATGCGGGCGTTCCAGGCTTCGGGCAGGTCTTTGACCGCCAGCTCCCCGCCGATCAGGGCGCGTTCCAGCTCTACCCGCAGCATGATGTGCAAGTCATAGGTCAGTTCGTCGGCCTCCACCCGGATCAGGCTGGGACGCACCGTGTTGACGGCGCGGTGGAAGGTGGCGGTGTCCACGTCTGTGAGCGCTTCAGGAAACGCGGCCTGAAGCTGCGGGAAGTGCAGATCCCAGTAGGCCTTTGATCGCCCGATGCGGTTTTCCCACAGCCGCGACTGGCTCTCGTGCGTGCCGTAGCTGGCCCCGCCCACCGCGTACAGGCCCAGCAAATCGCTGGCCAGCACCGTGCGGCTCAGCTCCGGGCGGACGCCCTGCTCGTACATGGCGTGTCCAGTCTCGTGCAGCGTGCCGAACAGTGCGCCCGACAGGAAGTTCTCCTGGATGCGGGTGGTGATCCGCACGTCCTGACGCGTGAAACTGATCTCAAAGGGGTGCGCCGATTCGTCCAGTCGCCCGCGCTCCGTGTCGTAGCCGAACTTCTGGGCCAGTGCCAGCGAGATGCTCTTTTGCGCTGCTGCCGGATACGAGCGGTTCAGGAATTCGCTGCGGGGTTGGGGGCGCTCCTGAATGGCCCGCAACAGCGGCACATGATGGGCACGCAGTTGCTCGAACAGTGGCAGCAGGGTGCCCACCGTCAGGCCCGGCTCGTACATGTTGAGCAGCGCGTCGTAGGGGTGGCCCTCGTAACCCAGTGCCTCCGCCAGTTGCTGATTCAATTCCACCATGCGCGTCAGGGCCGGAGCGAACAGGCCGAAGTCGTTGGCAGCTTTGGCGCGCGCCCACACGTCCTGCGCCTCGGATTTCAGCAGGGCCAGTTCGCGGGTCAGTTCGGCAGGAATACGCTTCAGGGCCGAGATGGCGTCCAGCGCCTGCTGAGCGGCGCGGTTCTCCACGTCATCACCGCTGACTGCCTGGGCCGCCGCCGCGTAGGCCGGATCAAGCAACTTTTCCTGTGCCAGCGCACTGACGGTGGCGAGTTGCTGGGCGCGGGGCGAACTGCCGCCTGCGGGCATCTGCGTGCGGGCGTCCCAGTTGAGGACGTTCAGGACGCACAACAGGTCATTGATTTCCGCCGAGCGGCGCTTGAAGTCATTCATGGCTTGCTCTCCTGTTCCAATTTCTTCTGTCCCAATTTCTTCTGGGCCAGTGTCCACCAGAACTGCGCCCAGGCTTGCTGGCCCTCGTACAGCCTCGGCACACGGAAGAATTCGTTGGGGGCGTGGATGTCCTCGTCGCCCACCGCAAAGCTGAAGAACACGGTGTCCAGGCCGAGGGCGCTCTGGAAGGTTTCCAGCACGGGAATGCTGCCGCCCATGCCCACGTCCAGCGGGGGCTTGCCGTAGAGCCTGGCCAGCACTTCCCGCGCCACCACCGCGCCAGGGTGATCGTCGGGCAGGCGGTACGCGCGTGCGCCGTGGTCACTGCCGTGAATCTCCAGGGTGACGCCAGGCGGCAGCCTGTCCTCCAGATGCTGCTGGAGCAGCGCGGCGATGCGCTCCGGCTCCTGCCCCGGCACCAGTCGGCAGGTGATCTTGGCGTGCGCCTCGCTGGGCAGCACAGTTTTCGTGCCGTCACCCGTGTAGCCGCCCCACATCCCGTTCACTTCCAGCGTGGGCCGATGCCACTGGCGTTCCAGCGTGGAATACCCGGATTCGCCGTAGACGGCGGGCGCTCCAGTCTGGGTCAGGTACGCTTCGTCGGTGAACGGCAGTTGCTGGATGCCCCCGCGTTGCTGAGGCGTCAGCTCGGAAATACCGTCGTAAAAGCCCGGTACGGTCACGCGGCCCGATTCGTCATGCAGTCCGGCGATCAATGTCGCCAGCGCGTGCAGAGGATTGTGGACGCTGCCGCCGTGCCGCCCGGAGTGCAAATCCTTGGCGGGGCCGCGAACGGTGAGTTCCAGCGCCGCCAGCCCCCTCGCACTCACCGTCAGTGAGGGGATATCCGCGCTCCACATGCCGCCGTCGGCACTCAGGACGAAATCTGCTTTCAACCGCTGTGCGTTCTGCGTGACGAGTTCGTTCAGGTGGGCGCTGCCGACTTCTTCCTCGCCTTCAAACAGAAATTTGAGGTTGAGGGGCAAGCTGCCCAGCGTGGACAGGTAGGCATCCACCACCTGGACGGTCAGCAGCAGCGGCCCCTTGTCGTCGCTGACGCCGCGCCCGTAGATGCGCTCGCCCCTGACCGTGGGTGTGAACGGCGGCGTGTGCCACTTCTCCAGCGGGTCAGGCGGCTGAACGTCGTAGTGGCCGTAGACGAGCAGCGTGGGGGCGTCCTCGCCCGCGTCCAGATATTCGGCGTAGACGGCGGTGTGCCCAGCCGTGGGCCACCGTTCTACAAGTCGGAGTCCGGCACGTTTCAGGCGCTCCGAGAGCCACAGTGCCGCCCGATCCATGTCGGATTTGTGGGCGGGCTGGGCGCTGACACTGGGAATACTGGCGAACTCGATCAACTCGGAAAGCGAATCTTTGGCGCGTTCGTTCAGCCGCACCAGCACATCATTCAGGCCGCTCATTTGCCACCGTCCACGCTCAGGACTTGCCCGGTGATCCAGCCCGCCTGCTCTGAAGCGAAGAACAGCACGGCGTTGGCGATGTCTTCGGACGTTCCCAGCCGTTTCAGGGCGATGCCGTCTATCAACTTGCGCTGACCTTCCTCGCCGTAGCTGTCCCACTGACGCTCCGTGGTGGGGTTGCTGCGGACGAAGCCAGGAGCCACGTTGTTCACCGTGATGCCCCACGCGCCCAGTTCGTGCGCCAGTTGGCGGGTCAGACCGATCTGGGCGGCCTTGGCGGACGCATACGCCTGAATCCCGGTCAGGCTGATGCCCAGGCCCGCGCCGCTGGAGATGTTGACGATCCGGCCCGATTTGCGGGCTTTCATGTGCGGGGCCACCGACTGCGCGAAGAAAAAAGCCCCGTCCACGTTGACGGCGAAGATGGCCTGCCAGTCGGAGGGGGTAATTTCCTCTATCGGACGGCCCACCTGTCCACGCACGCCTCCCGCATTGTTGACCAGAACATCTACCCGGCCTGTTTCCACCATAGCTTCTGCCACGAATGCCGAGACCGCCGCGCTGTCGCCCACATTCACCACCCTGGTCTGGATGGTCAGGCCGTCGTGGTGGGCCAGCCGGGCCGTTTCACCCAGACCCTCGGTGTTCACGTCGCAGGCCCAGACGTTGGCCCCTTCCCAGGCGAAGGCGTGTGCAATCGTGCGCCCGAAGCCGTGCGCCGCGCCAGTGACGATCACGGTCTGGCCCGCAAAACGCTCCATGTTCACGCCTCCTCCTGCACGAGGAGGCCGCGCAATTCGGCCAGGTTGTCACGGCTCAGTTCGCGGGTGCCCGCCTCAATCTCGTGAATCTGCTGGATCAGGTGGGCGTTCAGCGGTGTGGGAACGCTGTGCTGCTCCCCAAAATGGACCACCCAGCCCAGTTGTGCGTCCACCTCCGTGGTGCGTTTGCGAACGGCCAGATCACGCCAGATGCCGCTGTGGGTCTTGGCGCTGCGGCGGTTAAAGGCCACCATCTCGTCCAGACTCTGTGCGGCTGCTGTGTCGCCTGCGTCCGGTAAAAAGGCCGCCGGGTCAAAGCCGTTGAAGGCTTCGGGAGTGACGCCGTGCGCCAGGGCCACACGCATGACTTCTCGGCCCAGTTCGGTGTACAGGGCGCGGTCTTCGCGGCGCTCAAGTGCGTCGGCGATGCTGTCGTTGGTGATGGCGGTGGCAAACAGCAGCGCCCCGTAAGCCAGCTTGCTCCACAGGTAGCCGAACACATTGGGACTGAGAATGGCGTCCGGTTCAAAGTGCTGGAGAAGGCGGTGGAGCTGCTCAGCACGTTTGGTGATCTCTCCATCCTGCTCGCCGATGACCACCACGCCGCGCCCGCCGTAATGCACCACTCCGGGTTCCAGATAATCCGCACCGAAGTTGACGAAGCTACCCAGCACGCGCTGGGGCGAGATGTGATTATTGATGATCAGCGGATTGAGGCCATTCTGAATAGACAGAACCACGCCATCTGGGCTGAGATGCGGTGCGAGGGCTTTCGCCGCCGCCGCCGTGTGTTGCGCCTTGGTACACAGCAAAATGGTGTCCCACTGGCCCTGCAAGGCGTCCGGGGTGAAAGCGGACGCTGTCACCTTGAAATCCCCAAACGGCCCGTTGATGCTCAGTCCATGCTCGTTGATGGCCTGGACGTGATCGGCGGCCACATCCACGAAGGTCACGTCATAGCCATCCCGAACCAGATACGCGCCAATCGTGCCACCGATGGCTCCGGCTCCCCAGACCAGCAGGGATTGCGGGTCCTCCTCGTTCACCCGGCCCACCCGCCTTCCAGCAGGGCGCGGGTTTCCGCCACGGCCACGTCCCAGATGGCCTGCATATCGGCGTCGGGGCGCTGAAATTTGCCGCCGAAATTGCCCTCGCCCAGATATTCGCGCAGGGCTTCGGGACCAAGCAACCGCATGTGGTCAAAGTCGATGCCGGTTTTCTCGGTGTCCGGCATCTCCACGCCCTCCAGTCGCGTCCAGGGGAAATTTTCCATCCAGGAGGCGTGGCTGGCGTTGCTGTCGGTGGCCTGCACCTTGGCCCAGACTCCCGGCGCGTTCCACCAGTTGTGAAATTTGACCTGTGTGCCGGGGTGATCGGCCATCCACTCGGCACAAAAGCCCCCTGCCGGGGTGTTGCCGCCGTGGCCGTTGACGATCAGGATTCGCCGGAAGCCCTGTTCGTGCAGGTCGTCCAGAATGTCGCGCACGATGGCCAGATACGTCTGTACCCGGATATTGATGCTGCCCGGATAGGCCCGGAAGTACGGCGTGATGCCGTAGGGCAGGACGGGAAAGACGGGCACGCCAGAATCGCCCACGGCGTCCTGCGCCAGCTTGAAGGGCAGGATATTGTCCACGCACAGGCTCAGGTGCGCGTGCTGCTCGGTGCTGCCCAGCGGTAGGATGCAGCGGTCGTCGGTCTTGAGGTATTCCTCCACTTGCATCCAGTTCATCTGTTCAATCGCGGTCATGACAACTCCTTTTTGGGCATGGGTTGAGGCGGTGCCTGTGTGCTTGTCTGTGTGCTCGTCTGCGTCATTCTCTGGGCGGCTACGGCGGGCAGCACCAGCGCCTCCACATCGCGCGGATCGACGATGTGACGGTATTCCAGGGAGGGTTTGTTGGGCATCAGCGCTCTCACGGTTTCGGAGCCGGTGGCGTAGACCGCCACGTCACATGAATCCAGCATGCCCTGCAAATTGGCAGCGTGCAGATGGGTGGCCTGAATCGCCGAGACATGCGGCGCAAAACGTTTGACGCCGCCCAGAAAGGTGGGCAGAAATTCCTCGAAGGTCGCCACAATCGCCAGACGGATCATGGGATTGAGGGCGGCCAGCGCCGCGCGGGTGCGCTGCGAGGGCAGAAAGCCCACCGGAATGATCTCCCGCCCTGGCAGCAGCGCCCGCGTCTCGGACAGGCGGTGGGCCAGCGCCAGCACCACGTCGGCGTTCTGTGCGCTCTCCAGCGCCCGCCCGGAGCGCAGGTCGTCCAGCGTGACCGCCTGCACCCGGTCCCCGGCAGGCAGCGCTGCCTGCACATCTGCCGCGTAACTGCGGGTAGCGTCTGCAAACAGGCCCACCAGCAGCACGCTGACGCCAATCTGCGGCGGACGTGCGCCGCGCGCGATCAGGGCGTTCATGGCTTCCCCGATCTGGCGCAGGCTGTAGCCTTCGCCCTCGGCCTGTGCCAGCGTGTCTGACAGCAGCCGGGTCAGCCGCGCCGGATCGGGGCCAGGCGGAGGCTGCGGCGCGTCGGCCACGAACGTTCCGCGCCCACGCGAGGTCACGATCAGTCCCAGCCCCAGCAACTCCTTGTAGACGCCCGCCACCGTCATATGTGCCACGCCCACTTCCTGGGACAGCTCGCGCACACTGGGCAGCCGCGCGCCGCGTGGAATATCCCCGCAGGCGATGCCGTATTCCAGTTGCCCGCGCAGTTGAGCGCCCACCGGAACGGCCAGCGTGCGGTCAATGCCCAGCGGCCAGGTAAACGGCTCGGCGGCTTCAAGGGAGGTGCCCAGCGCGGCAGGTTTCATGCCCCAACCCTGGCGGGGCCAGCTTGAGCCGGATCGTACAGATGGCAGGCCACCTCCGGCCCGTCCGCAAGCTTGAGGAGCGTGGGCCGCTCCACCGCACAGCGGTCAAAAGCATGCGGGCAGCGCGTTCTGAAGGCGCAGCCACTCGGCACGTTCAGCGGACTGGGCAACTCGCCCGTGATGGCCGGAGCCGCCGTGCGCCTGCTGGGATCGAGGGTGGGCGCGGCGGCCAGCAGGGCCTGCGTGTAGGGATGGCGCGGCGTGGTGAAGATCGTTTGCGTGTCCGATACCTCCACCACCCGGCCCAGATACATCACCGCCACCCGGTGCGAGATGTGGCGCACCAAGCGCAAGTCGTGGGCCACGAACAGCACGGTCAGGTCCAGGCGTTCCTGAAGCTCCAGCAGCAGATTGACCACCTGCGCCTGCACCGACACGTCCAGCGCAGACACCAACTCATCGGCGATCAGACATTCCGGCTCCAGCGCCAGCGCCCGCGCGATGCCGATACGCTGGCGCTGGCCGCCAGAAAACTCGTGTGGCAGGCGTCCGGCGGCTTCGGGGGGCAGGCCTACCAGCTTCAGCAATTCGCGCACGCGGGCGGGTTGCTCGGCAGGTGGGCGCATCTTGTGGACGCTCAACGCCTCGCGCAGCACGGCTTCCACGGTCATGCGCGGGTTGAGACTGGAATACGGGTCCTGAAAGATCATCTGCACCCGGCGGTTGTACTGCCGCAGGTCCGCGCCGCGCAGCGCCAGCACGTCCAGATCGTCGTAACGGACGCTGCCCCGGTCTGCGTCGTAGAGCCGCACCAGCGTGCGCGCCAGCGTGGATTTGCCGCAGCCGCTCTCGCCCACGATGCCCAGCGTTTCGCCGCGCCGCACGGTCAATTCCACGTCGGTCAGGGCGGCCACCGCGCGTTGTGGCTGTCCGCGCCAGCGTGAAAGCAGGCTCTGGGCCACCGGAAAGGTCTTGGTCAGGCCGTGAATCTCCATTAAAGGAGGGGCCATCAGCGGACGAGTGGTAGCGGAGAGAGGAGCAGTCATACGCCCACCTCCTCAGGTGTGGATTTAAGGGCGGGTAGCTCGCTGTAATGGACGCAAGCGCTGAAGCGTTCGGGGGCAATTTCCAGCAGTGGCGGCTCTGTTCCACGGCAATCGTCGGTCACATACTCGCAGCGCGGCGCGAAGGGGCAACCGGGCGGCAGGGAACGCAGATCGGGCGGCCCGCCGGGAATCGGCTGCAAGGGGCGGCGGTGTTCCCCGGCTCCCGGCAAGCTCCGCATCAGGCCCAGCGTATAGGCGTGTTTGGGTGCGTGGAACAGATCGTTTACTCCTGCCGTCTCCACGAGTCGTCCTCCGTACATCACGGCCACCCGGTCACACGTCTGCGCCACCACGCCCAGATCGTGCGTGACCAGAATGACGCTCATATGCAGTTCCTCGCGCAGCCGAAGTAGCAGGCGCAGAATCTGATCCTGAATGGTCACGTCCAGCGCTGTCGTCGGCTCGTCGGCCAGAAGCAGTTGTGGCTCGGAGGCCAGCGCAATGGCGATCATGGCCCGCTGGCGCATCCCGCCGGAGAACTGATGGGGGTAATCGGACAGGCGGGCGCGGGGGCTGGGAATGCCCGTCAGATCCAGCAGCTCGGCAGCCCTGTCCTGTGCCGCCTTGCCCCGCAGCCCTTTGTGTTCGCGTAAGTTTTCCCCGATCTGCTCGCCCACCGTCAGCACCGGATTCAGCGCCGACATCGGTTCCTGAAAGATCATGCTGATCCGCCCGCCACGTACGTCCCGCAGTTTGGATTCGGAGGCATCCAGCAAATTTTGCCCGCCGTACTCCACTGTTCCCGACATCTGAATCGGCGGGCGGTGAAGGCGGATCAACGAGCGCAGGGTGACACTTTTCCCGCTGCCCGATTCGCCCACCAGGCCCAGTACCTCGCCGGGCATCAGGTCAAAGTTGACGCCGCGCACGGCATGCAGGACGCCGCCCGGTGTGGGAATGCGGACATTCAGGTCACGCACCTTAAGAAGTGGCGCGGTCATGCGCGGGGCCTCAGGGCGTCGGCCAGTCCATCCCCGATCAGGCTGAAGGTCACGCCCGCCAGCGTCAGGGCCAGACCGGGAAAGGTGCTGATCCACCACGCGGTGGCCATGAAGTTCTTGCCATCGGCCACCATCACGCCCCATTCCGGCGTTGGCGGTTGCGCGCCCAGGCCCAGATAGCCCAGAGACGCGCCCAGCAGGATGCCCAGGCTCATGTCGGTCATCAGATACACGATGGCGGGCGTGACCGCGTTGGGCAGCAGGTGGCGCAAGAGAATGCGGCTGGGGCTGTAACCCAGCACCCGTCCGGCCTGTGCGTACTCGGCCTTCTTCTGCGCCATAACCTCACCGCGCGTCAGCCGCCAGTAACTGACCCAGCCCACGGCACTAACCGCGATATACATGTTCATCAGCCCTGGCCCCAGCACGGCCACGATGGCGATGACCAGCACCAGAAAGGGAAAGACCACCACCAGATCGGCAATCCGGCCCACCACGGCGTCGCTCCAGCGGCCCAGATAGCCGGTCAATGCGCCCAGCAACGTGCCAAAAATGAAGGGAAAGAGAGTGGTAAAAATGGCAATCTGCATGTCAATCCGGGTGCCGTGAATCACCCGGCTCAGAATGTCGCGCCCGAAGTTATCGGTGCCGAAGGGATGTGCGGCGCTCGGCCCCTTGAGGATGGCCTGATAATCGAAGTCGGTGGGGCTGTAGCGGGCCAGCGCCTGCGGAAACAGGGCCGCGATGATCAGGACCAGCAGCAGCGCCAGGCCGATCAGCAGCGTGGGCTTGGGCCAGCGGCGGCGCGGGCGGGGGGCCACCTCCAGCGCGGGGGAATGCATGGTGGTCATGGGCAGCTCCTCACGACAGCTCCGCGCGGGGGTCAAGTCGGGCATGGATCAGATCGGTTGCCAGAAACACCAGCGACACGATCAGGGCGAACATCAGCGTCAGGCCCTGGATCACCGGGTAATCGCGTCCGAAGATGGCGTCTACCATCAACCGTCCGACGCCGGGAATGGCAAAGACGGTTTCAGTGATCACGGCCCCGCCGATCAGCGCGCCGATGTTCAGGCCCAGCAGCGTGACGGTGGCGATCAGGGCGTTTCGCAGCACATGACGGGTCATGATCACGCGGCTCCTCAGTCCCTTGGCCCGGGCAAAGTCCACGTATTCGGCGGTCAGCACCTCGATGATGCTGTTTCTCAGCGTGCGGACCAGGATCGCGGCCAGATTCAGCCCCAGCGTCAGTGCGGGCAGAAACAGGTGAAACAGATGTTCGCCAAAATTCTCGCCGTAACCGCCGATGGGAAACCAGCCCAGCCGCGCGCCCAGCAGCGTCAGAAGTTGCAGGGCCACGTAGAACACCGGCAAAGACAGACCCACCTGGAACACGGCGCGAATCAGCGCGTCCACCCAGGTGTTGCGGCGCACGGCGGCCAGCACCGCCAGCGGTACGGCCATCAGCACGCCCAGCACGGCGGCGTAGACCGTCAGGAACAGGGTCACGGGCAGCCGCTCGCCGATCAGGCGCAGCACCGGGATTTTCAGGTTGATGCTCTCGCCCAGATTGCCGTGCAGCAGTTGGTTGACGAACAGGCCAAACTGCACCAGCAGGGGCTTGTCCAGGCCCAGCTCCTTATTGGCCCGCGCCACGATGTCCGGCGTGGCCCGGTCCCCCAGCAGCGTGCTGACCGGATCGCCGGGAATCAGATGAACGAGTGTAAAGACCAGCACCATCACCGCCAGAAACAGCGGAATGATCTGGAGGAGCCGCCTCAGAACGTAACTGGTGTGCATCTCACCTCCTCAAAGCATCAATAGACGCGCGCCACGCTTGAACAGAAATGGCGTGGCGCGCGTCTGGGTCAGGCTCCTGCCGCTTACTTCGCCAGCCAGGTGGCCTCGAAGATGTTGTTGCCCAGCGGAATCTGGTTAAAGCCCTTGACGTTGTTCAGCAGCGCCACCGCGTAGGGCGTCTCGAACAGGAAGATGGTGGGCGAAGCCGCTGCGTAGAGGGTCTGAATCTGCCTGTACTGCGCGGCGCGTTTGGTCTTGTCGGTCTCCTGCTGGCTCTGGATGAACAGCTTCTCGATGGCCGGATCGGTGAAGCCGGTGTGCGCGGCTTCGGTGTCGCCGTTGACCGCGTAGTAGCCGGTGATCTCGCTGGGGTCAGCGATATCGTCGGTCCACGCGCCCGTGCGCATCTGGAAGTCGTTGGCGCGGTAGCGGGCCGTCTTGGTGGCGGCGTCGAGCTGCTCAATCTTGAGCTTGATGCCCACCGCACCCCACATCTGCTGCAAGGCGGTCAGGAGCGCCTGATCGTCCGCGCTGCCCGAAGTCGCCATGCTGGTCACTTCGATGCCGTTGGCATAGCCCGCCGCCTTCAGCAGCGCCTTGGCCTTTTCAGGGTCATAGTTGAAGCCTTTCTGCGCCGGATCGAAGAGTGGCGTGCCCGAAGACATGAACGACTTCATCGGCTTGCCCGTCCCGAAGGTCACGAGCTGGATCAGGGCGTCGCGGTTGACCGCGTAGTTCAGCGCCTGGCGCACCCGCACGTCGCTCAGGGGATTGGCGCTGCCGTCCTTGAGCTTGGGGCGGTTGTTCATGATGATGTCGTTGACCTTGGTGGAGGGGAACAGCACCATGTTGATCTTGGGATCTTTCTTGAGTTCGGCCACCCGGCTCAGCGGAATGAACTCCGCGCCCTGCAACTCCCCGGCCTGCAATTTCAGGATGCGGGTGTTGTCGTCGGGGATGATCTCGAAGCGAAGGGTGTCCAGGTACGGCAGGGCCTTCTTGTCATCGCCCATCTTCCAGTAGTAGGGGTTGCGCTTGAGTACCATGTACGAGCCGCGTTTCCATTCGCTCAGCACGAAGGGGCCGGAGCCGATGGGCTTCTCGGCAAAGGCCTTGGCCTTCTCGGCGTCGTTCTTGCCGGGTGCGGCGTTGAACAGCTTCTGCGGCATGATGCCGGTGTTGAAGGTTGCCAGCGCCGGAATGATCGAGGGGTCCGGCTTCTTGAGGGTCACGGTGACCTTATTGCCGCTGGCTGCCACACTGGCAATCGAGCCGACCAGGCCCACCCACGCGCCGTTGTCGGGGTTGCGGGCGCGGTCCAGACTCCATTTCACGTCGGCGGCAGTGATCGGGCTGCCGTCGGCGAACTTGATGCCGGAGCGCAGCGTCAGCGAGACGGTCTTGCCGTCCTTGGACAGGCTGTAGGCGCTGGCCAGTCCCGGCTGCACGCCCTTGCCGTCGGCAGTGGGTTGCAGCAGGGTGTCGTACAGGTTGGTCAGAATCCAGATGTCCAGGTTGGCGTCGTTCAGCACCGGGTCCAGAAACAGCGAGTCGGCGTAACGCCCGAAGGTCATCTGGCCTCCACGGGTGGCGGCGAACGCCTGGCCCACGGTGAGTGCGGCGGCAAGCGATAAAGCAATACGAGACATTCTCTTCACGTTCATAGGGAAGACCTCCAGTGTTGGGCAAGAACACCCGTTGATGTGTACTAGGACACTATAACACCCAGAGGCAGAATGGAAGAGGTGAGACAGTGTGTTGCGGGTAGGGGAGGAGGCACCGCCACTGCTACCGGCTGCGATTGGAATATTCTCGTACGCCTGGGAATCTGAACAGGACTCTCAGGGTTGCTCCCCGCAGGAACGGCGTCCTCTCTTCGGGCTATCCCGATCTGAGTGTGTGACAGATGGTGTCCATATCAGCCGGGCGCGGTCTGGCCCATGTCCGGCGCTTTCGGCTGCGTCTGCTGGCCCTCTGTTGGCCCAGGACGGCGTTTGCCGAAGGCCGGATTGTCCGCCAGCAGGCCCAGGTAGACGTGCCGTACCGCCTCGCCGTAAGTGGGATATGGCACCGGCAGCAGCGCCAGTCTGGCCGGGTGAACGTGCAGGCGGGAGGGCAGGCTGAGGGTCTGGATCAGCTCTCCCGCGCGGCTGCCCACCACCTGCGCGCCCACCACCCGCAGGCCCACGGGCGAGCCGAACACGCCCTTCAGGGCGACGAGCTTGACGAATCCCGCTTCGCGTTCCGTTCGGGCGCGGTCCAGATGCGAGAAATCGTAGTCCACCACCACCACGCGCCCGCCGTATCGCTTCACCGCCTGCGCCTCCGTCAGGCCCCAGTGGGCGATCTCGGGTTCGGTGTAGGTCACCCAGGGAATGTCCTCCACGCGGGCGGCGGGGGCGCGCAGGGCGGCCACACCCTTGCCCCACCACGCCAGCGCGCCCAGCCCGGCCAGCGTGCCGCGCTCGGTTGCGCCGTGCGTGAACATGGATCCGCCCACCACGTCGCCCGCGCCCCACAGGTACGCGCAGGAGCTGGACTGCATGTCGGACCGGACCTTCAGCCCCCCAGCGTCGAAGTCGGCCCCGATGGTCTCCAGGCCCAGCCCCTGCACGCGCGGCGTCTTGCCCACCGCCACCAGCAGATGCGTACCCTCCACCGTCTGACCGTCCCGCAGGTGCAGCCGCACGCCCTGCCCGGTCCGCTCCGCCCGCACCGTTTCGGCGTTCAGGTGGACGGTCACGCCGTCTTCTTGCAAGACCTGGAGGAGTGCTGCCGAGGCTTCCGGCTCGTCCCTGTCGATCAAGCGCTCGCCGCGTTGCATGGTGGTGACCCGGCTGCCCAGCCGCACGAACGCCTGGGACAGCTCGCAGCCGATGGGGCCGCCGCCCAGCACCAGCAGATGCGCGGGCCGCTCCGGCACGTCGAAGATGGTTTCGTGGGTCAGGTACGGAATCTCGCTCAGACCGTCGATGGCTGGCACTTTCGCCTCCGAACCCGTCGCCAGCACGAATTTCCCGGCCATCACCGTGCGGGTCTGACCGTCACGGGTGACCTCCAGCACATGTGGAGAGACGAAAACGGCCTGACCCCCGATGACCTGCACGCCGCGCCGCTCGATAGATTCGGGGGAGTCCACATCCTCGAACAGGTCGATCACCGCATGCAGTCTGGCGCGGATGGTGGTCCAGTCCGGCTCGCCACTGACGTTCATTCCCAGCGCTGTACTCTGACGTGCCGCATGGACCTTTTTTGCCATCGCCAGCAGCGCCTTGGAAGGAATACAGCCGGTGAAGGTGCATTCGCCGCCCGTCCGCTCGCGCTCGATCAGGATGACGCGCTGCCCGTTCTGGGCGGCCAGGAGTGCTGCGGTCAGACCCGCCGCTCCCGCGCCGATCACGGCCACGTCGGCCTTCAGGGGCGAGTTCCCGGTGTCGGGCGGAATGGCCCAGCCGTGGCGCTGCGGGTCCGGTGCGGGAAAGGATGGTTCGGGTTGAACGGTCATGCGGCCTCCAGCCCCTGGTCCGTCCACCGCGTCCGTAGGCGAAGGTCAAAGGGGGTGCTAGCAGCGGGTACGCGGCTGGAACGCTCAGGATTCAATCTACTGACCTCCCCGTACTGCCCAGATCAGTGTCGTCCAGACCATTGCCGCCCAAGTCCACCTGAAAAATCTGCTCCAGCGGCTTGCGCGTCAGCTTCGGCACGGTAGCGTCCGGGGCCGGGTAGCCCACGGGCAGCACCATCAGCGCCTCCTCATTTCGGGGACGGCCCAGCAATTCAGCCAGAAACCCCATCGGATTGGGCGTGTGGGTCAACGTGACCAGCCCGGCGTGGTGCAGCGCGGCAATCAGCAGGCCCACGGCAATCGAGGCGCTTTCCACAGTGTAGTAATGCTTGGTGCGCGTGCCGTCCGTGTCCAGACCGTATTTCTCGCGAAAGACCACGACCACCCACGGCGCGTCGGTCAGGTGGGCCTTGACATAATCGGTGCCCAGCGGGGCCAGGGCCGCACGCCATTCCTCGGGCATGCGCCCGGTGTAGGTCTTGTATTCCTCGGCCTCCACCGCCCCGCGCAGCCGCGCTTTCAGGGCCGGGTCCTGAACGGCCACGAAGCGCCAGGGCTGACGGTGTGCGCCGCTGGGGGCCGTGCCCGCTGTCCGCACGGCCCACTCGATCACGGCCTGCGGAACGGCGTCGCGGCTGAACTGGCGGGTGGTGCGCCTCTGCTTCATCTCTTGGTAAAAAGCCTCGGCGCGGGCCAGCGTCTCTTGCGGCGACAGGCGGCTGAATTCAAGCCGCTCAAACTGTGGCTCGGGGTGGCCGGGGTAGACCTCGGCAAAGGTGGGGGCGTCGGCAGACATGATCCATGATGAATGGTCTGGACCGTTTTGACCAGAAGTGCTGGGGGTTCAGCAGACGGGTTTCTGGGAGGGTGAAGCTCTCAACCCCACCTCCCAGAAGACCCAAGGGCACTTGAATTTGGAGATCAGTGGCCCGGACGCTGCCTGCTGCGGGGCAGATGAAGAAACCTGGACCGCTTCAAGATGTCTGGCCGCAGACTCTCTCAGCCCTCCGCATCCTCCCAGTCGCGGGAGCGCTCCACGGCCTTTTTCCAGCGGCGCATCCTGGCCGCGCGCTCACCTGGTTCCATCTGCGGCTCAAAGCGGCGGTCTTCCTGCCACATGGCCTTCAGTTCTGCCTGATCCTGCCAGAAGCCCACCGCCAGCCCAGCCAGATACGCTGCGCCCAGAGCCGTGGTCTCCGTAATGCGTGGGCGCACCACCGGAACGCCCAGCACGTCGGCCTGAAACTGCATCATCAGGTCGTTGGTGCTGGCCCCGCCGTCCACCCTCAGTTCCTTTAAAGTCACGCCGCTGTCCTTTTGCATGGCCTCCAGCAGTTCGGCGCTCTGAAAGGCCACCGCTTCCAGCGCGGCGCGGGCGATGTGGGCGGCAGTGGTGCCGCGCGTCATGCCCACGATGGTGCCGCGCGCGTAGGGGTCCCAGTACGGCGCGCCTAGGCCCACGAAGGCCGGAACCAGATACACGCCGCCGCTGTCGGGCACCTGTGTTGCCAGCGTCTCCACTTCCTCGCTGCTGCGGATGATGCCCAAACCGTCGCGCAGCCACTGCACCACCGCGCCCGCCACGAACACCGAGCCTTCCAGCGCGTAGGTGCGCTTTCCGTCCAGTTGCCATGCCACCGTCGTCAGCAGGCGGTTGTTGCTGGGCACTGCCTCCTGTTCGGTGTTCATCAGCATGAAACAGCCCGTGCCGTAGGTGTTCTTGGCCATGCCGCGTTCCAGGCAGACCTGCCCGAAAGTGGCCGCCATCTGGTCGCCCGCGATGCCCGCAATCGGAATCTGCGCGCCCAGCAGCCCCGGCGCAGTCTCGCCGTAAACCTCGCTGGAGGAGCGCACCTCGGGCAGCACGGCACGCGGCACGTTCAGAATCCCGAGCAGTTCGTCATCCCACTCACCCGTGTGGATGTTGTACAGCAGCGTGCGGCTGGCATTGCTGGCGTCGGTGATGTGCAGCTCGCCCCCAGTCAGGTTGTAAACCAGCCAGGAATCCACCGTGCCGAAGGCCAGTTCGCCGCGCTCGGCCCGCCCGCGTGCGCCGTCCACATGGTCCAGAATCCAGGCCACCTTGGTTCCCGAGAAATAGGCGTCCAGAATCAGCCCGGTCTTCTGTTGAAACACAGGCTCCTTGCCCTTGGCCCTTAGCGTGTCGCACAGGCCAGCGGTGCGGCGGTCCTGCCAGACAACCGCGTTGTGGATTGGCTGCCCGCTAACACGGTCCCAGACCACCACGGTTTCGCGCTGGTTGGTGATGCCGATGGCGGCGATATCGCTGGCCCGCAGCCGCGCCGAGGCGATGGCCTCCTGCGCCACGCCCAGTTGGGTACTCCAGATGTCCTGCGCGTCGTGTTCTACCAGCCCCGGACGCGGGAAAATCTGGGGAAATTCCTTCTGCGCCCGCGCCACCACGTTGCCCCCGTGATCGAAAACGATGGCGCGGCTGGACGTGGTGCCGCCGTCGAGGGCCAGGATGTACTGCGGGCGCTGGGAACTGGTCATGGGGACTCCTTGGAAGGGGCAGCGTGGGAACCTGGGAAGTGGAGCTGGCCTGGAAAGTTTAGGGCATGGGTTTGGAACCAGACGAAGAAACCCCTATGACGTCTGTTTTTGGGGTGGCTGACACGGTTTGACCCCTCTGTTTCGCGGCTCTGCGAGTCGGGCGCCCAGCTCCACTTAGAAGGGAGGCGAGAGTTGCGAAACTGCCGTTCCAGTTGCGCTTTCCTGGCTCCCTTCTGAGGGGAGCTGGCTGCAAAGCAGACTGGCTGGCACGGCCCGCAGAAGAGGAGTTTCTTTTCCGCCTTCCATCCCAGCGCAACAAAAGGGCAGCGGGGCGCAATGGTCTGCCCCGCCATCCTCCAACCTCTGCCCTACTTGATCGGGTCGATTTCCGACAATGAGGTGGATGCCGACTCGATGCGCTGGGTGCGCGCCTGACCCACCACCTTGCCGTCCAGGGAATGCTGGGCCATCACGATGGTCTGGCACAGCAGCAGCAGCGACGCGCTGACGCTGGAGGTCAGCACCCGCAGGCGACCCGCGCGCAGCAGCACGCCCTGTTCGCCGTCCGTGAGGATCAACACATGCGGCCCTACCAGCAGCCCTGCGCCGTGCGGGTAAGGCCACGAGCGGGCGCGGCAAGCCATCAGTTCCTGCCGCCACGCGTCGGTGTTCTCGGTGTGTTCTGAGGTCTGGCCCGCCTGCACGGCCCCCTGAGAAAGCTGCGTGATCAGCGTGCGGATCAGCTCGCCGGAATCGTCACTGACCCGGCGCAGGGCCGAGACCAGTTCGGTGCGGCCCACGTCGCCGCCCTGCCAGTTGTCCGTCAGCTCCAAGAGCGTTTGCATGTCCTGTGATTCGTCCATAAGCTGACCTCCAGCGCGCCGCACCCTTCTGCGGCCTGTCCTTGCGACTCTAGAGTATCCGGCCCGAGACTTTCCAAGTTTCCGTTGTCCATTCCCGAATCCAGACCGCTTTGCGCCCAGGAGACCCCACCGCATGACGCAGCCCCAGAACCTGTTCGACACGGCCACCAATGACGAGTACATGCCCAGCCGCCGGGTGCCAGACGCCGACGCCATCGTCGCGGCCTGGGTGCGGAAGAGCGCCACCGTACGGGAAATATTTCCGCCCGTGGAACTGGCCTACGGCACGGGCGAACACGAGCGGCTGGATGTCTTTGAACCTGAAGAGAAGACGCGGGCCACCCTGATGTTTATTCACGGGGGGTACTGGCAGGCGTTTTACAAGGACACCTTTTCGTATCTGGCCCCACCGCTGCTGGAGGCTGGAATTCGCGTGGCGGTCATGAGTTATGACCTGACGCCCGCCGTGACGCTGGCGCAGATCGTGGCCCAGGCACGGCAGGCCACAGCCTTTCTCGCCAGCCAGTTTCCGGGGCCGTTGGTCGTGGCCGGGCACTCCGCCGGGGGGCATCTGGCCGCCATGATCCATGCCACCGACTGGGCCGCCGAAGGCTTCCCGGACGTGAAATTGACCGGCGGCATCGGCATCAGCGGCCTGTACGATCTGGGGCCGCTGCGCCGCACCGAGTTACAGCCTGATTTACGACTCTCTGAAGAGGAGGCCCACGCTCTCAGCCCGGCTTTTCTGCATCCAACGAGCGCTGCCCCCTTTCTGGTTGCCGTGGGTGCGGACGAATCGGATTCGTTCGTATGGCAATCCCGGCAACTCGCTGATGCCTGGCCGGGTGTGAACAGTGGGGTGCGGTTGTTACTGGGCCGCCACCACTTTGACGCGCCAGAAGATTTGCTGGCGCTGGCCCTGGAACTTCTGAAATAGAAAATCCCTCATCCATGGTTCCAGTTGAACAGTGATGAAAGAACTGGGAAACCCGACTGGAAGGGAAAGGAAAAACGGTGACGGAGAGGAGGGGACGTAACGGATAAGCCGGAAACAGTGCGAAGGAACGACGGGCCTGGGTGGCAGACCTCTCCAGCATGGCGGGTTCTCTATGATGCGCGGCATGCCAGATGCCGCCGCCCCAAACGCCTCACCTGGCCCCTGGACCGCCCTCACGTGGCTGGCAGGCGCGGTGGTGTTCGCCATGGCCCCGTGGTTTTCGGCAGCAGCCGTGCTTCCCCAACTGCGCGTCGTCTGGACGCTCAGCGACACCGACGCCGCGTGGCTGACGCTGGCCGTCCAGTTGGGCTTCGTCCTAGGGGCGGTCCTCAGCGCGGTTCTCAACCTTCCCGACCGGGTCTCGCCCCGGCACCTGATTCTGACCGGGGCACTTCTGGCGGCAGGAGCCAATCTGGGCATGCTGCTGGCGGATGGTCCAGCCCAGGCCATTTTTTTGCGCGCCTTAACGGGAGCGGCCCTGGCACTGGTGTATCCCCCTGCGCTCAAGGCCATGGCCACCTGGTTCCGCACAGGGCGTGGCGTGGCGCTGGGCATCATGGTTGGTGCCCTGACTCTCGCTGCTGCCCTGCCGCATCTGGTCAACGGCCTGGGCGGAGCGAACTGGCAGGCGGTGATTGCCGTCACCAGTCTGCTGGCCGCGCTGGGCGGTCTGATGGCCATGCAGGTCAGGAACGGTCCTCATCAGTATCCGCCTGCTGTGTTACGTCCCGCTCAGGCATGGCGCATCCTGACCGGGCGCGCCATGGGCCTCACCACCCTGGGGTATCTGGGACACATGTGGGAGCTGTACGCCATGTGGGCCTGGTTCGCTGTGTTCTTTACCCGGCTGCTCTCGGAGCGCAACCTCCCTGACCCGGGCCAGGGGGCTGCCTATGCCACCTTTGCCGTGGTGGGGGTGGGGGCGCTCGGCTGCTATGTCGGTGGGGTGCTGGGAGACCGCTGGGGCCGGACACGCCTCACGGCGCTGGCCATGTTCCTGTCTGGCGGCTGTGCCCTGGCGCTGGCCCTCGCCGTCCTGATGAACGCAGCCCCTCCTGTGGTGATGACGCTGAGTCTGCTGTGGGGGTTCTGGATCATTGCCGACTCTGCCCAGTTTTCAACCATCGTGAGCGAAATTGCCGACCCCGCCTATGTGGGCACGGCATTGACCATGCAACTGGCGCTGGGCTTTACCCTGACTGCTGGGAGCATCGCGCTGGTCCCTCTGCTGGTCCGCAGCAGTGGCTGGGCACTCGCCTTCATGGTACTTGCGGTAGGGCCGCTCCTTGGGGCTGTGGCCATGCGCCGACTTGCCCGTTTGCCCGAGGCCGCCCAGATCGCTGGAGGCCGTGGCTGACCCGGACAGAGGGCTTTAGTGCATCAGCACTCCCATACTCGGCCGTCCGACACTGACCCGTGGGGACACGCACTTCCAGGTGTCATGCGCCGGATGGCCCGGAACTGTTTGATGTTCAGGAGGACTCTCTGGTCTTCAGGTCTGGGGGGTCTCAAAGCGCCCGGAGAATGAACCTAGAGACTGAAGTACATACGCAGCTCGCCTTGCCATTCGCCTCAGAACGGTGGTGCAAACCCACAGTATGGTGTGTGTCCGGTCTTTCAGCCCACCCTGTGCCCATGCCGTCTGCACACGTCACCGTCTGCGCCCATCCGTTTTACCAGGAGTGATTCCCATGCCCACTGTCAATGCTTACGCCGCCCAGAACGCCACCACCCCCCTCGCCCCCTTTCAGATCGAGCGGCGTGACCTGCGCCCGGGCGACGTTCAGATCGAGATCCTGTTCAGTGGAGTCTGTCACTCGGACATTCATCAGGCCCGCAGCGAGTGGGGGCCGGGGCTATACCCGATGGTGCCCGGTCATGAGATTGTGGGCCGCGTTACGGCGGTGGGCGAACAGGTCCAGGGCTTTAAACCAGGCGATCTGGCTGGGGTAGGGGTCATGATCGACAGTTGCCAGGAGTGTCCGAGTTGCGCCGAGGGTCTGGAGCAGTACTGCGAGAACGGGCACACCACCACCTACAACTCCCGTGAGCGGGGCAGTGGCAACCTGACCTTCGGCGGCTATTCGAGTTCTATCGTGGTGCGCGAGGAATTCGTACTCCGTGTCCCGGAGTCGCTGGACCTCAAGGCGGTGGCCCCGCTGCTGTGCGCAGGCATCACCATGTATTCGCCGCTGATGCACTGGAAGATTGGCCCGGGCCACCGCGTCGCCATCGTGGGGCTGGGCGGGCTGGGACACATGGGCATCAAGCTGGCCGCCGCGCTGGGGGCCGAGGTTACCCTCTTCACGACCTCCCAGAGCAAGGCCGACGACGCCTTACGTCTGGGTGCCCACAACGTGATCATCAGCAGTGACCCTGAGGCCATGAAGGCGGCGCGTGCCAGCTTCGACTTCATCCTGAGCACGGTGCCGACCAGCCATGATCTCGCGCCATATCTCAGAACCCTCAAGCTTGACGGACAACTGGTCATCGTCGGGGCAATCGATCCGGTAGGTGTCCACGGCGGCTTGCTGATCACACACCGCCGCAGCGTCTCGGGCAGCAACATCGGTGGACTCGCCGAAACCCAGGAGATGCTCGATTTCTGCGCCGAACACGGCATCGTGGCCGATATCGAACTGATCGACATGCAGGACATCAATACTGCCTATGACCGGATGATCCGCAACGACGTGAAATACCGCTTCGTGATCAATATGGCCTCGCTGGGGCGTGACGCTGCGGCGGACTGAAACGAATCCCGATTGAGAGGCGTCGGAAACACCCCGTTTAGGGCTTGACGCCGATCCTGGAAAGTGGTTGTGGGACGGCAACAAGACGAATCCATTCGCTCCTCAACCTGAACAAGCCATGTTTTCTGCTCAGCGTTGAATGATTACCCGCCCTCGAGGTGCAGCTCATCGAAAAAACAGCTTCTGGCCACTGAACCCTATAGGTTCAGCAAAATGGCAGTGTCGCCTCCCAATGTACGCAAAACGCTCTCCCAGACAGCCTGGAGGCTCGCTCGCTCAAGCCCTAAACGGGGTGGAAACATCAAAGACATCCGAACGGGCGTCCAGGCATCCTCTCTTTGAGCTGTGCCAGACATGGGTGCTGTCCCGACCTCTGCCACGTTGGTGATGGAATCCGTATGGCCCAGGAGGCGAGGGCAGACCAAGATATCTGGCGGCGACACTGAAGTGTTGAAAATCGGAGCAGTCCTGGCCGGAGACCTGCGTCATCACCCACTGGCTGTGCTGAACCGCTTGGATATTGGCCCTGGTTGAGACAAAAGCCGGATCGGTCCCGTCCAGATACAGCGTCGCGGCTCCACGCCAGTACCAGATGGAGTACAGTGACGGCGCTGCTCCCCACGAGCAGCCTCCGCAGGAACCGAGGGAAGTCCGGTCATGCCTCCTAAAAAGGGGGTTCAGTCCGGCACAGTCGCGCTACGGTCCCCAGTCCGAACGCTCGCCTCGCGGAGTTTGCTTCTCGTGTCTGCTCCCGCGTCAGGGGCCAAGGATAATCGCCGTGCCGAATTAACTGTTTTACTGCCGTATTTGCCGCCTGAAGCCAGGCCGCGCGAATACGTCTTTTTTTGTTTTTATTGATTAACCCGCGCTGAGTACCGCCGCACGGGTGGCCCTGTCCTGTCTTTTTGCCGAGGTTTCATGACCTACTCTCCCACGCTGGACCCCGCAAACCTTCCTCCCCGTCCTCACACTGCCGAGACGCGCGTCACGCATGTGGTCTTTCCCGGCGACACCAACCACCACGGCACGCTGTTCGGCGGCGAGGCCCTGTCATTCATGGACAGCGCCGCCTTTATCGCTGCCACGCGCTACTGCCGCCGCAAGGTGGTCACGCGGCATCTGGACGCGATGGAATTCTCACGTGCCATTCCGCAAGGCAGTCTGGTGGAACTCGTCGCCCGCGTGGTCAAGACTGGGCGCAGCAGCATGACCGTGCTGGTGGAACTGTTCATTGAGCAGATGTACAGCGAGCACCGCGAACTGGGCTGCACCGGAACCTTCGTGCTGGTGGCGATTGACGATGATGGGCAGCCCACCCCCGTTCCCCGGCTGGAAGGCTGATGCTGCTGGCCTACGACTCTCTGACGGGAAACGTGCGGCGGCTGGCGCGGGAACTGGCCGGGCAACTGGGCGCGGAAGCGGTGGACGTACGGTCGCATGTTCCCAACACTGAATACCTGCTGCTGACCTACACCTTCGGCACGGGGCAGGTGCCGGACACCACCCACACTTTTCTGGACCAGCACGGGCATCTGCTGCGCGGCGTGGTCTCCAGCGGCTCGTACCACTGGGGTCAGAATTTTGCGCGGGCGGCGGACGTGATCGCGGCGCGGTACGGCGTCCCCATCGTCGCCAAGATCAACAAGGGCGGCACCGCCGCAGACCGCGTGCGCGTGCTGACGTGGCTCAGGGAGCGCAGTGCTTAATTTAAGGGAGAACTATGGAACGTTGGATTGAACTGAACAACAAAGTACTGGCCGGAACGCTGGTGCAGCCGCAACACGATCTGGAAGCCTTGCAGGTCTACTTCCAGGAAAAGGTCAACCCCAACACGGTCTTCTTCCACAACCTCAAGGAGAAGATTCGTTACCTGACCGAGCAGGGCGTGTGGGATGTGGGGGTGTTTGAACGCTACACGCCGGACGAGGTGCAGGCCGTCTTTGAACGCGCCTACAGCTACAAATTCCGTTTTCAGTCCTTCATGGGCGCGTACAAGTTTTACAACGAGTACGCCACCATGACCCCGGACCGCACGCGCTGGCTGGAGCGTTACGAGGACCGCCTGAGTATCACTGCCCTGAGCCGCTCGGACACCGTGGAAGGGGCGCTGGAACTGGTGCATCATCTGGTCAACCAGACCTTCACCCCCGCCACGCCCACGCTGATGAACTCCGGCAAGGCCAACACGGGCCGCCTGGTCAGTTGCTTTCTCTTGCAAGACTGCACCGACAATCTGGATTCCATCACCAAAACCCTGTCCTTCGTGGCCGAACTGAGCAAGGGCGGCGGCGGCATCGGCGTGGAGGTCAGCAACCTGCGCGCACGCGGTGAAAGTCTGCGCGGCATCCAGAACGTCACCAAGGGTGTGATGGGCGTCGCCAAGATGCTGGACAACATGCTCCGGTACGCCGATCAGGCCGGACAGCGCCCCGGCGCGGGGGCCATCTATCTGAGCGTGATGCACGCCGACTTTCTGGACACCCTGGGGGCCAAGAAGATCGCCACCGATGAGGACGCCCGGCTCAAGACCCTCAGTGTGGGCGCCACCATTCCTGACGTCTTCATTGAGAAGGTGCGTGCGGGTGAGGACATTTACCAGTTCTTCCCCCATTCGCTGTGGCAGGAAACCGGGCGCGAATTCACCGACATCAACTGGACGACGGAATACGACGCGCTGGCCGACAACCCTCGCATCCGCAAGAAGCGCGTCGCGGCTCGCCGGATTCTGGAAGAAATCGCCGTGACGCAGGGGGAGAGCGGCTACCCCTACCTGCTGTTTGAGGGCCACGCCAACCGCGCCAACCCGATTCCCAACGTCGGTACCATCAAGATGAGCAACCTGTGTTCCGAGATTCTGCAACCCACCACGCCCAGTTATTTTCACGCTTACGGGCAGGAAAGCAAGGACCGCATCGGGCTGGACGTGTCGTGCAATCTGGCCTCGCTGGTGATTGAGCAGACGATGGGCAGCCGCGATCTTGGCCGCGTGGTGGGCGCTGCCGTGCGGATGCTGGACAACGTCGCGCAGTCCACCCACATCACCGAGGTTCCCGCTGTGCGCCGCGCCAACGAGGAAATGCGCTCCATTGGCCTGGGCGCGATGGGCCTGCAGTCCTTCCTGGCGGGCAAGGAACTGATCTATGGCTCTCCCGAGGCTTTGGAATTTGTGGACGTATTCTTCGCCGCCGTGCATTACCACGCCCGCAAAGCGAGTATGGAAATCGCGCGGGACACGGGCTTTGTCTTCGGGGGCTTCCAGGGCAGCCGGTACCAGTCCGGCGAACACTTCGCCCAGTATCTGGACCGGGACTTTGCGCCAAAAATGCCCGAAGTCGCGGCCCTGTTTGACGGTCACGCCCTGCCCACCCGCGCCGACTGGGAGCAGCTTGTGGCCGATATCAAGCAGCACGGTCTGGCGCATTCGTTCGTGATGGCCGTTGCCCCCACTGGGAGCATCAGCTACGTGTCTCACGCCAGCGCCAGCATCATGCCGATCACGGAAAAGGTGGAAACGCGCACCAGCAACAAGGCGCGGACCATCTATCCCATGCCGCACCTGAGTGCCGAGACCGAGTGGTACTACGAGGAAGCCTACGACATGGACCAGCGCCGCGTGCTAGACACCGTGGCCGCCGCGCAACGCCATGTAGATCAGGGCATTTCCTGCACGCTGTTCATCCCCGCCAGCGCCACCACCCGCACCCTGCAAGCCTATTATCTGTACGCCTATCGCCTGGGTATCAAAACCCTGTACTACACGCGCCTGCGCAAGTCCAACCTGCAAGAGTGCCTGAGCTGCGTGGTCTGAAACCTTCTGGCGGCGATGGAAGCCTGTCCGGTGTTGTTACCGGGTAGGTTGGAATCAGAGCCGGAAGGTCTTGCTTGCCACTCGCTCTGCTGCGCAGCTTTGCAAGTCTGCTCGGGTTCGGCTCCGACTCACCGCAATTTTTTTCAAGGAGTCTCTATGTCATCCCAACCCTTCTCCGCCACCAACTGGTCTGACCCCGAGGACAGCTTCTCCGCCACCTTCTACGAGAAGTACACCTCCCAGTTGTGGTTTCCCGAGGAAATCCCCCTGAACAACGACGCGCTGGTCTGGAAGACCCTCAGTGATGCTGAACGCTGGACCTACATCCACGCCTCGGCGGGCCTGAACGCGCTGGACACTTTGCAGGGCGAGGTGGGAATGCCCGCCCTGCGCGGCTTGGTAGACGGTCACATCCGCAAAGCGACGCTGCAATTTCAGGGCATGATGGAGGACATCCACGCCCGCAGCTACAGCATGATGAACAAGACCTTCCTGTCCACCACCGAGGAACGCGAGGTCTTTGAGTGGGTGCGGTCGCAGCCCCACCTGCAATTCAAGATTGCCTTCATCCAGGACATTTTTCACGGTCCAGATGTGTCCGCGCTGGGCCTGTGGAAGAAGATGGTGGTGTCGTGCATGCTGGAAACGTCGCTGTTCTACAGTGGATTTTTCTATCCGCTGTATCTGGCCGGGCAGGGCCGGATGGTTTCGGCAGGCGAGATTTTTAATCTGATTATCTTGGACGAGGCGCTGCATGGCGTGTACGTGGCGCTGCTGGCCCAGGAGAAATTCAACCTGCTGAACGCCGCCGAGCAGGCATATGCGAAAGCGTGGTACGCCGAGACGCTGCAAACACTCTACAAAAATGAGCTTGCTTACACCGAAGTCCTGTACGCGGACGTGGGACTGGCCGGAGACGTCAAACGCTTTATCCGCTTCAACTTCAACGTACTGGCCGACAATCTGGATCTGGAACGCACCTTCCCCGACGAGGAGATCAACCCCGTGGTCCAGAACGGCATCCAGTCGCGCGGCACCACCCACGATTTCTTCAGCGCCAAGGGCAGCAGTTACAGCAAAATGACCACCGAGGCCATCACTGACGCGGACATTGACGCGCTGTGGTGTGGCCATTTTCCTGATCTTCAGCCCACTGTGCGGGTCAGCCATGACTGATTCTGAGGTTCATCCTGCGCCGTTTGTGATGCTGACCCAGGACGACTGCCCCAGCTGCGAGCGCCTGAAGCTGATGCTGGCAAAGCCGCTTAAGGGGCAGTTTGAATCCCAGATCGAGGTGGTCCACCGCCAGCAGCACGCCGAGGCTTTCTTCGCCCTGACGGAGCGTAGCGGCGTTCGCAGCACCCCAGCGCTGATCCACCGGGCCAGCGGAAAGGTGCTGCTGAACACCGGGGGATTGGGCGAGGTGCGGGGCTTTCTGACCGGGCAGGGCTAAGGCTTCACGTCCCTACCCCACTCTCTTCCTGTCCGAAGTCCCAGCCGCACCGCTGAGTTTTCAGCAAGAACGGCCAAGAGAACGGGCTGTGGTCAGCGCAGATCACTCCGCAGCAGCTCGACCATGCCCTTGACCGCGCGTTCCTGCATGGCCCTCAGCTCATCGGCGGTGGTTTTCTGGGCGGCGCGGACTGCCGCGAAGTCACGGGCATCTTCCCCGGTCAGGCGCGTCACGCTGCTTTGAACGGTGAAGTGTGTTTCTGGCAGGCTGCCGAGGTTGCGTTCGGCGTCCTTGTGGCGCGCACTCAGGAAGGCTTGCAGCAGACCACCCTTGGCGCTGCGCTCCATCAGTTCGCGTTGCAGGGCGCGGTCCTTGATGCCCTGGATGGCGTCCCAGGCGGCGTCGCCCAGCAACTGGGTGGCATTTACGGGCTGGGCGTACTCGGTGGCCGTGACCTCCTGGCCGCCCTCGGTGCGCCGCCAGATGCGCAGAAACAGGCCGCGCTCCGGGGTCCACATCGTCTCGAAATCACGGGCGTCCTCGATCAGTACGCGCAGTTGCGCCGCACTCTTGATGGTCGTGCGCCAGCCTTCACCCAGCACACTCCAGTCGCTCAGGCCGTCGGCGTTGGGAGCGCCCAAGCTGGCGTAGCTGCGGGCCAGATGTTCGGCATCCTCTCCGGTGCGGCCCACCAGTGTCTTGCCTGCGAACAGTTGAATCTCGCCCGTGTCGGTCAGCGCCGCGCGATGTTCCAGATGATGCAGGCTGTAGCCCCAGCGGTCCAGCGCCACACGCAGCAGGGCCGTGAGCTGGGCGTCGGCTGTGGCCGGGTCCGCCACAATACTGGTCACGTCGGCGTCGATCTGTGCGGTGGTCAGCAGCCGCTGAAAACCGGTGGCGTCGCTGGGCACCGCGTCACTGGGCGCTGGGGCGGGCGTGTCCTTGCGGCGGCTTCCCGATTGGCGGGTGGCGGATTGGCGGGGAGTCGTTTCGCTCATACCGTAATTATAGATGATTTTTGCGGCCCTGTCTGTGTGGTACACGGCGCAGAGGCTGTTTCCCGGCAATTCAAACTGAACGGACCGTGGCCTGGCTGGAGGGAGGATGGTACGGTGTGGGCGCAATGATTCAGTCAGAACGCCCCGAACTTCAACTGGAACGGAGATTTTCACGGGCAGGTGGTCACCCGTGACCCGCGCGCCCCGCATCCTGGGCCTGATGACGGGCACCAGCATGGACGGCATCGACGCTGTGCTGATCGAGCTTCCGGGCTGGCCTGCTCTGGGTGTGGGCGGACGCCCTCCCGAATTGACTGGCCCCACACCGCGCGCACGGGTGCTGGAACACCGTTACATCCCGTTTGCCGATGACCTGCGCGCCGCCTTGTTGGCTGCCAGCCGTGATGAGGCCAAAACCAGCGAAATTACCCAGTTGAATTTCTGGCTGGGCGAGGCGCTGGCCGATGCCGCCGCCGAACTTTCAGCAGATGCAGACCTGATCGCCAGCCACGGGCAGACGGTTCACCACATCCCCGCCCCCGATGAAACGCGCGGCTGGCACACCCGCTCCACCCTCCAGATCGGTGAGGCGTCCATCATCGTGGAGCGCACCGAGAAGCCCGTGGTGTCCGATTTTCGCCCGCCCGACATGGTGGCCGGGGGTCAGGGTGCGCCGCTGGTGCCCTTTGCAGACCGGTTGATGTACGCCGAGGCTGGCGTGCGCCGCGCCATTCACAACCTGGGCGGCATCAGCAACCTGACCTATCTGCCGGGACTGGATGAGGCTGGTGTGATCGCTTTTGACACTGGCCCCGCCAATGCCCTGATTGACGAGGCTGCCGAGTTGTTCGGGGGGCGTTTCGACGATGGCGGGCGCATGGGCGCAAGCGGAATGGTCGCCGACAGTCTGGTGCAGACGTGGCGGCGAGACGCTTATCTGGCTGCACCACCACCCAAATCCACCGGGCGCGAACGCTGGAACCTGCAACGCCTGCCGGGTGTTTTCGAGTTGAATGCGCGCGACATTGCCGCCACCGTGACCGCCTTCAGCGCGCAGACGGTGGTGGACGCCTATCAACGGTTTGTGCTGCCGCACGGTCTGGACGAGATCGTCGTTGCGGGCGGCGGCGCGTACAATCCCACTTTCATGGCGCAGCTCAAGGCGGCGCTGGCACCGATCCCCGTCCTGACCTTCGAGGAACGCGGCTGGAATTCCAGCGCGCGGGAGGCGGCAGCCTTTGCCATCCTGGGGTATTACGCGTATCAGGGCTGGCGCAACACGCTGCCGCACACGACGGGGGCGCGGCATGCCGTGATCGCTGGAAAGCTGTCGCGGCCAGCGGGTGAAGGCGGCTGATACTGAATCTGTTTTTCCTGCCCATGGTCTGGTCCTGAAGAGCGGCCATAGCTGGGACAACTTGAACAGAGGAGGCCTGGACGCCCATCTGGATGTCCAGGCGTTTCCACCAGCTTCCCATTGGCGTCGAAACCCCGTCCCTCACCCGCCGCGCCGACTCCCGGAAGATACTCGGGGCATGACGCGGCGCCATCTCATGTCTGGCCTCTGCCTGCTGGCCTGTATCGCGCTGGGCGGTGGCTCCACGCAGACGGTTGCCGCACCTGGCCCGCCCGGTGCCGCAGACCGGGACCGCGACGGCTACCCCGACGCTGCCGAACTGGTGGGGCAGGACCGTGCTAATTTCGCCGACTGGTTTGCCGCCGTCGCTGAGAGCCAGTACTACGGCATGAACGCCGACTGGAAGCCCGAGGACCGCGATTGCGGCGGCCTGCTGCGCTACGCCCTGATCAACGCATTGATGCCGCATGACGCGGCGTGGTTTGCCAAGTTCAGGTATCTGCCGCGCCCGAAACTTGGCCCGGTGCAAGCGTTCAGTTATCCGCTGCCCGTCATCAGCCGCTCGGTGTTCCGGGTGGCGGGCGGGGTGTACCAGTCGGGCGATATCGGGGCCGGAAAGCTGGTGGGACGCACTGGGGTTCAGTACCTCTCTACCTATTCGATGGTGCGGGTGTCGCGCGATATGGACAAAGCCAAACGCGGCGATCTGCTGATCTTCATCCGTCCAGGGCTGCGCTCGTATCACAGCATGGTGTACCTGGGAGACGGCAAGGTGGTGTACCACACCGGAGCCAGCCCCGCAGAAGGCGGCGAGGTCCGGCTGCTCACCGTTCAGAGCCTGCTGCGCTACGCCGAGCGCGCCTTTCACCCGGCGAGCAGCAACCCCAGCTTTCTGGGCGTGTACCGCTGGAAAATCGCGGATTGAAGGCGTCAGTCCCGGAGCAGCACCTCAGCCTCCACTTCCACCGGAATGTTCCAGGGCAGTTCGGCCAGTCCCACTGCCGAGCGGCCGTGCTGACCGATCTCTGGGCCGAACACATCCAGGATCAGGGCAGAAAAGCCGTTGATCACCTCTGGCATTCCGGTAAAGCCGGGCGCGGCGTTGACCATGCCGTGAACCCGCACCCAGGCCCTGATCCGGTCCAGATCGCCCAGCTCGCGGCGCAGGCTGCCCAGCACCGAGAGGGCCACCAGCCTCGCGCTGCCATGCGCTGCACCGGGCGAAACTTCGCCGCCCACCTTGCCCAGCGGCCCGGCCAGCGTGCCGTCCGGGGCCTGCGGACCGTGGCCGGAAATGACGGCGCGCGTGCCCACCACCCGCACCATCGCAAAGGGCAGGACCACTCCGGCAGGCAGCCGCACTGCTGGCGGCAGCACCAGTCCGAGTTCCCGGAGGCGGGCCTCAGCGCCCATAACGGGTTCTGGCAGGGAAAACTTGGGCAACCTCTAGATTTTGATCCGGCCAATCAAACTTCACAGACATTGGATCTCTTTCACGGCGAGTCCATTTCCACGATCAGCACCCTTGCAAAGAACTGCACGAGTGTCTGGCGGGCGGCCTCCCGCGCTTCCGGGTGGGGAGCAGACCGCCCCTCGCCGCCCTGGCCCCGGTGCAACATCGGGTCACGGTAGGTATACGGGGCCTCGAACATGTTGAAGCCGTGTTCCGCGCCGGGATAAATGACGGTCTGGATGTGGGGACGGTCCGCCGGGTCCAGATGGGCGATCAGCTCCGGCCCCAATTCTCCGGGATCATCATAACGGTCCTGCTCGCCCACCAGAATCAAGATGCTGGCCCCGGTCAGATCCCGGAATTCATAGCCGTGAACGGTGTTGTATATCCAGCAGGCCGGATAGAAGGCGGCGTGTGCGGCGAACTGCCGCCCTGCATTCAGGTAAAGGTCATGGGAGTTGCGGGTGGCACTGAGCAGGCTTACGACGCCGCCCCACGAAAAGCCGACGATGCCGATCCGGCGGGCGTCCACCCCTGGATGCGCGGCCAGCACGGCAAACGCGCCGAACACGTCCGGCAGGGTTTCCCACGCCGCTTTCGGCCTGCCTTCCGAGCCGCCCGCCAGACCCCGCGCGCCCCACATATCGATTTCCAGCGTGGCAATGCCGGCGCGGTTCAGGTCCAGCGCGTGCGCCTGCCCGCGTGAGTCGATGCCATTGGAACCGTGGGCGATCACCACCGCAGGCCCCGGCCCATCCAGCACGGGGAGTTGAAGGCGTGCGCCGATCTGTAACGTCGTACCGTCCAGCGCCTGCACCGGGAAACACAGGTGCTGGATGCGCAGCGTAGGAAAGGGTTCACCTGTCGGAAGTGTGGGCGAGTTCACAGGCTGACCCCAGCCAGACGTGGGGACGGCGGGGGTGAAGTGATGCGGAATGGGATCATGGGACATCGTAGGAGCGCAGCGGGAAGGTGTCAATCGCATCCATCTGTTCAGCGCCAGCAGTCAACACCTGCTGCCTCGATGAGAAGAGGACAGTTTGCCGCGCTGTTCTCAAAACGCGTCTGAAAGCACTTTCTGTCTCAGTATCTTGCCTTTCCTTTAAGCTATCTTAAGGTATGGCTCATCCGGTCACGGCGTCCAGCACGTCGTCCCTTGTTCTGATCGAAAATTTGCAGGTTGTGACAGAGCAGCTCGCCGCAGCGTCTACCACTGGGGAAGTGCTGCTCAGCATTCTGGTGTCGTTGCGGGAGACGCTGGCCGACGCGAGCGGGACCCTTCTGCTGCTCGGCCCATCCGGGGAGCATCTGGAAGTCGGACACGTCAGGGGAGAGGAGGCAGGCCGCCAATCCGTGTGGACAGGCGGACCTCTAAACCACGCTGATCCTGCCGGGGACGCCCTGCTTCGGCGGGAGGCGCTGTACTTCGGGCGTCATGCCGAGCTGTTCCAGACTTATCCGGAACTGGCGTCGCGGATGAACCTGACTGCGCCCTCTGGAACTGTACCTGGGGCCTGCGCCGCGCTGCCGCTGGTGCTGGAGGGGCGCGCAATCGGCACCCTGATGGTGGACTTCCAGGAACCGCGTTCCTTCGCGCCGGAGGAGAAGGGCTTTCTGCGAACGCTGGCCGCGCTGTGCGCCGTCGCGCTGGGGCGGATGCGGCTGGGTGAGGAACTGGAGGCGCGTGTGGCCGCGCGTACCGCCGAATTGGAGGCGCAGTCCCGCTCGCTTCAGGAAGAACGCACGGCCCTGGACGCCTTCGTGGCCTATCAGGAAGCGGTGGGGGACGAACGTGACGTGCAGGCGCTGGCATGGCAGGCCATAGAGGTGCTGCGCGCCAGCCTGCCGCACGTCAGCGCCGCTTACTACGAACTCGACGGCCAACTGTGGAAGGCTCAGGCCTGGTCCGGGGACCTGCCGGATGAGGTGACGCAACAGATTCGCGCCGGAGTGCCGCTGGACGCCCCCGATTTTGCCGAGGCTGCCCGCACGCGCGCCGCTGTCTTTGCCGACGGCTGGAACGCTGAGGCGAACAGTCTGCCCAGCACCGCACAGTACGGCGCGGTGGCGCTGGTGCCGCTGTTAACCGGGGACAAGCTGCACAGCCTGCTGGCGGTGGGCACCACGCAGGCCCACACTTGGAGCGAGCGTGAGCGGGCCATCGTGCGGGCGGTGACGCGCGGGCTGGCGCTGACGCTGGAGCGTTCGGCGGCCATGCGTGCTCTGGACCGGACCCAGCACTACCTGAAGGTGGCCGCCGAGAACGCCCCGATCCTGCTGTTTGCCACCGACGCGCAGGGGGTCTTTACCCTCTCGGAAGGCCGTCTCCTGGAGCAACTCGGGCTGCGGCCCGGTCAGGCGGTGGGCCAGTCGGCCACGGCGCTGTTTGCCCGCGAGCCGGACCTGCGCGAGGGGCGGCGGCTGGCGCAGGCGCTGGCGGGTCAGGTGGCCCATGACCTGACGCACTTTGAAAGCAGCGGCGTGTCACTGGAAAGCTGGTTTATCCCGGTCAAGGATTCTTCCGGGGCGGTCACCGAGGTGGTGGGCGTGTCGCTGGACGTGACCGAACGCCTGGAAACGCAGCGCCGCATCGAACGCGCCAACGCGGAACTGCGGCGCAGCAACGAGGAACTCGAACAGTTCGCGTATGTCGCGTCCCACGACCTGCAAGAGCCGCTGCGGACCATCACCAGTTTCTCGCAGCTCCTGATCACCCGTTACAGCGGTCAACTCGACCCCCGCGCCGAGGTCTATGTCCGCCAGATCAGCGAGGGCACCGGGCGCATGGCCCAGTTGTTGCAGGACCTGCTGGCCTTCGCGCGGGTGACCAGTGGGGCGGGGGCGCTGGTAGAGGTGGACATGAACACCGTGCTGGCCCAGGTGGTGCAGGACCTGCACGCGCAGATTGAGCGGACGGGGGCAAATGTCAGTATTGCCGCGCTGCCCCGCGTGCGCGGCGACGCTTCACAACTGCGGCAGGTCTTTCAGAACCTGATCGGCAACGCCCTGAAGTTCCGCTCGCTGCAGCGTCCCTCGGTCATTCAAGTCGAGGCTGTGCCGGACGGCGCACACGTCTGCTTCTCGGTCAGGGACAACGGCATCGGGATCGAGTCGGAATTCTTCGGGCGCATCTTCACCATCTTTCAGCGCCTGCATGGCCGCGAGGAATACGAGGGCAATGGCATCGGTCTGTCGATCACCCGCAAGATCGCCGAGCGACACGGCGGCGATGTCTGGCTGGACAGCACGCCGGGCGTGGGCAGCACCTTTTTCCTGACCCTTCCCGCCGTCAACGATCTGTAACGGCTATGGGTCCGCCTGAACGGCCCCGCAGGTCAGACCCGATGCGCAATATTCAACACGGAAACGGCTGAAAAATTAGAAAATCCGCACCCAGCCCACTTTCCTGTCATAAAAACGTGGTGGGCGCTGAACTACACTGGGCGTCATGATCGGCGCACCTCTTCCACCTGATGAATATGCGCGGCTGCTGGCGCTGGCCCAGTACGAGATTCTAGACACCCCCCAGGAAGAGGTTTTTGACCGGATCACGCGGCTGGCGGCGCACCTGCTGGGCACTCCGGTGGCTTTTATCAATTTCGTGGACCAGTTCCGCCAGTGGAACAAATCTGCCTATGGTCCGGGGAACACCACCGCAGCGCGGCAAGATTCCGTGTGTGCCTGGACCATTCTGGAAGAGGGGCCGATGGTCATCGAGAATGCCCACGCCGACCCGCGCTTTGCCCACAATCCGATGGTCACGGGCACGCCGCACATTCACATGTACGCGGGCGCGCCGCTGACCACGCCATCGGGCCACCGCATCGGTACGCTGTGCGTCACCGACGACCAGCCACATCCGCTGTCGGCAGGCGACCTCAAATCCTTGCAGGATCTGGCGGATCTGGTGGTCAGCGAACTGGAACTGCGCGCCCGCACAGTCTACCTGGACCGTGAATTGCAGGCGCAGACCCTGCGCAACGTCGACCTGCAACGCGGGTTGGATCAGGCCCAGGTGCTGGAAGGCATCACCCAACTGATGGACCTGGACCTGACCCCCGAGGAAACCACCGTGGCGGCCTCGTCGTTGCTAGGGAAGGCGCTGGACGCCGATTACACCAGTCTGATCGTCTTCGAGGATGGGGGAGTGCGGGTCCGGGCCGCGCACCAGCATCCCCGCGTGCCACAGACGACGCGCGATCTGCCCGGCCAGTTGCCCGACTGGCCCCTGTCACTGACCCACGCCCTGCGCGACCTTGAGCAGCCGCTGTACCTGGACAATTATCCGGCCCATCCCCGCGCGCTCAAGGTTCTGGTGGCCGCCGGGGTCCGGCAGATCGCCTGGATTCCGCTGGGTACGCACGGCCCCACCACCCCGCTGCTGATGGCGGTGCGCCTGGAGGGCAGCGAGGCCACGCGCTGGCGCAGCAGTGACCGCGCGCTGCTGGAGGCGGCGGGCCGCAGTGTCCGCAGCGCCCTGGAACGCCGCCAGACGGTCACGTTAGCCCGGCAGGAAGCGCGCCGTGATCCCCTGACCGGCGCACTGAACCGCCGCGCGCTGGACGAGGATCTGGCGCGGCTGGAAGCGCTGGCCCAGCCGTTCACGCTGGCTGGAATCGATCTGGACGGCTTGAAAACCATCAATGATCAGCACGGGCACGGCCTGGGTGACCGCGTCCTTCAGATGTTCGCGGGCAGCCTAAAAACCACGCTGGACACCAGCGCGCAGGTTTTCCGAGTGGGCGGCGATGAGTTCGTCGTGCTGGGCCGCGCCCCGGAGACGCAAATTCGCTCGGCGGTGAATGCGGCGGTGCTGGCTGTGCGACAGGTGGCCCCCTTAAAGGGAGCCAGCGTCGGCACGGTCCGCAGCAACGAGGGTTCCGGCCAAGCTTTGCTGGCGATGGCCGACGGCCGCATGTACGAGGTCAAACGGGGGCGCTGAAACAAAAACTCTAAAACCTCCACCTCGGGCTAGAGACTGGGTCTGTCTCTAGCCCGAGGTAGACCCTCCAATGTGGCGAATGCTCTCAAGTGTTCAGACGATACGATTCCAAGTTCTCTTACCTAATGCTTCTTAGGTAAGAGAAAGGATTAGAATGGCTGGGTGGTTCTACTTCAGCCAGATTCCACCCTAAAAATCCGCTGCCTGGACCTTCCCGCATGACGCTCGAGGTTTACCGGGGCGATCTCCTTGCCCGGAGTCGCGAATGGACCGGGCTGCACGACGACGAGTTGCGCCGCCGCGCCGTGCGTGCTGCCGCTGAAAAAGACGCCCCGCAACTGGTGTCGCTGACCGTCGCGTATCTGGCCCACGGCGGCGGCAGCGGCGTGCTGACCAGTCCGCGCACCGTCGAGGCCTATGCGCTGGGCGTGCGCCAGTACACTGAATACGCTGCTGATCAAGCGGTGGGCGTCCTGCGTCCGGGGCGGCACGAAGCGCAGGGCTACGTGAACGCCATGCTGGCGGCGGGCCGCCAACCCGCCGGGGTGGGCCTGAAGGTGGCCGCCGCCAGTTGCCTGTACCGTGCGCTGCGCTGGGCCGGGGCCTGCGAGGCCGATCCCTTTAAAGACGTACGGGTGCCCAGGGACCCCACCCCCGGCATCGTCAAACGCCCGCCCTATTCCGAGGATGAGCTGGCCGATGTGATCGACTGCGCCGACGTGCAGGCCCGGTTTCTCCTGTTCCTGACGGCCCACGCGGGCCTGCGGATCAGTGAGGCGCTGGCGCTGGACTGGGCGGATCTGGACGAGGCGGCCCGCCGGATCAGCGTGCGTTCCGGCAAGGGTCGCAAGGGGCGCATTGTGGCCATCAGCAGTAGCCTGGGCCGCGCCTGCCGCCAGTACCGCGCGCTGTACGCCCCCGGAGGCCCTGAACATATGGACGGCAAGCGCACCACGCCCGCCGAACGGGTCTTCCGCTACGGCAGTGTCATGACCGCGCGGTATCACCTTGAAAAGGCCTTCAAGAAGGCAGGTGTACCTTTTCGGGGCTTCCATCCAGGGCGCAAGTACGCCGGGACGCGCCTGCTGCGGCAGATCAAGGACTTTGGGCGGGTGGCCGCGCATCTGGGGCATGCCTCGGTGGACACCACCCGCAAGGGCTACGCGCAACTTGCAGCGGATGACCTGAAAGATGATCTGACGGGCTGGTGATGGAGGTGGTTTACCCTTCAGAAAAGTCTGGAGGCCCCTTCCTGGCGATCCTGTGAGGACGGCATCTCCGCATCTGGATTTCCGCATTTGGCCTGGATGGCTTCAAGGTGATCTTGGGCGGGTTACCTATGATAAGAACCTCGGCAGCAAATGGACGGAATCCGTATTCCTTCGTTCTGCTTTCCAGGAGTTTTCAACATCTTTTAACCGGAGTCCGTGCCAGTCCAACTTTGGAGGCTGGCTAACATGACAATCAGAAATGCAGGCAGGATCAAGGGGGAGGTTTCACGCCGTCTCTGTGACCAGAGCAGCACGGTGGGCGTCCATTCGGCGTGCCAGTTCGGGGTAGTCGGGATCGATGACCAACCGGAAGCCGTCCCAGTAGCCGTCGCGGTCCGGCTCGAAGAAACGGGCAGGGGGAGCGCCGGGGGCCAGGGCCGCGGCCTTGGTGGCCCGGCGGGTGCGGACGCGGATGGTCTCCAGATTCCCAGTTTGCAACTCCTCGGCAGAAACAGGCGGCAGCACCGTCAGTGCCACACGCTGGCCGTAGCGCAGGGTGGGTGCGAAGGGATGCTCCCAGATGCGGTGTGTGCCGCTGAGGGCAACGGGCAAAATGGGCACCCCCACCCGCCGCGCCACCTCGAAGACGCCGCGCTGGAAGTCGGTCTGGAGGCCCAGCACCGTGCCCTGCGGGAAGACTACCAGGCTCTCACCGCCGCCCAGAATGGACTCGGCCCCTCGCCACAGGTCACGGAAGCCGCCCAGCGGATGCTCCGGGTTGATCGACAGGTGCCCCAGCCGGGTAATCGCTGGCCCCACCTCTGGCCAGTCGAAGATCTCGCGCCGGGCCACGAAGCGCATCGGCAGTGGCAGCCGCAGCAGGCACAGCACGTCGGCGATGCCCTCGTGCAGCGGGGCGATCAGGTAGGGACCGTCCCCCATGTTATCCAGTCCACGCAGTTCCAACCCCACCCCCAGGTGGCCCAGCACCCGGCGGCTGAAGCGCCGCTGAACCTGAAAGCGCTGCTGGACGCTGAGGTCCGGCGGAACACGTCCGGCCTGATGCAGGGCACTCCAGATCATCGTGCGGCCCATCAGGCCGAATTTGAGACGGGCGGTGCGGCCTTCCGGCGCAAAATTCAGCTCGACAGGATCGTCGGGATGGGGGGTGGACGGCGCAATCAGAGAAACCTCAGGAAGTGGGGACGGGGAAATGCGGCGCAGGTGGGACGGTGGCTTTGCAGGGTACGCAGCGGACGGGAGAACGGTTCACTTCCGCATGATGCCCGCAGGTTAGTCAGGGTGAGATGGGCGGCGTGTGTGCGGGACCATAGCGAATGCCAGAGCGTCTGAACAGCCTGTGTGTGCCATTCCTGAAGACTTCTCCCAGACAGTAAGGGGGCATACCGAAGGTGGGCAGGGCATTGTTCAGATTGCCGGACATGACCCAGAACAACAGTAAACGTGAGGCCCTTTACACCACCACCGCCTCGGCCCACGGTGGCCGCGCCGGACATGTGGACAGCGAGGACGGGCAACTGAATGTCCGTATGGCGGTGCCGCAACAATTGGGCGGCGCCGGCGGCGTGGGCAGCACGCCCGAGCAACTGTTTGCTGCCGCTCTGGCCGCCAGTTTCCAGAGCGCTATGGGCACGGTGGCCCGCGCAGAGAACTACCCTGAATTCGGTGTGATGCAGGTGATCGCCACCGTGCGTCTGGCTGGAAACGGCGACGCGCACGATCTGACGGCCACGCTGGACATCACCCTGCCTGAACTGGAGCGTGAACGGGCGCAATATCTGGTGGACCAGGGCCAGGGCATCTGCGCGTTCAGCCGGGCGCTGAAAGGCAAGATCGAGTACCGCCTGCACGACGCCTGAGCCTGGGGATTTTCCGATCTTCAACCGTTTGCCCGGCCCACCACGGCGTACAACGGATCGCCTGTCAACCCGCCTCGCGCAGAACGGGGGCTGCGGTCCAGGGCGACGATGTCGGTCCAGTTGCCCGCCGCCTCCAGATAATGCTGCACCAGTTGCAGGTGGCCCACGTCGTCCAGCGTGTGCCACACGGCCACGGCCTTGGTGGGAAAGCAGCGGTTGGAAAAGCTGATCACCACTGGGCCGCCCGGCACCAGCACGCGCCCCAGATCGCGCAGCACGGCCACCGGATCAGTCAGGTAATCGATAGAAACGGTGATTCCCGCCGCGTCGTAACTGTGGTCCGCGAAGGGCAGCCGGGGCGTGGCGTTCAGGTTCTGCACTTCCAGCGAGGTCAGGCGCGGATTGCGTTCCAGTTCGGCGCGGTTGAGGCCCAGACCTGTCACCTCGCCGTATTCCACTTCGGGCGGCAGGTGGCTGATCCAACTGGACATCAGATCGAGGATTCTGCCGCCTGCCGGGAAATACTCGTGGTACAGCCCGGTCACAGCCGCGATGGCCCCCTCGTCGATGTGCGTAACAAAACGCGGCTGGCGGTAAAACTGTTCGTCCGGTGTCTCGTCGGTGCGGCGAAAGGCGGCGGCAGGCAATTCGGCTTGACGGTCCATAGCGGGCAGTCTGGGTGATGTGGAGCTGCTGCGCTGTGGGATGGACTGCGCTGTGTCCTCCAGACAGAAGAATGGGACGTGGAGGCGAATTCGCCCACACGTCCCATTCTTCAGACTTGTCCGCTCAGCTTCCAGCCACCATCGCCGCCCGCGCCGCTTCCTGTAATGGACGCCAGGCCACCTTGCCGGTGGGGCCGCGCGGCAGGCTCTCCACGAACTGATAGTCGCGCGGCACCTTGTAGCTGGCCATCTGCTCACGTGCCCATTTCTCGATGTCCGCGCCAGTGGCCGCCATTCCGGGTTTCAGCACGATCAGGGCGCGGGCGTGTTCGCCGCTGCGCTCGTCGGGTACGCTGATCACGCAGGCTTCCTGCACAGCGGGGTGGGCGTGCAGCTTGTTCTCTACCTCGGCGGGCCACACCTTCATGCCCGACACGTTCACCATGCGTTTGAGACGGTCTGTGAAGAAGAAATAGCCCTCCTCGTCCATGTAACCCAGGTCGCCACTGCGGAAGAACTGCTGACCGTCGATCTCCATGAACGCCTCGGCGGTGGCCTCCGGGCGGTTCCAGTAGCCCTGCATGACCTGCTGGCCACGGATGACGATCTCGCCGATCTGGCCTGCGGGCAATTCCTGATGGGTGTCCAGATCGATGATGCGCGAATCGACGTTGAAGAGTGGGACGCCCAGACATTGCAGTTTCTGGCGGCCCTTGGGGTTGCTGTGCGACTGCGCCATCGTCTCGGACAGGCCGTAGCCCTCCAGGAACATGATGCCGGTCAGGTCCAGCAGTTTCTGCCCCACGGCGGCGGGCAGGCTGGCCCCGCCCCCGGTCACGCTGCGCAGGGTCCGCAAATCCGCCGGATCAAAACTGGGCGAGGCCATCATATCGATCACCATGGTGGGCGTGTTGGTCCAGATGGTCACGCCATGCTCGCGGATCAGCGTGCGGGCGGCGTCGCGGTCCCAGCGCGACATAATCACGATCTGGCCACCGTTGGTCAGCCCGGTCAGCAGGCTGTTGATAAACCCAGTGACGTGAAAGTACGGCAGGGCCGCCAGGAAGATGTCCTCAACGGTGCCCTCCACCCACACGCCCGCGCCGAACACGTTGGCCTGCACGCTGCGGTGGGTGTGCATGCAGCCCTTGGGCAGCCCGGTGGTGCCGCTGGTGTAGGGCATGACACACAGGTCGTCCGCGCCCACCTGTGCGGCGGGGGCGGGATCCGCCTTCAGGGCGTCCTCCAGCGTGATATCGCCGTCTTGCAGGGTGGCTTCCACGTCCAGGCCATCGGGCAAGGGAATTCCAGCAGCCCCGGCGTCGGTGCCGCGCATGATGTTGGCCACCACCGCGTGTTGTAGCCCAGCCTGTTTCGCTTTCTCGTACAGTTCCGCGCCCACCACGCCCACCTTGATTCCGGCGTCCTGCAAGAAGAAGCCGAACTCACGCGCCTGGAGCATGGGGGCCAGCGGCACCACCACCGCGCCCAGATGCCACGAGGCAAAGGCGCTGATCACCCAGGCGGGGCTGTTCTGCATCCAGACCGCCACCCGGTCCCCCTTGCCCACGCCCTGCGCGGCCAGATGCCCGGCCAGATGCGTGGCCTGGGCGTGCAGTTCACCGTAGGTCACCGCGTGCCCGTAGTGCCACAGCGCCACCTTGTCGGGGTAGCGCTCGGCACTGACGCGCAGATTGTGCATGACGCCGGTCTGCGGCAGCGTCAGCGTGCGGGGTTTGAAGGGCGGCCAGTAACGGCCCTGGCTGGCGGGCTGGGGCGAGGCTGGGGCCGCGTGATCTGTGGACGAATCTGTGGACGAGGTTGGATGGGTCATGGTGAAGGTCTCCTGGGGTCGCCGCGCCCCGTGATGGCGCAGCAAAACAGTGAATTTTTGATGCCCAGAGTGTAGCGCCTGAGGCCGCAAACCCCGCAAACCCCGTACACCACACCCCCGGCGATCTTAATGAATGGGCTTTTGGCGTGTACCACGGCCTTTAACAGCGTATGAGAAAAAAGCCGTGTCAGACACAAAAACTCTGGATGAAACGGTGCTAAGAGCGTGCTGGCGCGACTCTAACCTCCCGGACCCCCTTCCCAAGCGCGTTTGCATATGTCATGCTGCTCACCATGACGAAAAAGACCGCCAAGCCCGCCGCCAAGAAGACTGCCGCCAAAGCCGCGCCCGCCGCTGCCAAGGCCGCCCCCGCCGCCAGCAACAAGGTCGCCAAGACCCAGCTCGTGGAAATGGTTGCCGACAAGACCGGCCTGACCAAGAAGCAGAGCGAGGAAGCCGTCAGCGCCATGCTGGACGCCGTGGTCAGCTCGATCAAGGGCGGCCAGAGCGTCGGCCTGCCCGGCCTGGGCACCCTGAGCGTCAAGGACACTGCCGCCCGCACCGGCGTGCGTCCCGGCACCAGCGAGAAGATCCAGATTCCTGCGGGCAAGAAGGTGGCCTTCAAGGTCGCCAGCACCCTCAAGGGCACGCTCTAAACCACTTTTTAACAGCAAAAAGCGGAGGCGGAGTGTCCATTGCTGGAACACTCCGCCTCCGCTTTTTGCTGGACTGGACGACGTCGCCCCCGCCAGACAGTGCCACTTGAATTCGGGTTCCGGCTGTCTTGCCTCACGTACTGCACGCCCGGAATCTGTGTTTCCAGAAAATCCCGTAAACAGACGCCCATGAGGACATTGATCTTCCCCGTGACGACGATCAAAATCCCGTTCAGGACGCTGTAATACGGATTCCGTTTGTTTCGTGCAGGAATCGGAACAGCGCCGATCCCTCCACTCCACGCCCGGAACCCGTTTTTCTCCTGCTCGCTCCGCTCGGATTACGGGTGTTTTCAACACCCTCTAATCGGAGTCCGTATAAAAGCCAAGCTGTCCAGCCTTGAAGAGCAGTTCGGGCTAGGGGCCGGGGGCCTCTCTCACCGCCTGAAGCAACGGAAAGGGGCGAACGCATCACGGCAGCGTTGCCCCTTTTTCGCATTCCACTTCAGTTTTAGCCCAGCGCCCGCCAGCCCAGCAGCAACACGATCAGTGAGGCAACGCCCATCACGGCCAGAGCCTGGGTGCGCGTCTTTCTCAGGTACAGCAGGATGCCGATGCCGGTCACGGCCACCAGGGTCAGCACGCCGCCGCTCACGTCGATCAGCCAGTTCCAGGCCCCGCCCGTATCGCGGCCCCGGTGCAGATCGTTCAGCACCGCCACCCCGCCCTGCGCCAGAATGTTGGTGCTGTATTTGCCCGTCTGCGTGTCGATCACGGTATCGGCGCTGTAGCCCGGTCCCAGAAAGGAGATGCTGGCCTCGGTACCGTCCACGCGCGGCTCCTCGGCCCGTCCGTGTAATCCCTGCTGGGCGCGCAGGTCCTCGGCCACGTTCAGCCAGTCCACCTTGCCCGCCGTGATCCAGCCTGCGGGCAGCGTGCCAGTCACCTCACGCTTAATTTCCGAGTTCCCAAATGCCCAGTCGGGATGGTTGAGGGTGATGCCGGTCAGGGCAAAGAACAGCACCACCAGCAGGCTGATCATGGACGTGTAGGTGTGCAGCCAGCGCAGCCAGACGTGACTGCGCGCCTTGAGGGTGCGGGGACGCGAGACCGGACGCGGTGTCCGCACCCCTTCCGGCGTCTGGGCTTCAGGCTTTGCCGTAAGCGACACTGGCGGCCTCGATGTCATGGTCTGTTCCCAGCGTTTTCTTGAACGCACTGGCTCCCAGCGTGACTTTCTCGCGGACCAGACTGTAGGGGCCATGCTCGCGTGCGGTCTCGATGCACACGTAGTAGTCGCCCTGCTCGGCCAGCGCTCCTTTGTCGGTCTTGCCGTCCCATTTGACCGCGTAGTTGCCAGGGTTGCGGGTGGCGCTGCTGATGGTGCTGACCAGTTCCGCATTCTGGCGGGTCCAGCGGCGTAGTTCGGCCAGCCAGCGTGGATTCAGGCGGTTCTGGAGGGTCCAGACCGTCAGGTTGCGAACGGTCTCGCCTGCTCCGTCCTCGATCCAGATGGCCACGAAGGGACGCTTGACCCGTCCGCTGGCCTGCGTGGCCACCGTGAAATTGACGTCCAGACCCATGCCAGCGGCCCAGAGCTTGCCTGCGGCGGCGCTGGCGAGATTGCCGGGCAACACGTGTGAAAGGGTGAGGGCTGCGCCAGCGGCGGCCAGTTTACGCAGGAAGGTGCGGCGGGTGTCGGTCATGGTGGGTTCTCCTGAGGGTGATGGTAGAGGGGCGAGGTTGGACAGGGGTTAAAGATTCAGCGTGCTGGACCGTCTGGAGGCCACAGGGCGCTGGGATGGGTTTGTCCGTCCCGCGTGACGATCAGGGCCGCGCAGTCCAGCGTGCTATTGACTAGGGCCAGTCCCTCCACGGCACCCAGCACGCTCAGGGCGGTGGCGAGGGCGTCGGCAGTGGCGCAGTTGGGGGCGGTGACCGTCACGCCGGGAACATCGCGCACAGGCTGGCCGCTCCGGGGATCAAGCAGATGCGAACGCCACTGACCGCCCACCTGCACGCCCCGGTGCGCGCTGCCACTGCTGGCCAGTGCGCCGTTCTGAACGTGAACGTGGGTCAGCGGCGCAGCGTCGTCGCGGGCGGTGAACGGACCAGCCACCGTGACCTTCAGCTCGCGTCCGCCCATTGTTCGCAGGTCCCCGCCTGCGTTAATCAGCACGGCCTGAACCCCTGGTGAATTCCAAACCAGCTCAGCCATCCGGTCTACGATCCAGCCTTTCGCCAGCGCGTTCAGACCCAGTGGATAAGTGACGTGCAGGGTGGCGGTGCCGTCTGCATGCAGGGTCCACGGATCGGTCTGGAGTTGCCTGAGCAGCGCGCTCAGTTCGGTGGCGTCCGGCTGTTGATCCCTTGAGGCCGCCTGCTGCCAGAGCTGGCCCAGGGCGTCCGCGCCGGGATGGAAGGCCCCGCCCGTCACATCACGCCATCCGTCCGCCAGGGCCAGCACCGTCCGCAATTCGGGGCTGAGCGGCACCCGTTCACCGGGGCGCGTCAGCCAGCGCGATAGTTCGCTACCCGGATCGAAGCGGTTGAAGACGGCGCTCAGCCGATCTAGCTCGTCCAGCGCCGCACATTCGGCAGCCTCGGCCTGCTGGCGGGTCCGGGCCACCACCTGAAGCTCGACTTCCGTTCCTAGCAGCCGCTCGTAGACGTTGTGCAGGCGGTAGGCAGGACGGATCAACGAGGTGAGGGAACGAAGCACACCCACACTCTGGAGAGGCAAGGTGAAAATCCGGTGCAGGTCCGGCGCAGCTCTGATGCATGTGGGCTGGCCGGAAAGCGGGGTCATTTCTTCTGCAACACGGCGATGTACGCTTTCAGGGCGTCGGCCCCGCGTCCGGTCTTGAAGGGGTTGAACTTGCTGGGGTCAAACTGACCGCCCTGCCCATTCTGGCCGCCTGCATTTGCAGCGTTGCCGCCCTGTCCGCCGGGACGCTGACCTCCTCCAAAACCGCCGGGAAGGCCGGGAATCCGCACGCCCGCGCCCTGTCCACCTGTGCCCGCCTGTCGCTGGGCGCGCTGGGCAGTCCGTTGCTGCTCGGCCTTAAGGGCCAGATCGTCCAGTGCGGTCTGTTGCTTGTCGCTCAGGATCTTGTCCTCAATCTGCGAGAGGTATTTCTTGGCGTCGTTGGGCTGAAGACTCGTGGCTTTCTGCAACGTGGTGAAGATGCTCAGAAGACTCTTGGCCTGGGCCTTGCTCATGGCGGTGGCCTTGTTCTTCTCCAGCTCTGGCAGCAGGCGGATGTCCTGCGCCAGATCGCTGATGGACTGCATCTGCGCGAAACGGGCGCGCATTTCCGGCGTCAGTTGACGGTTCTGGTTGTTTTGCTGCGCCGAGGCCAGGGCACTCAGGGCGAGAACAGCGGTCAGCAGTGCGGAGTTCAGAGAGATATTTTTCATGGAGTTGCTCCTTGGGGAAGAGGTTTTGAAGTTCAGGACTAAGATTTTTAGATTTACTCGTAACGCAGGCTGTCCACCGGGTCCAGGCGGGCGGCCCGCGCTGCCGGGTAATAGCCGAAGAAGATGCCCACCAGCGCGCTGAAAATAAAGGCGACGATGATTGGTGTGGCGCTGAATACGGGGGCAATGCCGAAGAATTTGCCCGCATAGGCCGCCGCGATGCCCAGCCCCAGCCCGATGATTCCGCCGCCAATGGACAGCAGGGAAGCCTCCACCAGAAACTGCGTGAGGATGTCGCGCGGCTTGGCCCCCAGCGCCTTGCGGGCGCCGATCTCGCGGGTGCGTTCCGTGACCGATACCAGCATGATGTTCATAATCCCGATGCCGCCCACCAGCAGGCTGATTCCCGCGATTGCGCCCACCAGAATGGTCAGGGTGGAGGTGATGGCGTTCAGGCTGGCCAGGGAATCGGCTTGGTTCTGCACCTGGAAGTCCAGGTTCTCGGGGTCCGTCTGGTCATGGCGCGTGCTGAGCAGGTCAGTCACGTCGGCCTGAAGTGCAGTTAAATCTTTGGCATTGGTGGCCGAGAGATACACGTTACTCACGGTGGGTTGCCCACCCGCGCTGTTCGTCCGGGAGAAGCGCTGGAGATAGGTGCTGAGGGGAATCAGGACCTGCGAATTGGCGTTGCCGAAGCCGCTGTTGCCCTTGTCGGGCAGCACGCCCACCACCGTAAAGGTGACGCTGCCCAGTCGGATGTTCTGGTTCAGGGCGTCGGTATCCGCCGCGCCGTCGCCCCACAGGTCCACCAGCACCTGATGACCGATCACGGCCACGCGCTTGCGCCCGTCCACGTCGGCCTGCGTGAAATAATCGCCTGCCTCGACGGGGCTGTTGCGAACCGTGGCGTAGGCGGGCCACGTTCCCAGCACGCTGACTCCCGTATTCAGGCTGCCCAGCTTGGCCTGCACATTGCTGTTGACACTGGGGGCCACCCCTGAAACACGGTCTCCGAAGGCGGTGGAGAGTGCCTCCGCGTCCTTGACGGTGATGGTCTGCCGCGGGCCGCCCCGGACCAGACTGCCGCCCCCACCGCCCCGCGCACTCTGAACGGTCAGCAGGTTGGTGCCCAGCGATTCCAGCCGGTCTGTCACGCCCGCCGTGCTGCCCTGTCCGATGGCAGTTAATGCCACCACTGCCGCCACACCGATAATCACGCCCAGCGCCGTCAGGATCGAGCGCATGGGTGTGCCAATGATTGCTCGCCACGCAATCGTGAAGGCTCCACCCAGGCCGATGCCGCGCCGCGTGGGAGGGGAGGCGGGCGTCGGTGCCGCCGCCGCTTCGCGCTTCAGGTCTGAAGTGGTGGTCACAGCGCCGCCCGTTTTGGCGTCTGCCGCGTGTCAGATTCCACCACGCCGTCTCGCACGCGGATAATGCGCTCGGCATACGCGCCGATCTCCGGCTCGTGCGTGACCAGGATCACGGTGGTGCCCTCGGCATGGAGTTCCCCGAACAGCGCCATGACTTCCTCGCCGGTGCGGGTGTCCAGGTTGCCCGTCGGTTCGTCGGCCAGCAACAGGCGGGGACTGCCAGCCAGGGCGCGGGCCACCGCCACCCGCTGTTTTTGCCCGCCGCTGATCTGGCTGGGCAGGTTGCGGGCCTTGTCTTCCAGGCCCACGCGGCGCAGCACGTCCAGGGCGCGTTCGCGGCGTTCGGCGGCGGGCACCCCGGCGTAGGTCAGCGGGACCTCCACGTTTTCCAGCAGGTTCAGGCGCGGCAGCAGGTGAAACGCTTGGAACACGAAGCCGATGTCGGTGTTGCGGGCCTCGGCGCGTTCGTTTTCGGACAGGGTGGTCACGTCGCGCCCGGCCAGCACGTAGCTGCCCGCGCTGGGCCGGTCCAGCAGCCCGATGATCTGCATCAGGGTGGTCTTGCCGCTCCCCGAAGGTCCCATCAGCGCCACCATCTCGCCCTGCGCGATCTGCACGTCTATGCCTTTCAGCGCTTCAAAGACCATCTCGCCTTGCTCGTAGACCTTGCGGACGCCGCGCAGGTCCACGACGGGCGGCGAAACCGAGACGGACGGAGCGTTCACCCCAGTCACCCTGGAAGCCGTCACCGTCCACCGCCAAATCCACCGGGAACCCCGCCGCCGAAGCCGCTCCGGTTGGTGCTACCGCCCGAAGAATTCTGGCTTGAGCCAGAGCGTGTGCTGCCCGGCACGATCACGTCCTGCCCCGCCTCCAGCCCCTCGGTCACCACGGTGTTGGTGCCGTCGCTGGCCCCCGCCGTAATGCGCACACGCTCCGGCCCGGCGTCCGGCGTAGCCCCTGGCACTTCCACATAGCTGCGGTTTCTGACCGTCTGGATAGCCTTGTTCGGCACCAGCAGCCCGCGTTCCTCACTCTGGATGATCTCGGCCTCGGCGGTCATGCCGCTGCGAAGCTGGCCGTTCGGGTTGGGCAGCGTGACGGTGGCGGTAAAGACGCTGATGCCGCTGGACTGTGTGGCACCCGGCGAGACCCGGACCACTTTGCCGTTGAAGGTCTGGCCGTCGTAGGCATCCAGCGTGACGGAGGCATTCTGCCCGGCCTGCACGCCCGCGATCTCGGTCTCGTCGATCTGCACAGGCAGGTTCAGACTGGTATCGTCCAGAATGGTCAGGATGGTGGCCCCGCTGCTGACCACGGTCCCGGCGTCGGCACTGACGGTGCTGACAACACCCGTGATCGGCGCGTAGAGCTTGAGGCTGGCGCGAGACTGCTGGGCGGTCTCCAGCGCGGCCTGCGCCTGCTGAACGGCGATCATGGCCCCGCGCAGGTTCTCGGCGTCGCTGCCTGCGCCCGTGCTGTTCTGCGTCTGAGAGGCGTTCAGGGCCGCGCGCGCGCTGTCCAGCGTGAGCTGCGCCCTGGTCACGTTCGCCTGCGCGCTCTTCAGGTCCGCCGTGGAAAGCGCGCCGATAGCGTGCAGTTGCCGCTGCCCATCCAGGGTGATCTGCGCCTCGGAAAGCGTCTGCAGCGCCCCTGTCACGCTGCCTTGGGCGCTGGTCACGCCGCTGGAGCGCTGGGCCGCGCTTCCGGCCTGGGCGGCGCGGGTGGCGTCTAGGCTGGCACGGGCTTTTTGCAGGTTCAGCTCGGCGGTCTGCACGTTTTGCTCCACCGCGTCGCTGCTCAGCCGGGTCAGCAGTTGGCCCTTGTTCACGCGTTCGCCCACAGGCGGCACGGTGCCCACAGTTCCCGACTGATCGGCCCCCACCGTGCGGGTAGCGGCGGCCTCCAGCATGCCGGGACCGCTGACGCTGACGCGCACCACGCCGCGCTGTACCGCCTGGGTGCTGACGACAGGCGCGGCCACGACAGTCTCGGCCCCCGTGCGGGCCAGATAAATACCGCCGCCCACGGATCCGATCAGCAGTGCGCCCAACACAAACAGTGGCCAGCGGGGGCGGGGCCGGGCCGCCCGCACCGACTTCGCTGGCCCCGTGTTGGTCACAGCGTTCCCCCGATCCCGGTCAGGTTCTGCCCGCTGGCCACGGAGAGGGCGGCCAGGGCCTCCAGCACATTGTCCTGCGCCTGGAGCCGTGAATACTGGGACTTCTTCAGCGCCAGTTGCGAGGTCTGCAAGTCCACCGGGCTGATCGTGCCGCTTTTCAGGCGGGCGGCGTCCTGGTTGTAGGTCTTGAGGGCCGCCGCCTCACGCGCGCCAGCCACGCTCAGCAGCTCGTAACTGTTCTGTGCGGTCTGATACGCGCTGGCCAGCGACTGCGTGGCACTCTTTCCAGCACTGTCCACGCCCCGCTGCGCGTTCGCCAGCGTGGTGCGGGCGTCCTGCAAGGTGCGGGCCGGGGTGAAGTCGTTGTCGGCCAGCTTCACGTTCAGTTGCGCGGCGGCCAGATCGTTGTTCGCCGAGACCTGCGCGGTCAGTGTATTCAGGCCCGCCTGCAACTTGCTCAGGGTGGTGCTGAGCTTCGGGGCGCTGGCCGCTCCTGCTGCCCGCACGCCGCTCGCCAGTCCGGTCAGTGTAGAGAGGCGCGCGCTGGCGAGGCTGACCTGGGCCTTTGCGTCCGCCAGATTCTGCTGGTTGCCCGACAGCGTGTTCTGGGCGTTGGTCACGTCCAGCGCGGTGGCGTTGCCGATGCCCTGCTTGACCTGGGCCACCTGCACCGCCTTGCTGTCCACCGCGACTTGCAGCGTTTGCAGGGCCACGTTTTCCTGCGCCTCCAGCAGCGCCGTGTAGGCCGTGACGGTGCTTTGCAGGGTGTTCATGCGTGCGCCGCGCAGCGCGGCCTGCGCCTGGGATTCGCCCCCGGACGCGCCGAGTTTGGCGGCCACCAACGCGCTGGGATCGGCCTGCGCGGCGCGGTTGGCGGCCTGCGCCTTGTCCAGGTTAGCCTGCGCCGTCTTCACGTCGGCGTTGTTGGCAAGGGCGGCGGTGACAGCGGCAGTGGCCGTGACGTTGGGGGAAGTCTGGGCGGCGGCCACCCCAAGAACAAGGGCGGCGGTCAAAAGAATGCTTTTACGGTTCACTGGGGGCCTCCGGCGGCGTTTTGAAGTTGAAGCAGAGTGGTCTGGGCAGTGATGCGGGCGGCCAGCAGATCACGTTCTGCCTGCGCCAGATCCAGTTCGGCGGCGCTCACATCGTCCGCCGTCCCCGTTCCTGCCTGAAGGCGGGTCTGGGCAGTTTGCAGCGCCAGCCCCGCCACCTGCACGCCCGTTTCGCGGGTCTGCACGGCGATCAACCCCGTCTGCAAGGTGCTGTAGCGGGTCCGCACGTCCAGTTCCACGTTCTGCTGGGCCACGTTTAGAGACAGTTGCGCCTGCGTGACGTTGGCCCCGGCGGCAGACAGTTGCGCTTTCTGGGCGGGCGAATACACCACGTAGCTGCCCGTGACGCTGGCGCTCAGGCGATTGGAGCCGGTGCCCGCGCCGCTGCCCAGCGGCAGGCTGTATCCCGCGCTGACCGTGCCCTGCTGCAAATTCAGTGCCGTGGTCAGGCCGCCGCTGCCGCCGGGGCCGTAGCGCACGCTGGCGGTCAGATCGGGCAGTGTCGTCTGGCGCTGCTGGGTGGTCAGATCGTCCTGTGCGGCCCCCAGCGTGTTCTGGGCCTGGATGACCTCGCTGCGGGTGGCCCTGGCCTGCGCCACCAGCGCCGACACGTCCGGCAACGCCACGGTGTCGGGCGGCTGAGTACTGAAGGTCACACGGCCCACCGCGCTTCCCAGGGCTGCCTCCAGCCCCCGCTGCGCCGCCTCCAGACTGGCGGCAGCCTGTAACCCTGTTCCCTGAGCGCTCTGTACTCCCGCCTGCGCGCTCAGGACGTTCCCGGCAGTGGCGTTGCCTGTGGCCTGCTGCGTCTGGGCCACGGCGAATTGCCGCTGGCGCAGGGCCAGGGTGCGGGCCGCGATGTCCACGTCCTGGGTTGCCAGCACGGCGGCAAAATACTGCTGCGCCACGTTCAGCCGCGCCGAGTTCTGCGCGTCCGTCAGTCTGGCCTGGGCCAGCGCCAGACCGCGCTCAGCCGTCTTCAGGCCGCTCTGGTTGCTGGCCCACGGCAGCAGGCCCAGGCTGATGTTCACCCCCGCCGCCCCGCCCGTGCTGCCCGGAGTGGCGGTGCCGTCGGCGGCAGTTACGGGACCGCTGTACGCCGCGTTACCGTTGACCGAGATGGTCAGGCCCAGCGCCGTGCGCGCCGCATTCAGCCCCGTCTGCGCCGTCTGCACGCTCAGCCGCGCGGCCGTGACGCTGGGGGCGGCTTCGAGCTGCGCCAGCGTGGCCTCCAGCGTCAGAGAAGGAGCGGGCTGCGCCACGGTGGTCTGTGCCCCTCCAGTCTGTACGGGGGCCAGCCCACACAGCGCCAGCGTCAAAGAGATCAGCCGCCAGGGAGGCGGCCTTGAAAATCGGTGGGCGGTCATAGGGCGCAGTCTGCCCCCGCTCTGCGAACACTCCGCGCAGGCTTTTCGAAGATTTGGTGAAGACGGTTTTTGTTGCGCTGGGCAAGCGTAAAGGCCGGATTCAATCCCTGAAATCGCACGCCGGGCCTTCGCCCAGTCTTCACGCAGCGGGACTACAGTGTGGGGTATGAATGGGACTGGTAGAACGTTGAACGGCCAGGGCCGCCTGCCCGGTGCCTGGGCCAGCCCGGTGGCCCCTCCATGCCCGTCGCCCTCGTGGCGTCTCTGTCCTTCTTTTGCAGCGTCAGAAGGGCTTAAAAATCACCTGTCTGCTGCCACATGGTCCCTGTGAGCGCCCTGATCCTGATCGTCGAGGACGAGCCGCAACTGGCCGAGATCCTCGAAGCCTACGCCCGCCAGGAGGGCTACCGCACCGAGCGCGCCGGGGACGGCTTCGCTGCCCTGAGTGCCTACCGCGTGGCCAGCCCGGACATGATCCTGCTGGACATCATGTTGCCCGGCAAGAGTGGTCTAGAGGTGCTGAAAACGGTGCGGGCAGACGGCGGCACCCCGGTGATCCTGGTCACCGCCCGCGCCGAGGAAACCGATCAGATCGTGGGTCTGGAACTGGGCGCGGACGATTACGTGGTCAAGCCCTTTCGCCCACGCGAGGTGATGGCCCGCGTCAAGGCGGTGCTGCGCCGCGCCAGTGCTGCCCTGGACGACGCGGAAAAACCCCTGCGTGTCGGGCCGCTGGAGGTGGACCGCCGCGCCGTGATCGCCCGCGTCAACGGACAGGCGCTGACCCTGACCCCCGCCGAATTTCGCCTGCTGTTTCATCTGGCCGAGTCGCCGGGCCGCGCTTTTTCCCGTGAAGAGCTGCTCGCGGCGGCCCTGCCCGACAGTGACGCACTGGAGCGCGTGGTGGACGCGCATCTGGCCGGAGTGCGCCGCAAACTGGACCTGGCGGGCGCGCCGGGACTGCTGCGAACGGTGCGCGGCGTGGGCTACCGTCTGGAGGCGGTCAGTTGAGCAGGGCTTTACCGGTCAAACCGCCGCTGGCCCGCAGGCGGCGCGGCCTCTCGCTGGGCGTGACGCTGCTGCTGGCGATGCTGGCGGTGGTGGGCCTGTCGGTGGGCAGCACCTTCGTGTTTTCCAATCTGGCCGTGCAGAATGAATTTCGCCGCCTGCCGCCCGAGATGCAGAGCTACCTGCGCGCCCAGAAAGAGGCGCAGCGCCGGGGTGAGACGGTCACCCCCCCGCTGGCTTCCCAGCCCAGCTCCACGTCGCGGCCCGCTCCACAGCTCGGCCCGCAGTGGCCGCCCACATCTGACCTGTTCGGTGCGGGCGGCGCCAGGACAGGCGGGGCGGTGGCCCTGCGGCGCAATGATGGGACCAGTCTGCCGCGCAGGTTCGGCACCCGCAATCAGGATTTTCTGCGGGACATCCAGCAGAGTCTGCTTCAGGTCGGCCTGCTGGCGGCGGTGGCCTCGGCGTTGCTGGCTTTTTTGCTGTCGCGGCGGCTGGCCCATCCGATCCTGGCCGTGTCGGCGGCGGCGGCGGGCATGGCCAAGGGAGACCTGAGCATCCGCGCCCCGGTGCCCAGCGGCGAGCGTGAACTGGCCGAACTGGCGAGCAACTTCAATGAGATGGCCGATACCCTTCAGGCGCTGGAAACCGAGCGGCGGCAGGCGGTGGCCGACATCGCCCACGAACTCAGGACGCCGCTGGCGATCATGCAGGCGCGGCTGGACGCCCTCGAAGACGGCGTGTACAGCCTGAACGCGGATCAGGTGGCCCTGCTCAGCCAGCAGACCCAGCAACTGACCCGGCTGGTGGACGACCTGCGGACCCTGACCCTGGCCGAGGCGGGCCGCCTGAGCCTGCATCTGGACACGCTGGATCTGGCCGGACTGAGCGCCGGGGTGGTGCGTGACCTGGAGGACCGGGCCGGGGCGCGGGGCGTCACGCTGCACCTGAATGCGCCTGCGGCCATCCCGCTCTACGCGGACGCCGGGCGGGTGCGCCAGATCGCGGTGAATCTGCTGGAAAACGCGCTGCACTATGCCAGTGGGCGCGTGCAGATCAGCGTGGAAGCGCGGGGAAATTCAGCGTGGCTACATGTGGATGATGACGGTCCTGGCGTGCCCGAGGAGAGCCGTGAGGCGGTGTTCACGCGCTTTACCCGCCTGGACAGCAGCCGCACGCGCGGCACCGGGGGCAGTGGCATGGGTCTGGCCATTGTCCAGCAACTGGCGCAGGCCCACGGCGGCGCGGCGTGCGCGGGCCAGGGACCGCTGGGAGGCGCACGGTTCACGGTGCGGCTGCCCCTGAATGAGCGGGGGACGGCTGTGGACGGCCCGGTTCCGGCAAGGCCGCGCGAGGCCGTCACCTTCTGAAGTCTTCTGCAAAGCGCCCAGGCTGCGGCCCGATAAATGTCATGAAAAGCTGCGGTCATTCCCGCTGATCGGTAGAATGACAACGGCCCTGCGGCGCTTTCCCCGCCCAGACGCTATGTTGCAGCCATGACACCCGCGTCCGATGCTGACCGCTGGCCGGACCCACGGACGCCGCTGGAACGCCTGGCCCACTTCAGCGAGGGTCTGGGCCGGGCTGCCGATCTGCCGGGGCAGCTTCGCCTGACTGCCGACGTGCTGCGCCAGATTCTGGGAAACGTGACCATCACATATTTCACGCCTGGAGCAGACCACTGGCAGCCGGTGACCTGGGACGGTCAGGAGTTTTCGGCGGCGGCCAGCCTTGCGGCGGACCTGCCGCCCCTCACCGGGAGTTCTGACGTGCCCGAACCCGTCTTTTCCGGGGAGCGTGCGCTGTATCCCTTCTCGTGGGAAGGCCAGCCCTGCGGCCTGCTGCATGTGGCGCTGCCTGCCGGGCGCGGCTGGACCGCGGAGGACCGTGCCGTGTTCCGCGCCGTCGGGGGCGCTCTGGTCCTGGCCCTGGGGCGGGACGCCGCGCAGGACCGCCGCCGCACTGCGGGCCGACAGGGAGACGACGAGGCGGCGCTGGACATTTTTGCCGCCTTCACCGAGCGCGCCGCCGCCGAAACCGACGTGCTGGCCCTGAGCCGCGAGGCTTACGCAGTCCTGGACGCGCATTTCAGCGATTACGGCAGCGTGTATTACGAGATTCAGGACGGGCAGTGGAAGGCGCTGACCTGGACCGGTGGGCTGTCCCCCGAGCAGATCGCCATGATCCGTGCCGGATTGCCGCTGGACGCGCCCTCCTTTGCGCGGGCGATGGAAACCCGGCAACCGGTCTTCATCGACGGCTGGGACCCGGCGAGCGAGCAGATCGACAACACCGCAGACTTTGGCCTGGCCTGTATCTACCCGCTGGTGGTGGGCACGCAGGTGCGCGGCATCTTTGCTGTGGGCCTGCGGGTGGGCGAGACGTGGCGGGGCCGTGACCGGGGCCTGATGCGGGCGCTGGGGCGCAGCCTGACGCTGGCGCTGGAGCGTGCCCAGAGCGTGCGGTGGCAGGCCCGCCAGAACGCTGAACTCCAGGCCCGCACCCGCACCCTGGAAGCCTTTGAGGCCCTGTCGCGCGAGCTGAGTCTGGACGCCGATCCTTACCTGCTGGTGCGGCGTGCCCAGGACATCGCGCTGTCGCTGATGCCGCCGGGCTTTGCCCTGTACTACGAACCCGAGGGAGAACTGTTCCGCCTGAAAGCGCAGGCCGGTTCCTTTGGCAACGACGCCCTCCAGCAGGTGGTGGACGCGGGCCTGCCCTACCACACGACCCTCAACCTGCGCCGCCCCTACGAGAGCGGGCAGCCGTATTATCAGGACCACTACGACCCAGGCACCGATCAGCTCGGCGAGCTGGCGGACAGTGTGGGGGCCACCGCCGCCCTGCCGATTATGGTGGCGGGCCGGGTCTGCGGTGTGCTGGCGGTGGGGCTGGATGAAGCCAAGCCCTGGACCGCCACCGAGCGCACGCTGCTCGAAACCATGGCCCGCAGCCTGGGGCTGGCGCTGGACCGGGCTGAGCAGACCCGCCAGTTGCAGGAGGAACGCGCCGCACTCGCCGCCTTCATGGCCCTGACCGAGTCGGTGGGCGGCGAGACCGACGTGCTGTCGCTGATCCGTCAGGCGGCGGCGGTGCTGGCCGAGGCCCACGACGTGGACGTGACCTACTCCGAGCGCGAGGGCGAGCTGTTCAAGATCCGGGTCTGGCCGCCGGGATTTCCAGCAGACCTGCTGGCCGAGACGCAGGCGGGCTACCGCCCCAACGATCCGGGATTCGGGCAGGCCCAGCGCACCCGCCAGAGCGTCTTTATAGAAGATATAGGTGGGCGGCCCGATGGGCGTCCGGGCGTCGCCCTGTACCGCGCCCTGGCCTTTCAGCCGTTCTTTCAGGGCGAGACCATGACCGGCATGCTGATCATGGCCTCGCGCCGCCAGGGGCGCTGGCCCGAGCGCGAGCGTGCGGTGTTCCGGGCGGTGGGCCGCAGCCTGGGGCTGGCCCTGGAGCGCGCCGAGGACGTGCGCTGCCTGGCCCGCAGCAACGCCGAATTGCAGGTGGCGGTGGATGAACTCGAAGCCTTCGCCTACAGCGTGTCGCACGATCTACGGACCCCGGTGCGGCACATCAAGGGCTTCAACGCCCTGCTGCGCGCCCGGATCATGGACTCCACGGACCTCAAGGCCAGCCACTATCTGGGCGTGATCGACGACGCCGCCAGCCGCATGAATACCCTGATCGACGCCATGCTGGACCTGTCGCGCACCACCCGCCACCCGCTGCGGGTAGAAGACGTCGATCTAGCCGAACTAGTGACCTCGGTGCAGGTGGAACTGACCGCCGAGCAGGGCGCGCGGTCCCTGGAATGGCGGGTGGGGCCACTGCCCCTGCTGAGCGCGGACCGGCATCTGCTGCGACAGGTCATGGTCAACCTGCTGTCCAACGCGGTCAAATACACCCGCACCCGTGACCAGGCCGTCATCGAGATCCGGGCCGAGGAGCGTCCCGGCGCCTGGACGGTGCTGGTCCGCGACAACGGCGTGGGCTTCGATCCCCGCTACACAAACCGGCTGTTCGGAGTCTTCCAGCGTCTGCACCACGAGCGCGAGTTCGAGGGCACCGGGGTGGGCCTAGCCAATGTCCGGCGCATCGTGACCCGGCACGGCGGAACGGTGGCCGCACAGACTGAGGAAGGCCAGGGCGCGACGTTCAGCTTTACCCTTCCTCGCTGACGCTGGGCTACCGGCCAGCGCAAAAGGCGGCGCGTGGAGACCGATCTCCACGCGCCGCCTGAACAACCAGAACGCTTACTTAAGCAGTTTCCACTTGCCGTCCACGACCTGCACCATCACGCGGCTGCGGGCGTCCAGGCCCAGATGATCGGTGGCCGACAGGTTAAAGATGCCGTGCGCGCCGATGATGTTGCGCGAGCCTTCCAGGGCGTCACGCAGGGCGCTGCGGAACTCGGCAGTGCCGGGCTGGGCCTTTTTCAGTGCGGTGGGGATGGCCTTTTGCATCAGCAGTCCGGCGTCCCACATGTGCGCGCCGAAGGTCGACACGCTGTCCTTGCCGTATTTGGCCTCGTACAGGTTGACGTAGTTCAGGCCCACTTTCTTGTTGGGGTTGGTGTCGGGCAACTGATCGGCCACCAGCACTGGCCCCGCCGGAAGGATCGCGCCCTCCACGTCCTTGCCGCCCACGCGCAGGAAATCCGCGTTGGCCACACCGTGCGTCTGGTACACCTTGCCCGTGTAGCCCCGGTCCTTGAGGGTTTTTTCCGGCAGCACGGCGGGAACCCCGGACGCGCCGATCAGCACGGCGTCGGGCTTGGCGGCCAGTACCTTCAGCACCTGTCCGGTCACGCTGGTGTCGCTGCGCCCGTAGCGCTCCTCGGCCACCACCTTGATGCCGCGCGCGGCGGCGTTCTTCTTCAGCTCGGCCAGCCAGCCTTCGCCGTAGGCGTCGTTGAAGCCGATGTAGCCCACGGTCTTTATCTTGTTCTGCTGCATGTGCTGGGCAATCGCCGCCGCCATGATCGCGTCGGTCTGCGGGGTCTTGAAGACCCATTTGCGCTTGTCGTCCACCGGCTTGATGATGGCCTCGGAAGCGGCCAGACTGATCATGGGCACCTTGGCCTCAGCCACCACGTCGATCATCGCCAGCGAGGCGGGGGTGGTGGTGGTCCCGATGATCAGGTCCACCTTGTTGTCCTGAATCAGCTTGCGGGCGCTGGTCACGGCGGCGGTGGTGTCGCTGGCGTCGTCCAGGATGGTGTAGACGATCTTCTGCCCGGCAATGGTCTGCGGCAGCAGGGCCACGGTGTTGCGCTCCGGGATGCCCAGGCTGGCGCCCGGGCCGGTGCCCGAGACGATCACGCCCACGCGGATTTCGGCGGCGGCAAGAGAGGTACAGGCGAGCAGGGCAGTCAATAGGATGCGGGTTTTCATGGTGAAACCTCCAGAGAAGGGATGGAACGCGAGTTGTGGACGCCGAAATGCTAGCAGATGGCTGTTCGGATGACCGTGAGGGTGTGCGGAACTTTACTCGTCATGTGACGAGCAACCCCAGCAGGAATCAACCCAGCCCGGCCAGCAGGGTGTTTCCCACGGCCCGCCGAAGTCCCTGAATATCAAAGGTGCTGTGCCGGGTGGGGTGAACGCGGTTGGTCAGCAGCGTCCAGGCCAGGTTGCGTGCCGGATCCACCCACAGCCCCGTTCCTGTGAAGCCAGTGTGCCCGAAGGCCGCCAGGCTGCCCATGCTGCCGCCGCTCCAGCCGGGCTGTGCGGCCACGAAGGCCAGCGTACGCCCTGGCGTCTGAATACGCGTTGCCTGTGTCTGCGCCGCAGCGGACAGCCAGCCGCCGCGCAGCAGCAGTTCGGCCTGATTCAGCACACCATCCAGCGTGCCGAACAGCCCCGCGTGTCCGGCCATCCCGCCCTGCGCCGCCGCATTCTCGTCATGTGTCTCACCGCGCAGCATTCGCCCGCGCCACAGGCAGTGTTCGGTGGCGACACTGTCTTGGGGCGACGGCGAAAAGGTCAGGCCGTCATCCAGCACGAAGTCGCGCAATGGTCTGTCATAGAGCCGCTCCAGCACGCGCCCCAGCAGAATGTACCCCAGATCGGAATACACGACTTCACCCGCCGGTACCATCGGCCACGGCTCCTGCATGAAGCGGGCGCGGATGGTTTCGGCAGTGCCCCAGGTGTACAGCGGCACCCAGGCGGGCAGCCCTGCCGTGTGGGTCAGCAACTGGCGCAGGGTGCGCGTTTTCAGCGGCGTGTCCTGCATCCAGCCCAGTTTGGGGAGGTGCGACCGAACCTCGTCGTCTAAATCGAGTCGGCCCTGCTCGGCGGCCCGGATGACGTTGCGGGCGGTGAACAGCGGTTTGGTCAGGCTGGCGAGATCGAAGACAGAATTCTTTTCCAGCGCGACTTCCTCTGGCTGAAGCTGGGCGTGGCCCAGGATCAGGGTTTCTTTCTTCCCTGCCCCATCGACGACGCCCAGCGCCGCTCCTGGCAACCCACCTGAGTTCACAGCCGTTTCCAGAATCGCGCGCGTTCGCTCAGGAATCATTGCTGCTCCAACGCTGCGCGGGCATGCCCGTTGTGCGCCTCCAGACGGGCCGTGGCCTCGGCGGCACTGACGCCCAGCAGCAGTTTCACGATGGCGATTTTGACGCTGCCACCGCACTCCTTCAGCGCTTCATGCGCCGCCGCCTCACCTGCCCCCGTGGCGTGGCGCACCAGTCGCACGGCGCGGCCCTCCAGTTTGGCATTGGTGGCCCGCACATCCACCATCAGGTTGCCGTAGACCTTGCCCAGCCGGACCATCACGGCGCTGGAAAAGGTGTTCAGGGCGATTTTCTGCGCCGTCCCGGCCTTCAGGCGGGTGCTGCCGCTGATGACTTCCGGGCCGGTGTCCAGCAGCACGGGGCACTCCACCGCTGACAGCAGCGGCGTGCCGGGGTTGTTCGATAACCCGATGGTCAGCGCCCCCACCTGCCGCGCCGCGTCCACTGCGCCCAGCACGTAGGGGGTGGTGCCGCTGGCCGCAATGGCGATCAGGACATCAGTTGGGCCGACGGTGACGGCCTGTACGTCCGCCGCGCCCGACTCCCGGTTATCCTCCGCGCCTTCCACCGCCTCGCGGATGGCCCGATTTCCCCCGGCGATCAGCGGGACGGCCCGCGCCACCGGCCAGGAGAAGGTGGGCGTCAGTTCGGTGGCGTCCAGCACGCCCAGGCGTCCGCTGGTGCCCGCGCCTGCGTAAACCAGCCGCCCGCCGCGTTCCAACCGGGGCAGGGCCGCTCCCACCGCCCGCGCGATGGCCGGGGCTGCGGCACGCACCGCCTCTACTGCACCGGTCTGATCCTCAGCCAGCACGCGCACCAGTTCTGAGATGTCCAGGCGATCCAGATCGGCGTGGTCCGGGTGGACGCCCTCGGTGCGGCGGGCGTCCGGGACAGGGGAATCAGTGGTCATTCGCCGTTCCCATGCAGTTCCATCACGAAGTCGTACCGGTCTCCCCGGTAATGCGCGCGGGCGTATTCCACGGGCCGCCCTCCCCCCGTCCACGACACCCGCTCGGTGGCCAGCAGCGCCGCGCCGGGGGCGATGCCCAGCAGTTCCGACAACTGAAGGTCCGCGCTGACGGCCCGCAGATGCCGGATGGCCCGCACCGGCTGGAGCTTTCTGATGCCCAGCAGGGCGTACAGGCTGGCGTCACTCACGTCTTCCTCGCGCAGTTTGCCTACCAGCGCGGCGGGCAGGGTGCTGTCTTCGACGGCCAGCGCCTCGCCGTCAGAGGTCCGCAAGCGCCGAATCCGGTAGACCTTTTCACCTGTGGAAAGGGCCAGACTCATGGCTTCCTGCGGGCTGGGGCGCGTCAATTCAAAGCCCAGCACCCGCGCCCCTGGCGTTTGCCCGCGTGAACGCACGTCATCCGAGAAGGAACTCAGCAGACCCAATGTGCGGCTGGGCCGTTCCTCGGGGGTGGGCGGCGTGATGAAGGTGCCGCTGCCATGCTTGCGGGTCAGCAGGCCCTGCTGCGCCAGCAACGCCAGCGCCTGACGCACGGTGACGCGCGAAACCTGAAGGTGCGAGGCCAGCTCACGCTCGGCGGGCAGGGCGCTGCCCCGGCGCAGATCGCCGCTGTGGATGCGCTGTTCCAGGCCCTGCGCAACTTGCATGTACACGGGCAGGGCGCTGGCCGAATCCAGCGGAATGGCCCAGGGAGGTGAGGACGGCGACATGTGTCCAGAACATACCACTCCCACACCACCGGGCAAGGGGCTTGCCATTGGCCCCAAAGTGGTACTAAGCTGGGGCCTGAGAACCGCAGTCTGAAGTGCAAGGTTTCTGGCCCCGTTCGGGGCAGAGGCTGCCGCTGTACCATTCGGGTGCGTCCCACAATTCACCCTTCCGCCCCAGACGGGGTTATCCGCACTGCATCCCATCCACACTGTGTCCCAGCCGTCCTACATCCCAGCCCCATTCACTTCTGGAGGTCTCCCATGTCCACCTATTCCCGTTCCCGTTCTGCCCTGGCCCTGATTTCCCTCGCCCTGATCGGCGGCGCACTGGCCGCGCCCAAGAAGGTGGACGGCTACAGTTCGCTGGGCGTCGTTAAAGGCAAGGCGGGCGGCAGCATGACCCTGGCACTGGGCGACGCCCCACAGAGCCTGTTCTACTACGGCGTGATCGACAACAACCTGGGACTGATCTCGCAGCAACTGTTCGACGGTCTGGTGGAATTCAATTACTCCACCTACAAGATCGAACCCGCGCTGGCCGAGAGCTGGACCATCAGCGACGGCGGGAAGGTCTACACCTTCAAACTGCGGCAGGGCGTCAAGTGGAGCGACGGCCAGACCTTCAACGCCGACGACGTGATCTTTACCTACAAGAACATGATCATGAACCCCGAAGCCCGCGCGGGCGACGCCGGGAACTTCAAGCTGGACGGCAAGGACATCACCATTAAAAAGGTGGACGCCAACACCGTGCAGTTCAACCTGCCGCGCGCCGCCCCGGCGTTCCTCTTGCAGCAGCGTTACTTCATCATGCCGCAGCACAAGCTGGTCAAGTTCTCGCAGGACGGCGGGGCCAAGGCCGCCGACATCAACAATGCGTGGCCCACCAATATCGCCCCCGCCGAAGTCGTGGGCACCGGCCCCTTCAAGCTCGCCAGCTACACAGCGGGCCAGAAGGTCAGCCTGGTCAGGAATCCCAACTACTGGAAGGTGGACGCCAGCGGCACACCACTGCCCTACCTGAACGCGCTGGATTTCCTGATCATCCGCGATCCGCAGGCGCAGGTGGCGCAGTTCCTGGCCGGGAATCTGGACCAGCTCAACATCAGCGGCGCGCAGTTCCCGGACCTGAAGTCCAAGGAAGTGGCGGGCGCCCCCTTCAAGGTGATTCGCAGCACGGCGCTGTTCGGCAGCCCGCCTTTCCTGGCCTATAACTTCGACGCCAAGACGCCGGCGCTGTCCAAGTTGTTCGGAGACGCCCGGTTCCGCCGCGCCATGCAGAGTGCGGTGGACCGTGAGCGGATCATCGACACCGTGTACAACGGTCTCGCCACCCTGCCCGGCCACGGCATCGCGCCCATCGACAAGCAGTGGTACGTGAACACCAAAGCGCAACTGGGCAAGTTCGATCTGGCGGCGGCGGGCAAGGCGCTGGACGCCCTGAATGTCAAAGATACCGACGGCAACGGCGTTCGTAACGTGCCCGGCGGCAAGGATCTGGAATTCGACCTGACCTATGGCACCGACAGCTCGGTATATCCCGCGATGGCCACCATCCTGCAAAGCGATTTCAAGAAACTGGGCGTCAAGGTCAACCTCAAGGGCGTGCTAAGCAGCAAACTGCTGTCCACCGGCCTGTCGGGCGATTACGAGGCGATTCTGGCGGCCTTCGGCGATCAGCCTGATCCTGAACTGCGCAAGCCGATCTGGCAGCCGGGCGGCTCGCTGTACTTCTGGCACCGCAGCACCCAGCCGGCCACCGACGGCGCTACGCCCAACCTGGCGAAGATGGCCCCCTGGGAAAAGGAGATCTACGCCATCTTCAACGACGCGGCCACCACCACCGTCGCCAGCCAGCGCAAGGCCCTGTACACCCGCTGGCAACTGCTGTTTGCTCAGAACCTGCCAGTCACCCCGATTGCCAAGCCCGAGAACATCGGCGCGGTCAGCAACAAGTACGGCAACTACATCTACAACCTGGGCGTGATCCCCGGCTACAACCCCGTCCCGCTGATTTTCCAGAAGTAAAGCAGCACTCAGGCAGAGGCGCGGCGCACAGTGGCCAGCGCCCCTGCCATTCCCACACCCTCTGCCCGTCTCTTCCTGACGCCATTTGATACGGATTCCATTTGACCCACCTTCCCCGGAGGATTCATGACATCACGTACTGCTCTGCTGGCCCTCAGCCTCGCCCTGCTGTCCGGCCCCGCCCTGGCCGCCAAAACTATGGGCAATGACCTGGGCAGTCTGGGCGTTGTGCCCGGCAAAGTTGGCGGAACGTACACCCTGCCGCTGAGCGACAGCCCCCAGACCTTCAACTACTACGGCGCGATCGACAACAACACGTACACCGTGCTGAACAATGTCCTGGAAAGTCTGGTGGAGTACAACCTGGCGACATACAAGTTGGAGCCGGGGCTGGCAGAGTCATGGACGACCAGCAAGGACGGCAAGGTGTGGACCTTCAAGATCCGCAAGGGTGTGAAATGGCACGACGGCGTGCCCTTCAGCGCGGACGACGTGGTGTTTTCCTACAACAGCATCATCCTGAACCCCGGCGTGCGCGCCAACCAGATTCCGAACCTGAGTTTCGGCGGGGAACCCGTCAAGGTGGAGAAGGTGGACGCCTCCACCGTCCGCATGACCCTCAAACAGGCGGCGGGGGCCTTTACCCAGCCGCTCCGAACCTTCATCCTGCCCAAGCACGTCTTTGAGAAGATCGATCCCCTGAAAAACCCTGCCGACTACATGAAGATGTGGGGCACGGACAAGTCCACCGAGGTGATCGGCACCGGCCCCTTCAAGTTCGCAGGCTATGTGGCCGGGCAGAAGATCAGCCTGGTGAGGAACCCGGACTATTGGAAGGTGGACGCCAAAGGTACCAAGCTGCCGTACTTGAACCGGCTGGAATACCTGATCATCCGCGACCCACAGGCGCAGGTGGCACAGTTCCTGGCCGGCAATCTGGACCAGGTGAACATCACTGGGGCGCAGTTCCCGGACCTGAAGCAAAAAGAGGTGGCCGGCGCTCCGTTCAAGGTGGTCCGCAGCAAGGCCCTGTTCGGCAGCCCTCCGCACATCGCCTTTAATTTCGATGCCAAGGACCCGGCGCTGGCCAGGGTGTTCCGTGACCTGCGCTTCCGGCAGGCCATGCAGTTCGCGGTCAACCGGCAGCGGATCATCGACGACGTGTTCAACACGGTGGCCACGCTGCCGGGTCACGGCGTGGCGCCCATCAGCGAGTTTTACGTGAACACCAAAGGGGCGCTGGGCAAGTTCGATCTGAAAGCGGCGGGGCAGAAGCTCGATCTGCTGGGCCTCAAGGACACCGACCGCGACGGCATTCGCAACCTGCCGGGTGGCAAGAATCTGGAATTCGACCTGACCTACGCCACCGATAGCACGGTGTATCCGCCCATTGCCACCATCTTCCAGAACGATCTGAAAAGCATCGGCGTGAAGGTCAACCTCAAGGGCCTGCTGGTGGCGAACATGCTGGCAACGGGGCAGGCGGGCAACTACGAGGCGATGCTGTACGCGTTCGGCGATCAGCCGGATCCGCAGCTTCGGCGGGAAATCTGGCAGCCTGGACAGGCCCTGAACTACTGGCACATGTCGGCGCGTGGTGAGGACGGTAAACCGGTCTTCGCCAACATGCAGCCCTGGGAGAAACGGATCTGGGACATCTTCGATCAGGGGGCCACCGTCGTCGACCCGATCAAGCGGCGCGCGCTGTACGGCGAGTGGCAGGCCCTGTTCTCCAAGAACCTGCCGGTGATCATGGTCGCCAAGGCCGACAACCTGGCTGCCGTGAACAACAAGGTGGGCAACTTCATCTACAACCTCGGCCCGATTCCCACCTACAACACCAACACGTTGGTTTACCTGAAGTGAATGGACGGCGGACGTGCCAGAGGCCCCGCGCGCTTTCGGCCTCCGCTCCGCTCGCCCCGCCGCTTCAAGAGAATGGAGTGTCCCAAGTTGCTGCTACTTTGCGTTCCTGACCGCTGCCCTAATCACTGGCCTGCCCCTGCGGCCCACCCACCATGCTGAGCTACGCCCTGCGCCGCATTCTGGGCATGATTCCCACGTTGCTGCTGATCAGTGTGGTGTGCTTTGTCGTCATTCAACTTCAGCCCGGCAGTTTTCTGGACCAGTACCTGGAAGACCCGCGCGTGACCAAGGAAACCGTCGCCACCATCACCCGGCAGCTTGGGCTGGATCAGCCGCTGTGGGTGCAGTACCTGACCTGGATCAAGGGCATCGTGCTGCACGGCGATTTTGGCTACTCGTTTGCCAACGGGCGTCCGGTGGCCGAATTGATCTGGGAGCGGCTGGGCTGGACGGTGTTTCTGGCGGTCCTGACGCTGATCGTGTCGTGGCTGATCGCCATTCCGCTGGGCATTTACACGGCCCTGAACCGCTACGGCATCGGCGCGACGATCACCAATTTCTTGGGCTACATCAGCCTCGCCATTCCCGATTTTCTGGTGGCGCTCCTGCTCATCGCGCTGGTGCTGAGCGCGGGCGGCACCAATGTGGGCGGGTTGTTCAGTCCGCAGTACATCGGTGAGCCGTGGAGCTGGCCCAAGGTGCTGGACCTCCTGAACCACCTGTGGATTCCCATGATCGCCATCGGCTTGGAGGGGGTTGCGGGCCTGATGCGCCAGATGCGCGCCTCGATGCTGGACGTGATCAACCAGGATTACGTGCGGACGGCACGGGCCAAGGGGCTGGCCGGGCGCGCGGTGCTGTGGCGGCACGCGGTTCGCAACGCCATCAACCCGCTGATCAGCCTCGCTGGCCTGAGCCTGCCTACCCTGATCAGCGGCACCATCATCGCGTCCATCGTGCTGAACCTGCCCACCATCGGGCCTTACCTCTATGACAGCCTGCTCAATAAGGACCAATACGTGGCCATGACCTTGCTGCTCTTTAGCGCGCTGTTGCTGCTGATCGGCAACCTGCTCTCGGACCTCGCGCTGGCCTGGGCCGATCCCCGGATCAGGTTCGAATGACGGCGCTTCCTGCAAATACTGTGGTGAAGGGGCCGGAACGTCAAACCCCGCTGGCGCTGGCCCTGCGCCGCTTCCGGCGCAACCGGGTGGGCGTGTGGAGTGCGTGGCTGTTGGCCGCGCTGTACCTGATCGCGCTGCTGGCTGGGTTTCTCTCTCCGTACTCGATTACCGCGCAGCACGCCGATTTCCCCTTTCAGCGTCCACAGACCGTCCACCTCGTCCACGAGGGCAAATTGATGCGCCCCTTTGTTTACGGCGTCAAGAAGACGCGCGATCCGGTGACCTTCCGCTCCACCTTCGCGCCGGACACGTCGTCTCCTAAGCCCATCCTGTTTTTCGTGCGCGGCGAGGATCCGCTGGAATCGCAATACAACTTCCTGGGTGTCTTTAAAAGTCAGTGGCACTTGTTTGGCGTGCAAGACGGCTTCTATTTTCCCCTCGGCACCGACAAGTTCGGGCGTGACCTGTTCTCGCGGATGCTGGTCGGCTCGCAGGTCAGCCTGACGGTAGGTCTGATCGGCATCGTCATCAGCTTCACCATCGGCATCGTGCTGGGCGGGGTCAGCGGCTATTTCGGCGGCTGGGTGGACAACCTGATCCAGCGGGTGGTGGAGGTGCTGCTCTCCTTCCCTCGGCTGCCCATCCTGCTGGCCCTGTCCACCATCATCCCCGCCAGTTGGCCGAGTACCTGGGTGTATCTGGGCATCATTGCGGTGCTGTCGCTGATCGGCTGGGCGGGGCTGGCGCGGGTGGTGCGTGGGCAGGTCATCAGCGCCCGCAACGTGGATTACGTGCAGGCGGCGCGGGCCATCGGCAGCAGTGACCTGCGGGTCATTCTGCGCCACATCATGCCCAACCTGAGTTCGTTTCTGATCGTGACCGCCACGCTGGCGCTGCCTGGTTATATCCTGGGCGAGAGCGCGCTGAGCTTCCTGGGGCTGGGCATTAAGGAGCCGATGACCAGTTGGGGCCTGCTTCTGAAGGACGCGCAGAACTTCGAGACGCTGAACCTGTACCCCTGGCTGCTGCTGCCCGGCGTGATGATTGTGCTGTCGGTGCTGGCCTTCAATTTTATGGGCGACGCCCTGCGGGACGCGGCAGATACCCAGAGCCGCTGAATAAGCTTGACTTCCCCTGAATACCGCGCTATATTCTTTTCATCGCCGCCTGAAAGGGCGGTTTTTTCGTCCCCGCCCGCGCAAGTTGTGTCCATGACTTTTCCCAGTTCAGGAGGCGGTCTGATGGTTGAAGCAGTTGCGGCGCGGCGAATTTCCAGACGCCATACGGGCGTCAACCTCGCGCTGGGCACTCTGGCAGGTTTCACCCTCGTGCAACTGGGCCTGCGGCTGTGGGTGCGGGGCAGCCCCCGGCCCATCCCCTACGGCTGGGCGTGGCTGCTGGAAAACCCGTGGCGACGGCGCTACCGCGATCCTGTCCCGTTGGCCGACGCTTGCGCTTTGCGTCCCACCGATCACGTGCTGGAGGTGGGCTGCGGTTCGGGTCTGTTCACTCCCGCGTTGGCGGGGCGCTGCGGCCACCTGACCGCGCTGGACATTGAGGCCCGTTACCTGGCCCAGACGGCGGCCAAAATCGCCGGACTGCCGAACGTGACGCTTCTGCACGGTGATCTGTCTGCGCTTCCCTGTGAAGCGGGGAGTCTGGACGCCGTGATCCTGATCTCCGTGCTGACCGAATTACCCGCTCCTATCGCCGCCCTGCGCGAATGCGTGCGCGTGCTGCGCCCCGGTGGACGGATCATCGTGGGCGAGGAGTTCTTTGGCCCGGAATACGTGCGGGCCTGTACCGTGGACGCTTGGGCAGGTGCGGCGAGATTACGGCGGGTGGATAGGCTGGGCAACGGCTGGGCTTACCTGCATACCTATGCGCTGGGGTAAGCCTCTGTCATTCCATCCCGGCAGGCAGCCACGCCGGATGGGCGCTCAGGGCAGCAGGCCGTTCGGTGCGGCTTTGTACATCCAGGGTGAGGCCAGCCTCGGCGGCGTCCAGGGTGGTCTGCATCACGTCCAGCACATGGTAGGCCAGTTCGCCGCTGGCCCGGTGGGGCGCGCCGCTGTCGATGGCCTCTAGCATGTCGGCCAGCCCGATACCGCGCGCATTGTCCTGAAAGGGGCGGGTCAGCTCGATGGTCTCCCAGCCGTCACTGCCTGCCGCACGTACCCGCAATGGGCCGCCGAAGGTGTTGGGATCGGGCAGGCTGAGGGTGCCCGCCGTGCCGTAGATCTCGATACGCGGCACCTCGCTGGCCTGCACGTCGAAACTGGCGATGAAGGTGGCGACGGGTCCAGATTCCATCTCTTCCCCACCGAAAGTCAGTTGGGCGGTGACGTGGGTCGGGGTCTGAACGGCGACTTTCTGGCCCTGTCTGGCTCCGCTGCCGATCACGCGCTCCGCGTGCGCCCGGACCGCGCTGCCGCCCACGCGGGTCACGCCGCCCAGCAGGTTGACCAGCGCCGTCAGATAGTACGGTCCCATGTCGAACAGCGGCCCTGCGCCGGGCTGATAAAAGAACTCGGGATCGGGGTGCCATCCCTCCGGCCCGGCCCCCAGCATGAAGGCGGTGGCGGCCACCGGGTGGCCAATCCGGCCCGCGTCCAGCACCTCGCGCGCCGTTTGTAGCCCCGCGCCCAGAAAGGTGTCAGGGGCGCAGCCGACCCGCAAGCCCCGCGTCTGTGCCTCACGCAAAATGGCCTGCCCGTCCTCCCGCGTGATGGCCAGCGGCTTCTCGCTGTAAACGTGTTTGCCCGCGTTCAGGACCGCTAATGACATCGCGGCGTGTGTGGCGGGCGGCGTCAGATTGACAACCGCCACGATCTCCGGGTCTGCCAGCAGTTCGTCCAGCGTGACCGCGCGGCTGCCGTGGGCGCGGGCCTGTGCCTGTGCGCGCGCCGGGTCCAGATCGGTGATGGCGGCCACCCGGAACAGGCCCAGTTCGCGGGCGATCTTCAGGTAGGCGCTGCTGATGTTGCCGGTGCCGATAATGCCGATGCTATGGGTCATGCTGGGAACCTCTTGTGCGCTGGGCTTGTGGGGTGGGCAGGGGTGAATGGGGCGTAGTCTGGCGAGAGAGCCGTACAGTGGGGGTAAGGGACAGCCGAACTGCCCCGATCCTCCTGCTCTTCAGTGCTGCCGCTCTGCCGCCCGATTCTAGCGACAATGCCCACCCCCATTCACTTCCATGAGGTTCCCATGACCCAGCGCGTTTCCGTTGGCCTGCAACTCTATACCCTGCGCGAGCAACTGGCCCAGGATTTTTTTGGCACCCTGGACGCTGTGGCCGCCAGCGGCATCACCGAAGTCGAGCTGGCCGGGGAATACGGTGGTCTGGACGGTCCTGGCCTGCGTGCGGCCCTGACCGAGCGTGGTTTGACCGCCACCGCCGCCCATATCGGCGGCCAGGCCTGGGAGCAGGACACCGCCGGGCAGATCGACTTCATGCATGGCGTCGGCGTGACACGCGCGGTCTATCCCTGGTTCAAGGGCGAGGGCCAGGAGTGGGTGAAGCTGGCTGAGCAGCTCGAGGACTTGTCTCAGAAGCTGGCCGCCGAGGGCATCAGCCTGAGCTACCACAACCATGACCATGAGCTGAGCGAGACGCTGGACGGGCAACCCGTTCTTGATCTGCTGCTGGAGCGCGCTCCCAGCCTGGGGCTGGAGCTGGATACCGCCTGGGTCTACGCGGGCGGCAAAGATCCCGTTGAGTACCTGAAGCGGTACGCGGACCGCACGCCACTGGTGCATCTCAAGGACCTGCGCCGCGACGGTGACGGTTGGCTGACGGTGGAACTGGGCGCGGGCGAGGTGCCGCTGGCGGCCATCCTGGAAGCTGTGCCGCCAGGCGCGACGGTGTTCTACGAGCAGGATCAGGCCGACGGCATGAACAGCGTGAACGCAAGTCTGGAATTTCTGGGTCACCCTGGAAAATAAGGTTCCTGCAAAGGATCAGACCGCCTGATTGCAGTTTCCGGCTCTGCGATCAGGCGGTCTGTATTCAGTTGGTTATTCCAGCGCGCCCTGTCCGGTCAGGTGCCGCCCCACGATCAGGGTGTGGATGTCGTGCGTGCCCTCGTAGGTGTCGACGGTTTCCAGATTGAGCATGTGGCGGATCACTGGGTACTCAGTGGTGATGCCGTTGCCGCCCAGCATCTCGCGGGCCAGCCGCGCACCCTGGAGCGCCACCCGCACGTTGTTGCGCTTGGCGTAGCTGACCTGCGCGAAGTTCATCCGCCCGGCGTCCTTGAGGGTCCCCAGCCGCCACGCCAGCAGCATTCCGGTGCTGTGGTCGGTGGCCATGCGGACCAGTTTGTCCTGCACCAGTTGTCTTGAAGCAATGGGTTTGCCGAAGGTGGTGCGGTCCGACGTGTAATCCAGTGCGGTCTGTAACACCGCTTCCAGCGCGCCCATCGCGCCCCAGGCAATGCCGAAGCGGGCGCTGGTCAGGCAGGACAGCGGGCTCTTGAGGCCCTTGCTGCCGGGCAAAAGGTTCCCCGCCGGAATACGGCAGTCCTCCAGCACGATCTCGCCCGTCACGCTGGCGCGCAGACTCATCTTGCGCTTGATGGTCGGGGCGTGAAAGCCAGGGCTGTCGGTGGGAACGATAAAGCCCCGAATCACGCCCTCGTCGTCCTTGGCCCACACCACGGCCACGTCGGCCTCTGGGCTGTTGGTGATCCACATCTTGTTGCCGTTCAGGACGTACTCGCCCCCGTCCAGGCGTGCCCGCGTCCGCATCGCGCCGGGGTCCGAGCCGCCGTCGGGTTCGGTCAGCCCAAAGCAGCCGATCAGCTCGCCCGAGGCCAGCCCCGGTAGCCATTTCTGCTTTTGCTCGTCGCTGCCGAAGGTCAGGATCGGGTACATGACCAAGCTGCCCTGCACGCTGGCCGCGCTGCGCAGGCCGCTGTCGACCCGCTCCAACTCGTACATCATCGCGCCGTAGCCGCTGTAGCTCAGGCCCGCGCCGCCGTACTCCTCGGGTGTGGTCGGCCCCAGCAGGCCCATCTGGCCAAAGCCGCGCATCACGTCTTTCACGGGCAGGTCGCCGTCGTCCCACCATGCGGCAATGTGGGGCAGCAGTTCGGCGTCGCAGTAGGCGCGCACGCTCTCGCGCACCAGTCGTTCGTCGGGGGTCAGCAGTTCATGGACAGCAAATTCATCGATCATCAAAAACCTCGGTGTAAAGGAGAAATGGGGAATCTGGCGGTGGTCCGGGCATTGTCTCACACGCCGCTGGGACAGGAGGGCAAGCACCGTGCCAGTTAGTGGGCGGGGTTCACGGGAAATTCACCATCTTTTCTGGTGTTTTTTGGTTTTCTGGCGTTTTTTAGCGCGGGGTATGGGCGCTGCCCAGCCTCCGCACCACCGCCAGCACCGTGAAGGCCAGCAGCACCATCACCGCCGACAGCACCAGCGCCGGGGCGAGATCGGATTCCAGCGCGGAATAGATGGCCAGGGTAATGGTCCGCGTCTTGCCCTGGAGTGACCCAGCAAACAGGATGGTGGCCCCGAATTCGCCCAGCGCCCGCGCCCAGGTCAGCACCAGTCCTTCCAGCAGGAACGCGGAGGCCAGCGGCCAGGTGATGTACTGGAAGACCGTCCAGCGGTCTGCGCCATCGGTGCGGGCGGCGTCTTCCACGTCGCGGTCCACCGCCATGAAGCCGGCCTTGGCGGTCCGCAGGTAAAAGGGGGCAGCCACGAACAGTTGCGCCATGACCACCGCCGCGAACGAGAAGGCCACGCTGATGCCCGCCAGTTCCAGCGGCGCACCCAGCAGGCCGTTGCGCCCGAAGGCCAGCAGCAGGCCCACCCCCGCCACCACCGGCGGCAGCACGATGGGCAGGTCCAGCAACGTGTCCAGCGCGGTCTTGCCAGGAAAATCGTAGCGGGCCAGCAGCCACGCCACCGGAGTGCCCAGCAGCACGGTCAGGACCATCGTGCAGGCGGTGGTCAGCAGGCTGATCCGCAGGGCGTCCAGCACCACTGGCCCCAGCAGCGTGGGAAAGAACTGGGCGTTCAGGCCGCGCAGCAGCAGCGCCAGCACCGGCAGCACCAGAAACAGCACCAGCAGCGCGCTCAGCGCCAGTGGAAGGGCGGGGACGCCGCGCAGACCGGACCGGGTGCGCGGACGAACGGGCCTGCGTTCAGGAATGGTGGGCCGACTGGTCAGCGCACATTCCCTGTGGTGCAGACAGGCAAGTCCGCCCTTCCACTGTGGTCATGATGTCTGAAGGTCTGGCGTGTGCTGAATCGCATGGGTCTCCGTGGGTAGATTTGAAACTGAGAAATGCGGGGCAACGGCTACTGCTGAGGCTTGAGAAAGCCCCACTTCTTCAGGATGGTCTGCCCCTCGCCCGACAGCACGAACTTCACGAATGCCTGGGCGGCCTCGGGGCTGGCGGAATTTTTAAGCGTACCGATGGGGTAACTGGCGCTCTGGTTAAAGCGGGTGGGCAGCGTGATCACCCGCACGCTGGGGCGCAGGGCGGGCGTCACGTCCGAGCTGTAGACCACGGCGGCGTCTGCCTCGCCCAGTTGCACCTTCAGAGCCACCTGACGCACGTTGGGTTCCTCGCTGACCACGTTTTTCAGAAACAGCCCCGAGAAGTCCTTGCCGTATGCGCCTGACTTGTCGATGGCGCTGATCATGCGGCGGGTGTAATCGCCGACGGGAACGGCCTTATCGGCAATGACCAGTTTGATGCCCGGTTTGCTCAGGTCCAACAGCGTCTGCACTTTTGCATTGTTCTTCGGCGCGATCACGGCCAGCCGGTTGCTCAGGAACGGCTGACCGCCCGTGACCAGACCGGATTTGACCAGCGGGTCGAACTGCGCGTTGTTGGCGCTGGCGTACACGTCGGCCCGTGCGCCGTTGTCCAGTTGCGTCCTCAACGCCTGTGATCCGGCGAACTGGAAGGTGGTGGTATTCCCGGTTTTCGCGTCGAAGGCTTTACCGATCTCGGCGAAGGCGTCGGTCAGAGAGGCGGCGGCGAAGACGGTCAGGCTGGCCGCGCTGGCGCTGCCCAGGCTCAGGAGGAGGGTGGAGATCAGGAGTCTCGTTTTCATCGTGAACCTCAGGTGAACTGGAATGAATGGAGTGAAAGTCATGCGATGATGCCGCGCGTTTGGCCCACCTGCGCCGCGTCATAACCGCCCAGTGCGGCCAGTTCGAGCAGGAAGGCGGGGCTGCGGGCGGTGTGCAGGAGCGCCCTGATGGCCGGATGGCTCAGATGTTCTTCGGGGACGATTAGATCGAAGTGTTCGTGTTGCAGCGGTACGAAATGCAGTCCCAGCGCCTGCGCGGCCACGCGGGGGCCGGGGGCCACGTCCGCTGCCCCCGCCTGAACCCGCCGGGCAGCCTCCATTGGAGAATCCACCTCGTCCTGATAACCAGGCAACGCCTGACGCCCGGACACACTGAAATTCGCTGCGTCCAGCCAGCCGTCCAGCATCAGTCGGCTGCCTGCGCCGGGATCGCGGTTGATCAGGCGCAGGTTCCCGCCGCGCAGGTCTTCCACCCCCTGAATCCCTCTGGGATTGCCTGCCGCCGTCAGCAAACCCTGTTCCCAGGTCCACAGCGCGATGACATGGACCGGACCACCGAATATCAATCGTCGCACGAAGGGCAGGTTGGATTCTCCGCTCTTGGCATCCCACAGGTGGATGCCTGCCAGATGGGCGTTTCCAGCGGCCAACTCGGTCAGTGCCGCCCCACTGGAGGCTGGGCGCGTGATCACCCGCAGGTCTGGCGCAGTCTGTTCGGTATGCGCGGCCAGCAGGTCGAGTGACGGATCGCAGCCCATCAGAACAGCAGAGCGCGCAGGCAGGTCCAGATTGCCGCTCAGCTCCACCTGGACCTGTTCCACTTCGCGTTCGGCGAACATGCCATCGGCCCGGTGGGTCAGCCCGGCAGAACCTTGCAGCGGGAAGGCCAGCAGGCTCTCCCCCACCCGTGCCAGTTGCACCCGGCTCCCTAAGGGCGCAGTGCCGATCAGGCGTGCCTGAATTGTCCTGGGAGGCAGGCAAAACAAGTCGTCGACCCGGCAGGACAGCGCCTGCGCCAGCCGGAAGGCGACCACGGCACTGGGAGCCGAGGTTCCTGCTTCAATATTGTGTAGCGCCTGACGCGTGATCTCGGCCCGCCGCGCCAGTTCAGTGGGTCCCAGTCCAGCTTCTTTGCGCCGTTGCTGAACAAAGGTTTGCAGCACGCTCGCAGTGACGGACATGATCGGAGCGTAAGTCAAAATTGACGGAACGTCAAGTTAAATTAACCCACGTTGAGGTCTAATGCCAGTCTGATGACAAGACCTGAACAGAGATAAGATTTTTATCGGACAGTATACGATCTAATGGCACCTTCCAACTAAATCCAAACTAAGGGGAAGAATTAGTGAAACCCTATCAAAGCGTCGCTCGATTTATGCCGTAGCCAAGCGCAGGCAACTGCTCAAGCGTAGAAAGACACCATTAGATTCGAAATTCAGATTCTGAAACACACATAAATGCGGGTGCAGACGCCGAAGCACGGCAATTCAAGTCCTTGCAATAGAGAACCTTTACATATATCATCCGATAACCAAGGGGAGGAAATGAATGGTTGACCCAGCCGACGAACGTGCCACGAAACTTGAACAGGCATTTCACACCTTCAATCTGGAACAGATCATCGGAATGTTGCGGGAGGAATTACACCGTCCTATTCCTCAGTTGAGGGCCAATCTGCGTCCCATCTTCGAGGCGGCACAGACGCAGGAAATGAACCTGCTGTTACCACCCGCAGACTTTCACGACTGGCTTCAGACGCCTCTGCGGCAGATCCAGACGGGCGGCGAGGCGCGGGCCAACACCATCCGCGCCCGCTACGCCACCTTAAAACAGCTCTACGATGCCCTGATCGATCTGGGAGTCATGGACAACAATCCGGCGCATGGCTGCCCCCTGCCCCCACCGGAACACAGCCAGGCACCGCTGCCCAGCACCGCCGATATTCAGCGCCTGTTGGCCGAGGCCGGAGGCACAGACGAGGAACTGTTCGCGGCCCTGACACTGATCTACCAGCAGGCTTTCCAGTTGACCGAGTTGCTGGCCCTGCGCTGGAGCGCTCTGGATTTCAGCCGCGCCGAGCTGATGCGCGCCCGTACCATCACGGCGCTGCGTGCTGAAAGCCTCGCTGCCCTTAAGCCCCTGCTCTCCCGCGCAGGCGGACCTCTCCATGCCCCGCAAAAGGCTCAACGTGTCTTCTCCTTCAAGAATGCCGACGATGTGAGACTGCAATTGTGGAAGGTATGTCAGGCAGCCAACCTCACCCCCACCATCGGGCCGCGTGAGCTGCGGCTTGCCTCACTCCGTGACTTTCCACAGGCCCCGCCCGGCTCCGGGTTCAGTAACCCACAGGCCTATGAGCGGGCGCTGCGGCACGCCACCACCCTGACCGAACTGAAGCGGAGCAAGTAAAGCGCCGCCCCAGCATTGACAGGGGCGGCACGACTCAAAATTGGGGTTTACTTGTAGTAGCCGTTCAGGATCTTCTGCTCGTCGGTAGCAGCCTGCTTGATGGCGTCGGCGGGCTTGGCTCCCTTCAGCAGCACCATGTTGATGGCGTCCACCCAGGCTTTGCGCTGTCCGGCCTCATCCACGAACAGGGTGGAATGCGCAAAGGGCAACGATCCCACGAAAGCCCCGAACACCGGGTCCTTGCGCAGGGCCGGATCACCTGAGAGCTTGCGGCTGGCCGGAATTTCCCCCACATTTTCCAGCCAGGTGCGCTGGGTCTGCTCGCTGGTCAGGAATTTCAGGAACTTCACCGATGCGTCGAGCTTGTCACCCTTGGCGTTCTTGGTGATGCCGTTGACCCAGTACGAACCGAAATTGCTCCGAACCTCCGGGTTGGCCTTGAACACGGGCATCGGGATGACGCCCCAGTCGAACTTGGCTCCGCTCTTGATGGTACCGACGGCGAACGAGCCGTCGATGATCATGCCCACCTTGCCCGCAATGAAGGCGTCGCGGTAGCTGTTGTTGCCGGGGAAGAAGTTGGGCACGCCCAGTTTGTATTTGGTGGCCAGTTCCGTGTAGAAGGTCATGGCCTTGGCACCCGCCGCATTGTCATAGGTGGCGGTCTTGCCGTCCTTGCTGTAGGGCTGGCCGCCGAACTGACGCACCAGCACTTCACGGACCATGTGGTAATCCTGCCCGTCGGGCTGGATGCCGAAGCCCAGCGTGGTAAAGCGCGGCGGCGCGCCCTTGGCGATCTTTTCCCCGGCGGCAATAAAGTCCTCCCAGGTCCGGGGCGGCGTGATGCGGGCCGCCTTAAAGAGGTCTTTGTTGTAAAACACTGCCAGCGTCCGCACTGAGGTCGGCAGGGTGTAGTACTTGCCCCCGATCTTGCTGGTCTGCACCATCGGCACGAAATCGCTCTCGATCTTGGCGATGGGAAAGTCCTTGGTGGGAAGTGGCTGGAGGTAGCCCGCGTCCACATACTGGGGCAGCCAGCCGTAATACAGGTTGACCACGTCCGGTCCCTGCCCGGCGGGAACGCTGGAGGCGACCTTCTGGCTGTAGGCGTCGTAAGGGAAGGTTTCCTGCTTGATCTTGATGTCGGGGTTGGCGGCCTCAAATTTCTTGATCAGATCGTTCATGGTGCTGACCTTGCTGGCATAGTCGTATTGCCAGTAGGTCAGCGTGACCGGAGCAGCGGAGGCCGAGGCGAGCGAGAGGCCGAGGGCCAGCATGAGCAGTTTTTTCATTTTGATCTCCTTGAGCGCCAGTTCGGAAGACGCTCTTCGTATAGGTGGAGGGATGTGAGGAATGCTTGAGAATTCAGACTATACGCTGGAACAACACAGCGAAAGCGAACTCCAGCCCATTGTGGACCGGTGGGTATTCGCTTCGGAATAACTTCAGCAGGCAAACCAGAAAACCAGGCCTCGTCTCACCAGCACTGCCGCCCAACCCCTATGCTCTGGATATGCCTGCACGTCCCCTGATCGGCCTGACCACCTCGCACATTTCGGACGCCGCACCACGCAGCCACAGCGGTCTGGCCCGGCAATATGCCGCAGCGGTAGAGGCGGTGGGCGGCCTCCCCGTCCTGCTGCCGAACCTGCCTGAACTGGCCGCAGATTATGCCGCGCAGATGGACGCCGTGCTGCTCAGCGGCGGTGTGGACGTGCATCCCCGGCACTTCGGACAGCAGCCCCGGCGCGGTCTGGGCGAGGTGGACGAAATGCGTGACGCCTTTGAAACGGCGCTGTACCGCGCGGCCCGCAGCCTGGGCAAACCCGTGCTGGGCATCTGCCGGGGCATTCAGATGATCAACGTGCTGGAAGGCGGGACGCTGCATCAGCATCTGCCCGACGTGCCGGGAGCCTGGGCCGATCATGCCCAGCGCGTGCATGCCGATACGCTGGGCCACGAAGTGACATTTACGCCGGGCAGTCGGCTGGCGCAGACACATGGGGAGCGGGCAGCACTCAATTCCTCGCACCATCAGGCGATTGATACGGTTGCGCCCACGCTGACCGTCGCCGCTCTGGCCCCCGACGGCATCATCGAGGCGGTGGAAGGTGACGGCGTGATCGGCGTGCAGTGGCACCCGGAGGTGCTGTTCCAGGCCCACCCACACGCGCTGGGGACATTCACAGCGTTCATGCGTCTGCTGGATTAACCGCCCTACCGCCAGCTTCTGAGGTCCGGCGGCAGATGCGCCACCTCGTTGAAGGAATCCAGGCTCAGGCGTCCGTTGCCGAACGTGAAGCGGGTGAAGCTGCCGTTGCGGACGCGCCAGTTCAGCTTCAGGGCTGCCGCGTCCGGGGCGTCCAGGCTCAAAGCCACCATCAGGCCGATCACCCCGCCGCTGGTGAAGGCCAGCACAGTGGAACCGGAGGGGAGGCGCGTCAGGTCTGCCAGTACAGCGTGAACCCGTGAACGGAAGGCCGCCCAATCCTCGACATCGGCGTGCGTGACCCTTCTTTCCTGCCACGCCTCCGCCAGTTCTTCGAGCATGGGTTGAAAGGCGCGGTTGCGGTCCGGGGCGTCCCGGCGTTCCTGGAAGCGCTGAACGGAGGTGGCAAACCCCTCATCCTGCGCGGCCAGCAGCGGCGCGAGATGATGGATCAGACCGTCACCATCGTACTCGGCCAGACGGGGATCTTCTGCCGCATTGGGCCAGGACCGGGGTGAATCAGGGTCAGAAAAGTGGGCGGCCCCGGCAGCAATCTCCGCTGTCCGCCGCTGCCTGACCAGCGGGCCGTGAACAACGTGCGTCGGCGTCACTTCCTCCCGGGTCAGCGCCAGCCCCACCGCACGGGCCTGCTGCTCGCCCAGTTCGGAAAGGCGGTCCGTCTCCTTCTCGAACGGCGTCGCCTGCCCATGGCGAATCAGGATCAGTTCACTCATGGCCAGTCACTTCTGAATACAGGGAAACCTCTCCCCCATCTCCCACCGAATCCACCGAGATTCTGCGCCATGCCTCCCCAATCAGCCACTGTGCCTGTTCAGCCAGGGGAGCAAAACGCGGGTCCGTAGTCTGCCCAAGGCGGTATCGGGCGAAAATCTGGATGACGATCACCGCCAGCTTGAAATGTCCCAGCACCTCGTACCAGCGAATCACGTTGCTCGTCACATGACGGGCAGATTGCTGGGCGTAGCGAGCGATGAATTCCTCGCGGCTCAGGAAGCCGGGAAAATTAGCCCCGATCTCGTTGATGTCGCGGCCCGGCTGTTCGGGCATGGTCCAGTACGTCAGCGTTAACCCCAAGTCCACCAGCGGATCGCCCACGGTGGTCATTTCCCAGTCCAGCAGCGCCACCACGCGTGAGGGGTCCGCTGGGTCCAGCATCAGGTTGTCCAGCTTGAAATCGTTGTGGACCAGCGTGTGCGCAGACTCTTCAGGCGTGTGCGCTTCCAGCCACGCGATCACCAATTCGTCGCGCAGTTCAGCGGGTGGTGGCAGGTCTCCCGAATCTTTCAGCAACTCCCGCGCCCGTCGCCAGCGTCCGGCCCAGCCGCCCACCTGCCGGGCATTGAAACCTTCCGGCTTGCCGATGGAACGCAGGCCCGCCACATCGATATCCACCGCATGCAGGCGGGCCAGCGTGTCGGCCACCGCCTCCGACATCTGCCGGGGAGCGTCGGGCATTCCGGCATATTCGGGCGGCATTTTCGTCCGCACCACCAGCCCGCGCCGCCGTTCCATCAGATAAAAGGGCGAACCCATGACCTCCACATCCTCGACCAGAAAGAGCGGTTCGGGGGCGACGGCGAAAGCGGGATGGATTTTTTCGAGCAGGTAAAACTCGCGGGCCATGTCGTGTGCGCCCTTTGCCACTGGCCCCAGCGGCGCGCGGCGCAGGACGTATTCCACCTCTCCCAGCTTCAGCAGATAGGTCAGATTGGAAAAGCCGCCAGGGAATTGCGTGACTTCCAGCGCGCCCAGATCGCCCCTGACCTTGCCGCGCAAGACATTGCGTAGCGTATCCAGCGGCAGCTCCTCACCCGGCCTGACCGATGATGTTTCGGGACGGGTCAAGGATGACCCTCGGTGCGCGGGGCGTCGCCCTCCTTAAATGCCGGTTCACCTGAGAGCAGCGCCATCGCCTTCTTGCGCAGGTGGCGCATCTTGCTGAGCCACTCGCCGTAATTGCCCGCCTTGTTCTGGAAGGACTTGAGGGTGGTTTCATGCGTGGTGATGAGAAAGCCGTCGGCCTGCAAGACTTTCAGGGTGGCTTCCACCAGCACGTCGGTGGTCACGGCGGTCTGTTGCAGGATCGGCGCGTTCTGGATCATGGGCGTCCAGACGCCCTCGGGGCACAGGCAGGCCACCTTGATGCCCCGGTCCCCGTAGGTGATGGCCAGCCACTCGGCAAAGGCCAGCGCGGCGTGCTTGGTCACGGCGTAGGGCGCGGAGTGCAGTTCGGTGAGCAGGCCCGCCGCCGACGCGGTGTTCAGCAGGTAGCCCTCGCCGCGCTCCAGCATGTGCGGCAGCAGGTGGCGGGCGGCCCAGACGTGGGACATCACGTTGACGCGGTGGATCAGGTCCCACACCTTGTCGGGCGTCTCCGGCCCCTCACCCACCGCAATTCCGGCGTTGGAGCAGAACAGGTCAATCTGGCCTTCCTTGCCCAGCACGTCGTCGATCAACGCTTTGATGTCCGCTTCCTGCCCCACATCGGCGGCCACGAAACGCGCGCCGATCTCCTGCGCTTTCTGTGCGCCTATTTCCGCATTCCGGTCAGAGGCGATCACGGTTGCGCCTTCCTGAACAAAGCGGGTGGCAAGGGCGAGGCCGATGCCCGAGGCGGAGCCGGTGATGACGACGATCTTGTTTTTAAGTTCCATGTGGGATTACTCCTTGATTCAGGTTCCATCTGGTGAGAGTTTGTGGGTTCCGCACTGACGACATTGAAAAAGATGCAGAGTGATTGAGCCACGCTCACCACAGTCCAACACGTCCTCGGCTCCCCATTTTTCGGAGATTCCGCGAGCAATGGCCTGCGCTTCGGCCAGCACATCAGTTCTCAGAGCTAGTTCAGGCTGCTCGGATGGAATAAATTCGCCAAAATACGTACAACATTCGTCACAGTGATCAGGCCAGAAAATGGGGTTCCAGATCACGACACGCGGAGTCTGCCGCATGACTGCTGCCACGCTTTCGGCGCTGGCATTCTCGGAAAAGTCGGCGTCCTGAAAACCGCCTTGAAATTTGGCTGCTGCCGAACCATCCGCCACGCACCAGGGGCAAAGAAATTCGGGCTTTCCACCGGGTACATAAAGACTGCCGACGTACGCCCAATTCCTCGGCTTCTCGCAAACATCACAAACGATGTCCTGCTGCACAATCCGCCCATCACCAACCGGGTCTGCGTAGTAGGGAAACTGGGGTAGAACTTCGCTCATTCGCTCCGCTGCTCCCCGTCCTCAAGTCGGATTTTAACTTCCCCGTCACGGGTCACGAAGACAAGCCGACAGCCCGGCCTGAGCCGCATTTCTTCCCGCAGCGCTTTTGGCACAGTCACACGGCCACGGGTGGACATGGTGCCAGAAAAAACACGTTCGGGCGGCCTGTCGTCAGTCATTCTCAGTTCATCCTACTTGGACGCCGAGAACACGCTCTCGCGTCCGCGTGCCGCCTCACCCTGACGGCGCATTTCCTCCTTCGCCACGGTGCCAATGTGGACGATGTCGGGGCCGTCGGCCAGGCGCAGGGTGCGGGCCTGGGCGTACATCATCGCCAGCGGGGTGTCCTGGCTGACGCCCGCGCCGCCGAAGACCTGAATGGCGCGGTCGATCACGGCCAACGCCATGTTGGGCGCAACCACCTTGATGGCCGCGATCTGCCCGCGCGCTTCCTTGTTGCCCACGGTGTCCATCATGTGCGCGGCGTTCATGGTCAGCAGGCGGGCCTGATCGATTTCCATGCGACTTAGCGCGATCAGCTCCCGCACATGCTGGTGCGCCGAGAGCGGTTTGCCGAAGGCCACGCGGCTGGACGCCCGCGCCACCATCAGTTCCAGCGCGCGCTCGGCCTGCCCGATCAGGCGCATGCAGTGGTGAATGCGGCCCGGCCCCAGGCGGCCCTGCGCGATTTCAAAGCCCCGGCCCTCGCCCAGCAGCATGGCGGACACAGGCACGCGCACGTCCTTGAAGGTCATCTGCGCGTGACCGTGCGGCGCGTCGTCGTAGCCAAACACGGTCAGCATGCGCTCTTTGGTCACGCCGGGCGCGTCCATCGGCACCAGGATCATGCTCTGCTGGAGGTGACGCTCGGCATTGGGGTCCGTCTTGCCCATGAAGATGCTGACGGCGCAACGGGGATCGCCCGCGCCACTCGTCCACCACTTCTCGCCGTTGATCACATAGTCTTCGCCATCGCGCGTGATGCTGGATTCGATGTTGGTGGCGTCGCTGCTCGCCACATCCGGCTCGGTCATGGAAAAGGCGCTGCGAATCTCGCCGTTCAGCAGGGGGATCAGCCACTGCTCCTGCTGCTCGGGGGTGCCGTAGCGGGCCAGCACTTCCATGTTGCCGGTGTCGGGCGCGGCGCAGTTGAAGACCTCCGGTGCCCACCACACGCGGCCCATGACCTCACACAGCGGGGCGTATTCCAGATTGCTCAGGCCGGGGCCAAAGGTGCCGTCCGGGTCACTGGCCGTCGGCAGGAACAGGTTCCACAGTCCGGCCTCGCGCGCCTTGGGCTTCAACTCGTCGATCAGCGGCAGGTGTTCCCAGCGGTTGCCCTCATTGACCTGACGGGCGGCCTCGGCATCGTTGGGGTAGATGTGTTCGTCCATGAAGGCCAGCAAGCGCTGGCGCAGGTCACGGGAGCGGTCAGTTACGTCGAATACGGTCATAGGGGTTCCTCCTGGTGAGAAGTCGATTCAGTCAGGTCATAAACTGTTGCTGAGATGCCATGAGCGGTCAATTCTTCGCGGACAATTGATTCAATAACTGACCAATCGCCGCCCGCCACACCTGCGCCGATACGGGGCATATGAACGCTCGCGCCCAAGCTTTGGGCATTCTGCTTAACGCGGGCCAGACCTTCCCGAATCGCCTCATAGCGCACAGGCGGCAAGTCTGTGAGGCGATTCTTGCGGGCGATATCATGCTGGCCGATCAGATTAGCGACGTGCAGATCACCGCCCACATCCACAAACTGCACGCGCCCCAGTTCGTAGGGTTGATCACTTTTGCCCGCTGCCCAGTCCTTAAAGGCCGCTTCCGGCTGCTTGTATCTTTTTGACAGGGCCAGGACAAATCCCCGTCCCCAGACCCCTATGTCGTTGCAGACGTGAACCAGAATCCGCGGACCCGCGCCCTCCGGCTTTGTAGCGTCTCCAACGACATATTTCAAATTCACAGATAAACCCGGAACACACTTTCCGCCGTCGCCGCTGGCCTCTCCTCGCCCTCAATTTCAATGGTGTTCAGCACCGTGATCTGCATATAACCTGCGCCCTGATCTGCACTTTGCAGCACGGCGTGGTTGCGCAGACGGCTGTTCACCTTGACGGGCGAGACGAAGCGCACGCGGTTCAGGCCGTAATTGACAGTCATCTGCGCGCCCTCGATCTGCACCGAGCCGCCGTGGTTCATGAACTCCCCAGCCAGCAGCGAGAGGGTCAGGAAGCCGTGGGCGATGGTGGTGCCGAAGGGCCCGGCGGCAGCTTTTTCCGGGTCTACATGGATGAACTGATGGTCCCCGGTGGCGTCGGCAAAGGCGTCGATACGCGCCTGATCCACCAAAATCCATTCCGATAGGGCCACTTCCTTTCCGACATGTGAGGCCAGCTCGCCGGGCTTCATACGACGGTGGCTCCGCCGTCCACGGCGATGTTCTGTCCGGTCATGAAGCCGCTGGCGTCGCTGGACAGCAATAGGGCCAGCCCCTTGAGGTCCTCCGCGCCGCCCAGACGGTGCATCGGAGTGGATTCCAGAATGGCTTGCTCACCGTAGGCCAGTGTCCCCTTGGTCATCTTGGTGGGAAAGTAGCCGGGGCAGATGCTGTTGACGGTGATGCCCTTGTCGGCCATCTCGGCGGCCAGCGCGCGGGTAAAGTTGACCAGTGCGCCCTTGGACGTGTTGTAGGCCAGGGTGGCGGCCATGCGCGGATCGTTGCCTTGAAGGCCCGCGACGCTGGCGACATTCACGATGCGCCCGGCGCCCGCCGGCAGCATGCAGCGGTTCAGCACGCTCTGGGTGATCAGAAAAGTGCCGTTGACATTGACGTTCATGACCTTGAGCCACGCGTCCAGCGGGTGTTCGGCGGTGGGCGCGCCCCAGGTGGCCCCGGCATTGTTGATCAGAATATCGATGCTCCCGACTTCGGAAACGATCTTCTCCACAGTGGAATCAATGCTCTCGAAATTGCCCAGATCGTTGGCGTAGACGTGCGCCGTGATGCCCATGCCTTCCAGGTGGGTTTTGGCCTCGTCCAGCTCATTCTGTTTGCGGGCGGTCAGGACCACGGTTGCGCCGTACTCGCCCAGCGCCTCGGCAATTTGCAGGCCCAGTCCGCGCGAGCCTCCGGTGATCAGGGCGGTCTTGCCACTCAGGTCGAACAACGTTTTCAGGGCCACTTTCTACCTCCGGGAATGGGGGGATCAGGACAGATTGCATGGGACAGCGGACACCCCCAGCATAGGCCAGAATTTACGTGCGCGTCAATTCTGGACGCGCGCGGACATTATGGGTCTCGGTATGCAGACAACGTGCATAACTGTTGATAAAGAATAAATCATCACAAACCATTTTAGTGAATGTGAGGTAGTTCATACCGATTTCAGCGGTCTTTTTCAGATGAGACCTCTGTAAGAGTTCTGTGTAGGCGGCGTGCATATCGTTTCGGGCAATGGGCGAAATCTAAGGCTGGAACCGCATACGTTCCTCAGCGTTCAGACCACCCACCCCAGACCCGTTCACGGGCAAACGCACCCAGCAGCGCCGCACTGCGGCCCACAAAGGAAGGTCACCACATGGCAAAAATCCTGATCGTCGACGACTCCCCCTCCGATATCCGCTTCATGACCGAGGCCCTCAAGGGCACCGCGCACGACTGCGTCACCCTGACCGACTCCAAGGGGGTCGAGGCCGCCGTGGAATCCGAGCGCCCACAACTGGCGCTGCTGGACGTGGTGATGCCCGAACGCAACGGCTACGAAACCCTGCGCGCCCTGAAGAAACTGCCCGCCGCCGAGGGCATGAAAGTGGTCTTCGTAAGCAGCAAGGGTGCAGAGACAGACGTCAAGTGGGGCATGCGGCAGGGCGCCGTCGATTACCTGATCAAGCCGTACACCCCCGAGCAGCTCCTGAGCCTGATCGCCCGGCACGTCTGAGCGCCATGACTCCCAGTCCAGTGAACCCCAGTCCAGTAGCTTCCAGCGCCGCAAGTTCATACCCAGCGTCTGAAACCTACCTGCTGTTCCGCAGTGGCGCACGCCTGCTGGCGCTGCCCACCCGGCAGACGCGGCAGGTCATTCCGCTGGGCCAGCTCTCGCCGCTTCCGGCCAGTGGCGGCAGCCTGCTGGGTCTGATGGGCGCACAGGGACGGGCCGTGCCGGTGGTCAATCTGCCCACGCTACTGGGCCACCTGCTGGGCGGCATGGACGAGGCAGCCCTGCAGCCGGACGGCACCCGCCTGGGCCTGCTGTGCGAACACGCAGGCGAGAGCCTGCTGCTGCCCATCGACGAGGTCATCGGAAACGTAAGCGCCGAGCTGCCCGCCGCCCAGTCGTCTGCTGCCCAGTCGTCCGCTCCACAGACCCTGCTGCAAAGCGCCCAACTGGGAGACCACCTCGCCGCGCTGCTGAGCCTGAACGCATTGACCGTGGCCATCGCCGGACGCCTCCAGACCGCCTGAGACCGGCGCTCTGAAGCGCAGACCGATTCTGGCCCCGTCTCATTTTCCACAGCTCCGCTGGACCCGCCCCTTTCAAGGAGTCACCCGATGTCGCAAAACGCCCGCCTGGACCCCAGCCTGATCACCAAGGCACGCCGCATGCCCGCCATGATGGAGACCGCCCCCAAGGCTGCCAGCAGCACGCTGCTGGGCCGCATCGGGGTGGGTCAGAAGCTGGCCATCACCGCAGGTCTGTTCGCGCTACCGATCACGGTCCTGCTGTATCTGACTGTCAGTGGCCACCAGCAGGACATCCGCTCCATCGAACGCAAGCTGGCCGGAACCAGCCTGATTGATCCCTACGTCCAGGTTCAAAACTCGATGTCAGAGTATGTACGTGCCCAGACGCGGGGATACGGCTCGACGGCAAAGGTAGCAGCCGAGAAGGTCGACCAGACCCTGCTGGCCTTGCAAAACGCCATGGCCGCCCAGGGCCTGAGCGCCAGCCAGGCGGCGACCGAACGGCTGACCAGGGAGTGGAAGGTCTTGCAACAGAGCCGTTCCGATCAGGGGGGCCTCTTCCGAACCATTACCTACCAGCAGTTCAATCTGGAGCAGATGCTGCCCACCCTGGACGCCGTGCTGGAAGAATCCACGCTGGCCCTCGATCCCAGCGAAGTTTCAAACTATGCCACCCAGACCGCCCTGATCACCCTGCCCAGGGTGCTGGCGCGGCTGAGCAGTCTGGCGGCCCTGGCCCAGTCGCTGGAACTCGTCAAGAATCAGCCGGCGCTGGTGGATGTGCTGGCACCGCTGTACCGCAATGAGGCCAACCGCGCAGGTGTGGCGCTCGACGACGCGTTCGTTGCGGTCAGGCGTGCCGAGGCCCTGAACGCCAGTCTGGTCCTGACGCTGGGGGACGCCACCCGCAACCTTGAAAACATGCGGCAGATTATCTCCACCGCCGCAAGTGTGGACCTGAGTAACGCGGTGGAGGGCCGCGCCAACCTGACGGCACTGGACTCGGCAGTCGCCCAGGTGGCCAAAGCCGTCAAGAGCGGCAATCAGGAAGTCACGCGGTTGCTGGCCAACCGCGCATCGCTGGAGCGCCGCGCCCTGATTCAGGAGCTGCTGGCCGTGGGCCTGATCACGCTGCTGGCCGGGCTGCTGCTGCTGGCCGTGGCCCGCGCCATCACCGGCCCCCTGCGCCGCCTGGCCGATTCGGCCCGCGCGCTGGAGGGGGGCGATCTGGGCGTCTCCGTGCCCGTGAACACCCGCGACGAGCTGGGCGTGGTGGGCCAGGCGTTCAACGCCGCAACGGCCAAACTGCGCGTCAACCAGGAGAAGACCGAAACCGAACGTCAGGATGCCCAGCGCCTCCAGGCGAACGTCGCGGAGTTTCTGGACGTGACCATGAAGATCGCCGACGGCGACCTGACGCAGCGCGGACGTGTCAGCGAAGACGTGCTGGGCAACGTGGTGGACTCGATCAACCTGATGACCGAGGAACTGGCGTCCGTGCTGGGTGACGTGCAGCGCGCCTCTACCTCGGTCACCGGCGGCTCGCAGGCCATGCTGGACTCCACCGAGCAGATCCGGGCAGGCACGCTGATCACCACCGAGGAAACCGGGCGTGTGACCCAGCAGGCCAACGATATGACCGTAGCCATCCGGCAGATGTCGGCCATCGCGCAGGCGTCCGCAGATTCGGCGCAGCGCGCCCTGAGCGCCTCGCAGACCGGTCAGCAGGCCGTCATCAGTACCTTGCAGGGCATGGAGGCCATCCGTGAATCCTCGCAGGACGTGTCCGTGCGGGTGCAGTCGCTGAGCCAGCGTTCTAAGCAGATCGAGGAAATCGTGGACTCAATTGGCCACATCGCCTCGCAGGTCAACCTGCTGTCCCTGCACGCCAGCATCGAGGCGGCGGGCGCAGGCGAGGGCGGAAAACGCTTCGCAGTGGTGGCCGAGGAAATCCGTGAACTGGCCGACCTGTCCACCGTGGCTGCCGCCCGCATGGCCAGCCTGATCGCCGAGGTGCAGAGCGATGTGCGCGGCGTGGCCCAGAACATGCAGGTCAACAGTGAGCAGGTCGAGCAGGGGTACACGGTGGCCGGACAGGCCGGTGAGGCCCTGCGCGAGATGGCTGACCTGGCCGGGGTCACGGCGCACTTCGCCAGCAACATCTCGGACGCCGCGCGCGATCAATTGCGGGACGTGCAGGGCATGAGCAGCGCGGTCACCCAGATCGCCGACGTGGCAAGGGCCTCGCAGCGCTCTGCCGAGACAGGCCGTGAGGTGGCCGAGCAGCTCCAGGAACTCGCCCAGCGCCTCAGCGGCAGCCTGACCCGCTTCCGCCTGCCGGGCTGATTTCCAGCCTCCACCTCCGCGTTTCCTTCCCGGCCTTCCCGGCCCTGACCACCGCCTTCCAGCCCCGCATATCTGCGCCAGACCACCAGGAGACCCCACATGTCACAGAACGCCCGACTCGATCCCAGCCTGATTGCCCCCGCCCCCCGCAGCAGCGCTGCCAGGGCTGAGCGCCCCGCCCGCCAGACCAATAAAGTAAAGTCCGGGCTGCTGGGCCGCATGCCAGTGGGCCTGAAACTGGCCACCGCCGGTCTGCTGCTGGGCCTGCCCTTTGCGGTGGTACTGGGCATCCAGATCAAACAGGTCAATGCCGGGGCCGTCCAGGCACGCCAGCAGCAGGCCGGACAGGAAATGCTGATCCCGCTGACCGCCATCCTGCAAAACACCCAGTTGCTGCGACTGTCCTCGGTCAACGTGCTTAACGGTGCGGCGGGAGCAAAGGCCGCCAACGCCAACCAGCGCACAGCCATGACGGCGGCGCTGGACAGCCTGGAAAGCATGATGAACAAGGCCGATTACGTGGAACTGGTGGGCGAGATCACCCAGATGCGCGAAACGCTCGGCGCGCTGAACCGGCAGGTGGATGCGGGCAGCGCCGACGCCGTGGGCGTGCAGCAGGAATACAGCAAGCTCCTGAACAACGTGATTACCCCGTATTTCGCCGACATCGCCAACCAGAGCGGCATGAAGCAGACCGACAACCGCGCTGAGGCTGCCCTGGTCGATCTGGTGACCAGCATCATGCCCCAGAACATGCCGACCTCCGGGGCCATCGCCTCGGGAACCATTCCGCTGCTCAAGCAGGCTGGAAAACCCGGCACTGAGATCAACCCCACCATCCGAACCGAGGCGCAGCTCCGGTACGACATCGCCAAGACCGCCAACGACAACATCCTGGCCGGATATGACCGCGCGCTGAGTGCGCAGAGCGCTGAGAACATGGACAGCGCGATGACCGACAGGCTCCAAGCGGCGCAGGCCCGGCTCAAGGAAAGTTCGGACCGGATTTTCGGGGCCGTCAACAGCAACCTGCTGTTTCCGCAGCGCGTCGGCATGACACCCGACCAGCTCACGGCGCTGGTCCCGGCGTTCGCCACCGGCCTGTTCGGCGGCCTGAATGACAGCATCGAGAGCCTGGGAACCATCCTGACCGCCAAGGAAGCCCAGCGCACCGGCGAGGTTGGCAACCTGATCGCACTGCTGGTCATGGGCGCTCTGCTGATGTTCACGCTGCTGTTCGTGATCGCGCTGTCGATCACCCGTCCGCTGGCCCGCCTGACCGAAGCGGCCAACCGGCTGTCCAAGGGCGACCTGGACGTGCAGGTGGCGGTCAACACCCGCGACGAGCTGGGCAAACTGGGCACCACCTTCAACCTGGCCGCCAGCGAGATGCGCGCCAACGCCGAGCGCGGCGAGAATGAGCGGCTGGAGTCCATCAAGTTGCAGGGCCACATCTCCGAGTTCCTGGACGTGACCATGGACATTGCCGAGGGTGACCTGACCCGGCGCGGCACCGTGACCGAGGACGTGCTGGGCAACGTGGTGGACTCGATCAACCTGATGACCGCCGAGCTGGCCGACGTGCTGGGCGACGTGCAGCGGGCGTCGACCTCGGTGACCGGCGGCTCACAGGCGCTGCTGCTGTCCACCGATCAGATCGGACAGGGCACGCAACTGACCGCCGCCGAAGCCGCCCGCGTGGCCGTGCAGGTGCAGAACATGACGGCGGCCATCCGCGAGGTAGCGCAGCAGGCGCAGAACTCTGCCGAAACGGCCCGCGCCGCGCTGCTGGCCTCGCAGCAGGGCCAGGAAGCCGTGACCGGCACGCTGGACGGCATGCAGAACATCCGCCGCGAGGTGCAGGGCGTCGCCAAGCGCATCAAGGGTCTGGGCGACCGCTCGCTGGAAATTCAGGAAATCGTGGACACCATCTCGCAGATCGCCCGGCAGACCAACCTGCTGGCCCTGAACGCCAGCATTGAGGCGGCGGGCGCAGGGGAAGCGGGCGGACGCTTCAGCATCGTGGCAGACGAGGTGCGCAAGCTGGCCGACACCTCCGGGCAGGCCACGGCGCGCATCGCCACGCTGATTAAAAACGTGCAGGCCGAGATTCAGGACGTGATCGTGAGTGTGGAAGACGGCACCCGCGAAGTGGAGCAGGGCTACCGCGTCGCCGGGACCGCCGGGGAACGTCTGCGTGAAATCGGCGCGCTGACCCAACAGTCCGCCGAGCTGGCCGAGACCATCGCCGCGTCGCAGCGGGCGCAGGTGCAGGGTGTGGAAGACATGGGCAGCGCGGTGGAGCAGATCGCCGCCGTCGCCCGCGACTCGCAGGACTCGGTGACCCAGGGCCGCGCCGCCGCCGAGCAGCTTCAGACCCTGGCGCAGAACCTCAGCGCCAGCCTGACCCGCTTCCGGCTGCCGTCCTGAGTGGTCGGGCAACGCAGCGTGGTCTGGCAAGACAGGGAGATCTGAAAATGAAGGGGGGGTTGAGAATGCCGGAGGAGAGCGAGATGGACACCAGCGAACAGCGGGGCGAGAACAGCGATCTGCTCAGCAGCTTTTTGCAAGAGGCGGGGGAAGTGCTGGGCCGCATGGACGCTGGGCTGGCCGAGCTAGAAGCGGGCCTGGCGGGACCGGACGACACCGCACATCTGGGTGAGCTGGGCGTGCTGGCCCACCGACTGCGCGGCAGTGCGGGACTGTACGGCTTTATGCAACTGTCCAAGATGGCGGGGCTGACCGAGCGCATGCTGGAAGCCCGTCCCCTGCTGAGCGGGGAAGCCCGCACTGCTTATCTGGCGCTGCTGACACACGCCCAGACCCTGCTGCGTCAGGGCCTGGAGCGCGTCGTGGGCGGCGAGCGCGAAATCGACCTGGGACTGGTCTTCGCGCGCGGCGGCGGCGCCGCGCAGTTGCTGGCGCTGCTGGGCAGCCACCCGGAAGCCTTCAAGCCCCGGCCCATCGACGACCCGCGCCGGATGGTCAATGACGATGGGTTCATTGCATCAGACGCGACCCCGGCGGACGGGGACACCGGCTCGAACCTGGAGCAGGATCTGCGGCAGTTCTGGCGCGAGAACGCCGAGATCTGGTCCTACTTCGCCCCCGAAGTGCGCGAACACCTGGGCGGTCTGCGCGCCGAGCTGGAAGGTGCGTCGGCGGAACACGGCCCCGATCTGGACGTGATGTTCCGCGCCGCCCACACCGTCAAGGGCAGCTCATACATGGTGGGCCTGCCCGGTCTGGGCGACTTCGCCCACGGCATGGAAGACCTGCTGGGCGGTGTGCGTGACGGTGTGCTCCGGCTGGACAGCGGCGCGCGCGAGGTGCTGGAAGCCGCGCTGAACGGCATGGACCGCATTCTGGACGTGGCCGAGGGTGGCGGCGGCGCGGGCGGACTGGACGCACATCTGGCGGGCCTCAGCGCCCGTATGGCCGCGCTGGCCGGTGGACACACGCCCGCTGCTGTGGTTGCGGCGACCTCCACGGCCCAGGCCCCCCCACATCAGGCCAGCGCACCTGCCCAGGACGTGGCTCCAGCCCTCAACCAGGAAACGGCCTCGATCCGCATTCCGGCCCGGCAGATCGAATCGCTGCTGGAACAGATGGGCGAACTGGTCACCGTGCGCTCGCGGCTGGGACAGACGCTGGGACGGCTGGACAACCTCCAGAGCGCCATGCAGGACTCGCAGGCCCGCTTCCAGCGCACCGTGCGCGATTTCGAGGAACGTCACCTGAACCCCGACATGGTCCGCGCCACACCGGACCGTGCCGCTCCCACGGGCGAGGACGGCGTGGGCAGCGCCAACCCGTTCGCCGCCAACCCGGCCCAGCAGTTCGACGAGCTGGAATTCGACACCTACAACGACCTGAACATCCTGGCCAGAAGCATCACCGAGCTGAGCGCCGACTTCGCGGAGGTGCGCCGCCGCCTGTCGGACAACGTGGGAGACCTCCAGGGCGACAACGAGCTGCTGGGCAAGCTGCTGCGTCACCTGCGCCTAGACCTGACCCAGACCAGCCGGGTGGCCTTCTCGCAGGCCGCCTTCCGGCTGCGGCGCTGGGCGCGCGACCACGAGGCCCGATTCGAGTTCATCAGCGAGGGCGAGGACGTGCGGGTGGACAGCGCCGTGCTGCAACGCCTGAGCGAGCCGCTGATGCACCTGATGACCAACGCGCTGCACCACGGTGTCGGCACTGCCGAGTCGCGGGCAGAGGCAGGAAAGCCCGCGCGCGGACGGGTCTGGCTGCGCGCCGCCGAGCATCAGAACTTCCTGGAAGTCAGCGTGCAGGACGACGGACAGGGCCTGGACCTGGAAACCATCAGCAACCGCGCGCTGGAAAAAGGGCTGCGCTCGGTTCAGGAGCTGGACCGCATGTCGGATGAGGACCGCGCGCGGCTGATCCTGCTGCCGGGCCTGTCTACCGCTTCAACCGTCAGCACGGTGGCCGGACGCGGCGTGGGCATGGACGTGGTGGCCACCGCCGCGCGGCAACTGGGCGGCGAACTGCTGATCAAGACCCGGCGCGGCGAGGGCACCACCTTCACGCTACGCCTGCCGGTCACCCGCCGCGTCATCGACGTGCTGCCGGTGCAGGTGGCCGGGCACGAACTGGGCTTTGCCGTGGGCGCGGTGCGTGCCCTGCGTGAAATCCGTGCGGGCGAGGTCCAGCACGGCGAGACCGGGCCGGAACTGGCCTTCGAGGGCCGCTCTGCACCGATCATCGACCTGCGCGCGATCTGGGGCCAGCCACAGGGCGGCGCGCAGGAGGACACCTTCCGGCTGGTGGTGCTGGCCACCCCCACCGGGGAACTGGCCGCTCGGGTGGACGACTTCGGCCAGATCGAGGAAGTCAGCGTGACGCCGCTGGGCGGATTGCTCAGCGGGCTGGAATACCTGTCGGGCACGGCGCTGTCGGCCTCTGGCAACGCCTTTCCAGTCCTTGATCCCTCGGGGCTGGGCCGTCTGGCCCGCCGCCCGCAGGACTTCCTGCAAGCCACGGGCAGCGGCGGCGTGGCGGCAATACGCACCCGCATCCTGCTGGTGGACGACTCGCTGAGCGTGCGCCGTCTGGTGGGCCGCATGCTGGAAAGCGGCGGCTACGCAGTGACCACTGCCAACGACGGCCAGGAAGCGCTGGACCTGCTGCAACTCGATCCCGACTTCGGCGCGGTGGTCAGCGATCTGGAAATGCCGCGCATGAACGGCTACGAGCTGCTGTCCGCCGTACGCGCCCGCCCCGCCACCGCCGCGCTGCCGCTGATGATCATGACCACCCGCGCCGGGGAAAAGCATCAACGGCTGGCCCTGCAGCTGGGCGCAAACGACTACTTCACCAAACCGGTGGGCGAGGCGCTGCTGCTGCGGCGCATCGGCAGCGTACTGGCCCAGGCTGAGGGCACAACCGCCGGAGTGGGCGCATGACCGCCTTCCAGACCGGGCGCTCGGTCCTGACGGTTCTCAACGACCCCTCGCGCGCCGCCATGTACGGGCATCTGGCCGAACTGGCCGGGGTCACCGTGATCCACGCAGACGGCGCGCTGCATGCCCTGACCCAACTGGAGCGGACCCCGGTGGACGCGATCATCTGCGACTCCGTGATGTCCGACATGAGTGGCCTGGAATTTCGCAGCATCCTGAGAGACGACATCCACACCGGCAGGCTGCCCCTGTATCTGATCGGCGACGGCGAACACGACCCGCCGGACCTGCCCACCAACTCGGCGGGGCCGCAGGTGCTGGCCGAGGCGCTGGAGGCACTGGGCGTGGACGACGCGGCGTACCCGCTGCCGCTGCGGGCCAATGCCCGGCCCCAGCTCTCGGGCCAGCTCGAACCGTTCAGCCTGAGCGAATTCCTGAACTGGGCGGCGGAACTGGAATGCAGCGGCCACTGGCTGATCACGGTGGGGGCCGCCGGACAGGCATCGCGCAGCGGTCACCTGACCATGAGCGCGGGCCGCCTGACCTACGCCGAATGCTCTGGCCGCGCAGGCCGGGGCGCCGTGCTGGAACTGCTGCGCCACAGCGAGCAGGGCGGCGGCCAGTTCAGGTTCTACAACTGCTTGTCGCTGCCGCCGGGCCTTCAGGCTGACCTGACCGGCCCCACCAACCGTCTGCTGATGGAACTCGCCGTGGATCTCGACGAGACCGCACCCCGACTGCACTGAGAACGCTTTCAACACTGGTTTTTCTAGGCACTGGTTTCTGTGAGCACTATTTTCTCTCGGCGCTGAGCCTCCCTCCTCTCCCCTGCCCGCCCCCTGGCCCACAAAGGAACCCCATGCCCCAGATTTTTATCGTTGACGACAGCATCAGCGTCCGCAAGGCGCTGGAGATCACCTTCAAGCGGCACTCGCTGGATTCGTTTTCCGCCATCAGCGCCGAACAGGCCCTGGAAACCCTGGCAGGCGACCCGCACTTCGACCTGATGATGGCCGACGTGATCATGCCGGGCATGAGCGGTCTGGACCTGTGTTCCGAACTGCGCCGCGACGCCCGCTTCGATGGACGGCCCATCGTGCTGATGAGTGGCAACGTCGATGACAATATCCGGCGGCAGGCCCGTGAGGTCGGCGCAAACGGCGTGTTGCGCAAGCCCTTCAGCCCCGATGAATTGATCCCGATGGTGGAGGGCCTGCTGCGCGCCGCCGAGGCCGCTGCCGCACCCGTCGAGGCCCCCACGCCCGAACCTGTCCAGCCAGAACCTGTTCAGCCCCAACCCACCCAACCCGCAGCCCACCATGCACCCAGCGAGCTGGAACGGCTGGTGGCCGAATACCGCCGCCGGGGCGACGTGGAAGACCTGATCGTGGTAGACGCTCAGGGTCAGATCGTGCTGCCCTCCGGCGACGCGGGTGCGCCCGGCGCGGCACAGCGCCTGCCGATGTACGCCCGGCATTTCGTGGCCACCGCCAGCGTCATCGGTCAGCACCTGCTGGGTGACGAATTGCAGGCCGTGACCCTGCGCTATGCGGGCCGCGAGGCGATCTTCCATCCGCTGGGCGGACTGCTGGTCATCGCCGTGACCCGCGCGGACCTCAAGACGCTGAACTGAGCGAGAACAGGCCGCAATCCCGACTGGCTTGATTGCGCTGCCAGTCGGGATTTCTCATGCACGACAGACCGGAGAGAAATTGACTAGAGTACCCAGCATGACAGCACCCGGTATGACCTCTTCCTCCAACCCCGATCCGCTGATGCTTCAGGAAGCCCGCCAGACGCCTGACGTGATCGCCCGGCAGCTCCGCGAGAACGCAGACGCCGCCGGGGCACTGGCAAGGGTGCTGCGCGAACGCCGCCCACCCTACGCCGTGACCATCGCGCGCGGCAGCAGCGATCACGCCTGCACGGTCCTGAAATACGCACTGGAAACCGAGCTGTCGCTGCCGGTGGCCTCGCTGGGGCCGAGCGTGCATACGCTGTACGGCGCGCGGCTGGACTTGCGCGGCGCCCTGGTGATCGCCGTGTCGCAGAGCGGGGCCAGCCCGGACGTGGTGGAAAATGTCCGTATGGCGCGCGAGAGCGGGGCGCTGACGGTGGCCCTGGTCAACGTGGAGGACAGCGATCTGGCGCAGGCCGCCGAGTTCGTGTTGCCGCTGCGCTGCGGCGAGGAGCGGGCGGTTGCGGCCACCAAGAGCTATCTGGCCAGCCTGACCGCCTTCCTGCCCGTGATCGCGGAGCTGGGTCCAGACGGCAGGCTGAAAGAGGCGCTGAACAGCCTGCCGGACGCCCTGCGGCGCACGCTGGAGCTGGAAGACGCGGCCAACGCCCTGGCGGCGCGCTACAGCTTCGCGCAAAACCTGCTGATTCTGGCGCGCGGGCTGCATTACGGCGTGGCGCAGGAGGCGGCCCTGAAGCTCAAGGAAACCAGTGGCATCCACGCCGAGGCGTACAGCGCCGCCGAGTTCAGCCACGGCCCCAAGCGATTGCTGGCCGAGGGGCTGCCCCTGCTGGGCTTCACCTCTGCCGACGCTGCGTGGCCTGCCACGGAAGCCGCCTACGCCGATCTGCGTGCAGGCGGAGCAGACCTGCGGACGCTGGGGCCAGCAGCGGGCAGCACCTTGCAGACCCCCACGACGGGGCATGCACTGACCGATACGGTGCCCAGCGCCCTGGCGTTCTACCTGTTCGCCGCGCATCTGGCACTGGGGCGCGGCCTGAACCCCGACGCGCCACCGCTGCTGAGCAAGGTGACGAAAACGCGCTGAGCGCAGGACAGGGGTGACCGGGGAGAATGAGGTGCGGTTTTGCCTGTGGGGGACCGCATCCCGATGCCCCCGTCAGACAGAGCGTCAGGGCGGTGGGGATCGTCAATGGGCGGGAATCTGTTCCACCACCACCACGCACAGTCGGCGCGGCCCATGCACCCCTTCCACCCGCACCAGTTCGATATCGCTGGTGGCACTGCCGCCGCTGATCCAGGTCAGGGGCTGGCCCGCCTGCACACTGGCTTCTACCAGTTGCACGCCCTCCAGCACACTTTGCACGACCTGTTCGGCGCGAATAATGCAGATGTGCAGGTCTGGAATCAGTGTGAGCGCCCGGCGGCCCTGATCCGGGGCGTGATCCAGGATGATGGTGCCCGTCTCGCTGATGGCCACCGCGCAGCCTGTAACCACGGCTTCTGCGCCGTCCAGCCCGGCGTGACTCAGAGGCGGATCGTCACGCAGTAGCTCCAGCCCAGCGGGCAGAAAGTCGGGATTCAGCCCAGTGGGAATCAGCACGCGTTTTGCGCCAGCCAGCGCAGAAGCCACCGCCCCAGCAACATCGGCCACAGGCACGCGCATAAAGGAGGCGCGGTAGTCCTCAATACGGTCCTGAAACTGATGCAGCAGGGCTCCACGCTCCAGCCGCTCGCCCTGTGGGTAGGTGGGCAAGGCTGGAGCCTGCACGCCTGCAACCGCGCGGTTGATGCGGGTCAGCATCTCCAATCTGGCCTCGGCGTTACTCACTGTCCCGCTCCCTTTCCTTCCACCATTCGCGGAAACTCTGCGGCGGCAATGTCTTCAGGTCACGGCTCTGGGTCCAGCCGCCCAGCAGGCCGGGTAAGGAGGTGATCTCGCCACCTTTGACCAGTGGCCCCTGGCCCACACGCGCCAGCTTCAGCGCGCCCTCGAAACGCCAGCCCGAACTCATGGCGTAGCCCACCGTTTTCATCGCCAGCGCCTCGGCAGTTACGCCTTTTTCAGCGGTTACCTCGCCGCGCAGGTAGATCAGCACCTGGGGAATGTTGATTCGCACCGGGCAGGCGTCGAAACACGCGCCGCACAGGCTGGAGGCGCCGGGCAGGGTGTTGGCGTTCTTGTCCTGCATCCCCAGCAGTTGCGGGGTCAGAATCGCGCCGATGGGACCGGGGTACACGCTGCCGTAGGCGTGGCCGCCCGTGCGCTCGTAGACCGGGCAGACGTTCAGGCACGCCGAACAGCGGATGCAGCGCAACGTTTGCCGCCCGGTGGCGTCGGCAAGCACCTCCGTGCGCCCGTTGTCCAGCAGGATCAGGTGAAATTCCTGCGGCCCGTCCCCCGGCGTCACGCCGCTCCAGAACGAGGTATACGGGTTCATGCGCTCGGCAGTACTGGAACGCGGCAGCAGTTCCATAAACACGCTCAGGTCTTCCCAACGCTCCAGCACCTTCTCGATGCCCATGATGCTGACCAGCACTTCGGGCAGCGTGAGGCACATGCGCCCGTTGCCCTCGGATTCCACCACACAGACCGTTCCGGTCTCGGCCACCGCGAAATTGACGCCTGAGACGGCCATTTTCGTGGTCAGGAACTTGTGGCGCAGGTAACGCCGGGCCGCCCCGGCAAGTTCGGCAGGCGAGTCGCTCAGCCCGCCCTCTCCGGGCAATTCCCTGTTGAACAGTGCCTGAATCTCGGCGCGGTTGCGGTGGATGGCGGGCACCAGAATATGGCTGGGCGTATCGTGCGACAGTTGCACGATCAGCTCGGCCAGATCGGTCTCGATAGCGTGGATGCCGCGCTCTTGCAAGGTCGCGTTCAGCTCGATCTCGTCGCTGGTGATGCTCTTAACCTTGATCAGCTCGTCTACCTGATGCGCCTGGGCGATGCGGACCACGATCTCGCGGGCCTCCGCCGCATCACGCGCCCAGTGGACCTGCCCACCACGCGCTTTCACACTGGCCTCCAGTTGCAACAGACGGTCACTCAGGTTCGCCAGCGACGCATCTTTGGTGGCTTCGCCCAGCAGGCGCAATTCTTCCCAGTGCGGCAGCTCGCCCACCGCCCGCAGCCGTTTCTCGCGGATGGTGTGCGTGACCTTGCGGAGGTTGGCGCGCAGTTGCGGCTGATTCACTTTGTCGCGGGCGGCTTCGGGGAAAGGTTTTGAGGGGTGCAGGCCACTCACGCGAAGACCTCCTGTTCAGTACTCGCCAGAATCTCGGCCAGATGTACCGTGCCCACACCGCTTCTCAGGCGGTGCAGCCCGCCGCCGATGTGCAGCAGGCAGGAGTTGTCCCCGGCGGTGCAGACCTCCGCGCCGGTATCCAGGATGTGGCGGGTCTTGTCGGCCAGCATGGCAGCGCTCACATCGGGATTCTTGACGCTGAAGGTGCCGCCGAAGCCGCAGCATTCCTCGCTGCCTTCCAGTTCCAGCAGGGTCATGCCGCGCACGTTTCGCAGCAGTTTGAGGGGGGCGTCACCCACCCGTAGCACCCGCATGGCGTGGCAGGTGGGGTGGTAGGTGACGCGGTGCGGATAGTACGCGCCCACGTCGTCTACACCCAGTGTATTCACCAGAAATTCGCTGAGTTCGTAAACACGCGGAGCCAGTTCCTCCACCTCGCGCAGCAAGTCATGATCGCCGCCCCAGCGCGCCGCCTCTGGGTACAGTTCGCGCACCATCGCCGCACAGGAGCCGCTGGGCATGACCACCACTTCGGCGTCGCGGTAGTCATCCACGAATTTGCGGATCAGTTTCAGAGCGTCGTCCCTGTAGCCAGTGTTCAGGTGCATCTGGCCGCAGCAGGTCTGGTTGGCGTTGAAGCGCACGGTCTGGCCCAGCCGCTCCAGCAGGCGCACGGTGGCCTGCCCGGTGCGTGGGAACATGGCGTCGTTGATGCAGGTAATAAACAGGTCTATTTGCATGCGAAGGTCTACCTCGACTCTACAGCGTGCGGCGCGCTCTGGCGAGGGAGAAACGTCCGCAAGTCGCACGAATCTCGCACGATCTGACGCACTTCGGATAGGGATGCGCCCGCCTGAATCAGCAGGTTGCCCATTAAAGTCGCCTCCACCGGGCCAGCGATCACCGTTTTGCCGCTGGCATCGGCAATAAGTTGATTCAGAACGCCGATCTGCGAGCCGCCGCCTACGATATGAACGGTGCTGACGGGCTGCCCACTCACGTCTTCCAGCACGTCCAGAATCTGCGCCGTTCTGTGGGCCAGGCTGTCCAGCACGCAGCGGGTGATCTCGGTGGGCGTCTGGGGCACCGCCTGACCCGTCTCGCGGCAAAAGTTCTGGACGCGCACGGGCATATCCGCGCCCGGTGGTGAAAATCGGGCATCGTCCGGGTCTATGAGCGGGCCACCCTCGACAGCCTGCGCCTGCGCGTAGAGTTCGCCGTATTCCAATCCCCACCCCTGGTTGCACTGCTGAACGATCCACAGGCCCATCACGTTTTTCAGAAGTCGGGTGGTCCCGCCCACGCCTGCCTCATTGGTCAGGTTTTCCGCCCGTGTGCGCGGCGTGATGATCGGCTGGGGCGTCTCGATGCCCACCAGACTCCAGGTGCCGCTGGACACGTAGGCCCAGCCTTGCCCCTCCGCAGGCACGGCAGCAACGGCGGAAGCGGTGTCGTGCGTGGCAGGAAGGGTGACCTGAATACCCTGTAGTCCGGTTTCGCGGGCCACCTCCGGCGAGAGTTCGCCCAGCACCGTGCCGGCTTCGACGATGCGCGGCAGCAGCGCTGTTGGAAGCTCCAGCGCCTCCAGCAGCTCTGTCGCCCACGCTCCAGTCCTGGGATTGAGAAACTGCGTGCTGCTGGCATTTGTGCGTTCCGTGACGGCCACGCCGCATAGCCAGAAATGGAGGAGGTCAGGCACCATCACCATCGTCTGCGCGCGGACCAGATGTTCGGGCGCTTCGGCGGCCAGTTGATACAAGGTGTTGAAGGGCAGAAATTGAATGCCAGTGGCGTCGTAAATCCGCTCATCGGACAGTTGCGCACGCACGCGCTCCATCACGCCGCTCAGGCGCGGGCTGCGGTAGTGGTGAACCTGTCCCAGCAAGTCGCCGCGCTCGTCCAGCAGGCCATAATCCACTGCCCAGGAATTGACGCCCACACTGGCAATCTCACCGTGCCGCGACGCCAGTTTCAGGCCGTACAGGACCTCGCGCCACAGACCCAGGATGTCCCAGTAGAGCTGGCCGCGCACCGGAACGCCGCCGTTGGGAAAGCGGTGGAGGATCTCGACGTGGAGCTGGCCGCCGTCCAGCGTGCCGAGGGCGACGCGTCCACTGGAAGCACCCAGGTCAATGGCAATGAAGCGGCGTGTGGCGTGGGTCTCGTGGCTGTTTTGGTTGGATTGGTTTTGGGACGCCATGCTCGCCTACCCCCTCCCCAACCCTCCCCCATAAAGAGGGAGGGAGCTAACAACACAGTCCTTGTTTTTCTTCTCCCTTTTCATGGGGGAGATGTCGCGTAGCGACAGACTTGCAAAGCTGCGGAGCAGAGGGGGTGGTGAGCGTAGCGAACTCGCCTCAGCGCACATACGCTGTCGGCACGCCCCCGTCCACCGTGATCACGCCGCCCGTCGTCTTCGCGGCGGCGGGCGAGATCAGCCAGTACGTCGCCTCGGCAATATCTTCGGGAAACACATTGACCTTGAGGGTGGTGCGGTTGCGGTAGAACTCTTCGAGCTGATCGGGCTGGAGGCCATATGTCGCCGCGCGTTCGGCCCGCCACTTGCCATCCCAGATGCTGCTTCCGGCCAGGATGCCGTCGGGCAGCACCGAGTTGACGCGGATACCCGCCGCGCCGCCTTCTTCGGCCAGACAGCGGGCCAGATGCAGTTCTGCCGCCTTGGCCGCGCTGTAGGCCGCCGCGTTCTTGCCCGCCGCCACGCTGTTCTTGCTGCCGATAAATACAAGACTGCCGCCCGTTGCCTGCGCCCGCATCAGCTTGAATGCCTCACGGGCCACCAGAAAGTAGCCGGTGGAAAGGATGCTCTGGTTGCGGTTCCACATTTCCAGGCTGGTGTCCTCAATGGGGGCACTGGAGGCGATTCCGGCGTTGTTGACGGCGATGTCCACGCCGCCGTAGGTCAGGACGGCGTGCTGGTACGCATGGGTGACCTGCCCCTCCTCGGTCACGTTCATGGAAACGGCGGTGGCCCGGCGGTGACCGCGCCCTTTGATGACCTCATCCGCCACCGTCTTCCCACCGTCTGCGTTCAGATCGGCGATAACGATGTGCGCGCCGTCCGCCGCGAGCCGGTGGGCAATCGCCCGCCCGATGCCGCTGGCCGCCCCCGTCACCAGTGCCACATGCCCTTCCAGTGCTTTCGGCGCGGGCTTGAGGCTCAGTTTGTACAGTTCCAGCGGCCAGTATTCAATCGCGTAACTCTCGGCGGCGCTCAGCGACACAAAGCCGCCCAGGCTGCTGGCCGATTTCATCACCTGAATGGCGCGGGTGTAGAGCTGGCGCGATACGTCGGCCCCCTGCGCGTCCGGGCCGCTGTTGACCATGCCCAGGCCCGGAATCAGCACCACGCGCGGCGCGGGCGTGAACATGCTGTCACCCTCGCCTTTGTTCTCGTCGAAGTAGGCGGCGTATTCATCTTTGAACCGCGTCACACCGTCCTGTGCGGCGGCTTTCAGGGCGTCCAGTCCCTGCTCCGGGGTCCAGTCCAGATACAGCGGCACGCGCTTGGTATGCACCAGATGATCCGGGCAGGCCGCGCCCACCTGCGACAGTTCGGCGGCGGCGTTGGAGTTGACGAATTCCATGATGTTCGGAGAAGTGTCCACTTCCAGAATCACTGGACGCGCTCCCTTCATCGCGCCGCGCAGAATGGGCAGAACGCTGAATAAAAGGGCGTCGCGTTCCTCGTCTGACACGCTCTGGACTTTCGCGCCGCCAAACGGCTGGGCCTCGGCGTGGGCATCCAGATACGCCTGCGCCTCGCCAATGATTTTGAGAGTGGATTCGTAGCTCTCTTTCGACGTGTCGCCCCAGGTCACCAGCCCGTGTTTGCCCATCACGACGGCCTCCAGCCCCGGATTGTCTCGCACCGCCGCGCCGATCTGCTGGCTCAGCGTGAAGCCGGGGCGGATGTAGTCCACCCACGCCGCCCGCTCGCCGTAAATCTCGCGCATGATGTCGGGGCCGTTCGGGGTGCAGGCGATGGCGATAATCGCGTCCGGGTGCGTGTGATCCACATGCTTGGCAGGCACGAAGGCGTGCAGCAGCGTCTCGATGCTCTGGCGCGGACGGCCCACTTCAAACGCCGTCCGGTCCAGATACGCCGTCATCTCCTCGTCGCTCATGCTGGGGCGGTCAAAGAGGGGCAAAACCTCGTCCAACTTCAGTCCGGCAAATCCTTTCTCGGTGATGCTGGCGATGTCCGAACCCGAACCCTTGACCCACAGCACCGTCACATCGCGGCCCAGATGATCAATTTCGACGCTCTTGGTGCTGGTGTTGCCCCCATAGATGTTGACCAGCGTGCGGTCTGCACCCAGCAGGTTGGAGCGGTAGGTCAGGCTGGCGAGGCCGTCAGATCTGGGCGCATCGGCGTCGTTCCAGCGGTTCTGGGGGAGGGTGGGCCGGGTCTGGGTGTCGGTCATAAAGCTCCTTGTGGGCGCATTCGTTGGCTTCTGAAGAGGGCGAGGACGGGTTAGCTTCTGACCTTCTCCCTGACGGGATAACCGCCGCCGCCCGTCTGGGTGCCGCGCTCACCCGCGACTCTGGCCTGATAGCCGCCGTCCCGGTGCGCCTTGATCGGGTCAAACGGCAGCCCCAGTTCGTCACGTAGCTCCCGCAACAGCGGGCGCACATCCGATTTGAAGGCGTCGGTCAGAACCCGGTGGGCGGCCAGCACGTCGCCCTTCTCCTGGGCCTCGCGCAGCAGATCGCGGTCAATCAGCAGCGCGGCGGCATAGGCTTCCTGGCAATTCAGCACCGATTGCAGCATGGCCTCCACCTTCGGCTCGATGTTGTGGCTCTGATCGATCATGTAGGCCACGTTCTGCGCGGTGCGGCGGGTCACGTCGTCCGCCGAGTTCGTGCCGCCCACCAGTTCGGCATAGATGCAGAACAGCTCAAAGGGGTTGGTGGTGCCCACGATCAGATCGTCGTCGGCATAGCGGCGGGCGTTGAAGTGGAAGCCGCCCAGCCGCCCCTCGTCCAGCAGAAAGGCCACGATCTGCTCGATGTTCACGCCCTGCGCGTGGTGGCCCAGATCGACGAGGACCTGTGCCTTTTCCCCGATGGCGAGGCAATGTGAGTACGCCGCACCCCAGTCGAAAAGGTCTGTGGCGTAGAAGGCTGGCTCGAACAGTTTGTATTCCACCAGCATTCGCGCGTTGTCGGGCAGCGCGTCGTGAACCGTCTTCAACCCCGCACGCATCCGCCGTTTTCGCGCCCGTAAGTCGTCCTGCCCGGCGTAGTTGGTGCCGTCGGCAAACCACAGCGAGAGGTCACGGCTGCCGGTCTGTTTCATGACCTCCACGCAGTCCAGCAGGTGCGCCGTGGCCTGTTCGCGCACGGCCTCGTCCGGGTTGGTGACGCTTCCCAGCTTGTATTCCTCGTCCTGAAACACGTTCGGGTTGATCGCGCCAATATGTAAATCGCGCTCGGCGGCGTACTTTTTCAACGCCGCGTAATCCTCCACCTCATCCCAGGGAATGTGCAGGGCCACGCCGGGAGCGATGCCCGTCAGGCGCTGAACCTCGGCGGCGTCATCCAGCTTTTCCCAGATGTCGCGGGCCGCGCCAGGGGCGGCAAAGGTCTTGAAACGCGTGCCGGAATTGCCGTAGCCCCACGACGGCGTTTCGATGCGCTGGGCTTGCAGGGCAGACAGGAGATCGGCGTTCATAAGTTCCTCCAGAAAGCGGGCATTACAGTGCTGGGCATCACGGGGCTACGATCAGTTGAATGTCGTCGTTGTCCAGGCGGGATTTCAGTTCGGCGTCGGGTTCGGCGTCGGTAATCAAGGTGTTGATGTCGGCGTGATCGGCAATCGTTGCCAGCGCGGTGCGGCCAAACTTGCTGCTATCCACCAGAGCCACCACGCTGCTGCCACTGCGAACCAGCGCCCGTTTAGCCCCGACTTCAGGCAGATGGGGATCGGTGAATCCGGCGTCCGGGGTATAGCCCTTGGCGGAAAAAAAGACCAGATCGGGGTGCAGCCGCTCGATGGTGTCGGTGAAGAATGCCCCCACGAACGAGCGGGCCGGGGCGTGAAAGTTGCCACCCGCCATCAAAAAAGGCACGCCCCCGGCGGCCAGCACGTTGGCGGCGTCCAGGCTACAGGTGATGGCCTGAACCTGACGGGCGGGCAGCAGGCGGGCCAGCGCCAGACTCGTCGTGCTGGCGTCCAGCGCCACCGTATCGCCATCCTGAATCAGATTTAAAGCCGCGCGGGCGATGCGTTCCTTGGCGTCCACGTTCTGCGCGGCGCGCATGGACTGCGACAGTTCCTCGGCGGTGCGCTCGAGCAACTGCGCGCCGCCGTGGACGCGCAGCAGTTTGCCCTGCTCGCACAGGGCGTCAATGTCGCGCCGCACGGTCATTTCGTGAACGCCGAAGTCGGCGGCCAGATCCTTGATCCGCACCACCTTATCGCTCAGGGCACGGCGCAGAATGTCCTGCTGACGCCCCGGCAGGGGAGCCATGATCTCTGAATGCATGGCGGTATCCTAACATCAAAGTCACAAAATGCAACAAGGTCTTGCAATGTTGTGTGCGCTTGTGCTTAGATACTTTTCGTACCTCAACCCAGCCAGGCCACGGCGGCCCTTCACTTTCTCAGGAGTCCTTGATGTCTCATCCTGCCCAACCACAACGGGTCTGTTTTCTGCTCCAGGTGCGCCCGGAGCGCCTCGCGGAGTACCGGGAACGCCACCGCGCGGTGTGGCCGGAGATGCTCGCGGCCCTGAGCGAAACGGGCTGGCACAACTACTCGCTGTTCCTGAAAGACGACGGCCTGCTGGTGGGCTATTTCGAGACGCCCGATCTGAACGCCGCCCGCGAAAGCATGGCCCAGCGCGAAATAAACGCCCGCTGGCAAAGCGAGATGGCCCCGTTTTTCGTGGCGCTGAACGGCAACCCGGACGAGGGCTTCCTGCAACTGGAAGAGGTGTTTCACCTTGCCTGAACCTCAAACCACACAGCCGCTGCTCACCCTCAGCCACGCCAGCAAATCCTTCGGGCCAGTTCAGGCGCTCTCCGACGTGAGCATCGAGCTGTACCCCGGCGAGGCGCACGCGCTGCTGGGCGAGAACGGCGCGGGCAAAAGCACTTTCGTCAAGATTCTGGCCGGGGTCCACCGCCGCGAAGGTGGCAGCCTGACCGTGGCGGGCAAAAGTGCCGATTTCCACTCGCCCGGCGAGGCGACGGCGGCTGGAATTGCCATCATTTATCAGGAACCCACCCTGTTCCCAGACCTGTCGGTGGCCGAGAATGTGCTAATGGGACGGCAGCCACGCGCTGGACTGGGCTGCATCGATACCCGCGCCATGAATACCCGTGTCAGGGAGCTGCTGAGAGAACTGGGCGTGGCCCTTGATCCCTCGCGGCCTGTGCGCGGTCTGAGCATCGCCGATCAGCAACTCGTCGAGATTGCCAAGGCGCTGTCTCTGAACGCCAACGTACTGATCATGGATGAGCCGACGGCGGCGCTCACACTTTCGGAGACGGATCGTCTGTTCCGGGTGGTACGCGCTCTGCGGGGACGCGGCGCGGCGGTGCTGTTCATCACGCACCGGCTGGAAGAAGTGTTTAGCGAGTGCCAGCGCGTGACCGTCATGCGCGACGGAACCTGGGTCAGCACCGGGCCGATCAGCGACTACGACACCGATCTGGTGGTCAAGCAGATGGTGGGACGTGAACTGGGTGACCTGTACCCGCGCGGTGAGATGACTCTGGGCGAGGTGGCGCTGTCCGTCCGCAACCTGAGCCAGCCGAAGATGTTCTCCGACATTTCCTTCGAGGTGCGGCGGGGTGAGATCGTCGCGCTGGCCGGGCTGGTGGGGGCCGGGCGCTCCGAGGTGGCCCGCGCCATCTTCGGCATTGATCCGCGCAGTGGGGGAGAGGTTCGCATCGGAGACGCGATTATTGTGCCCAACAGCACCCTCGCCGCCATGCGCGCCGGGCTGGGTCTGGTGCCCGAAGACCGCCGCCAGCAGGGCCTGGTGATGGACCTGAGCATCGAGCGCAATGCCAACCTCGCCATTCTCAACCGCCTCACAGGCGGCCTGCTGATGAACCGCAAGGCCGAGGCCGAGAACGCGCAGAACTGGACGAGCAAACTCCAGCTCAAGGCACACCGCCTGAGCGATCCGGTCAGCAGCCTGTCGGGCGGCAACCAGCAGAAAGTGGTGCTGGCAAAGTGGCTGTCCACCAATCCCAGCGTGCTGATCGTGGATGAACCGACGCGCGGCGTGGACGTGGGCGCGAAGGCCGAGGTGCATAAGACACTGGCCGAGCTGGCGGCGTCGGGTCTGGCCGTGCTGATGATTTCCAGTGACCTCCCCGAAGTGCTGGGCATGGCAGACCGCATCCTGGTCATGCGCGAGGGCGCTCTGGTGGGCGAACTGAGCCGCGCACAGGCCAATGAAGAGGCCGTGATGTACCTGGCGACAGGACAGCGGTCCGGGAGCAGTCGAGGGGACGCGGCATGACCGAACGTTCCGCGCCCGCCCCCAGCTCAAGCTCTCCCAGTTGGCTAAGTCGGCTTTTAATGGCCCGCGAGGTCAGTCTGGTGGGGCTGTTGCTGGTGGTTACGCTGGGAACCGCCGCCATCAATCCGCTGTTCCTCAGCTTCGGCAGCGTGCGCGACTTGCTGCTGAACGTCTCTATCATCGCCCTGCTGGTGGTGGGACAGACCCTGGTGCTGCTGATGAAGCATGTGGACTTGAGCGTGAGCAGCACCGTGGGCCTCAGCGCCTTCCTGACCGGCTCGCTATTCGTTGCCAATCCGGGAATGCCCGTGGCGCTGGCCCTGCTGTTTGGGCTGGGGCTGGGCGCAGTGCTGGGCTGCATCAACGGCCTGCTCGTCGCCTACGGCAAGGTTCCGGCGCTCGTCGCCACGCTGGGGACGCTGTATGTGTTTCGGGGCATTACCTACGCGGTGGTTCACGGCGGGCAGATCAATGCTTCCAACCTGCCGCCGGGCTTCCTGGGCTTCGGCACCGGCAGCGTGCTGGGCATTCCCAATCTGGTGCTGCTGGCGGCGGCGGTGCTGATCGGCTTCGCGTTCTACCTGCGCTCTTACCGGGGCGGGCGCGAATACTACGCCGTTGGCTCCAACAGTGAGGCCGCCGTGCTGGCCGGGATCAACGTCACGCGGCGCACCATGACCGGGTTTGTCCTCAGTGGGGCGATTGCCGGGCTGGCGGGCGTGCTATATCTGGCGCGCTTCGGCACGGTGGACGCCACCGCCGGAACGGGGCTGGAGTTGCAGGTTATCGCTGCGGCGGTGGTGGGCGGCGTCAGCATCAACGGCGGAGTGGGCACGCTGCTGGGCGCGGGCCTGGGCGCACTACTGCTGGGCGTGATGGGCAGCGCCCTGGTTACGCTGCGCGCTCCTGGGTTTTATCAACAGGCCATTCAGGGTGCACTGCTGCTGGCCGCCATCAGCATCGACATGCTGGTGTCGCGCCGCGCCGCTAAACGCCTGCAAGAGGAGCGCAAATCGTGAACCGCTTCAGAGGTTTGCTGGGCTGGGAGTTCTCCTTAATCATCCTCGTCGGCGCAGCGCTGCTGATCGGCGGCCTGCTGTCGCCCGATTTCCTCACTGGTTCCAACCTCTCCTTCTTGACCGCCAATTTCAGCGAGGTGGCGCTGATGTCGCTGGCCATGACCCTGCTGATCATCGTGGGCGAGATCGATCTGTCAGTGGCGTCGATCCTGGGTCTGTGCAGCGCGGTGATCGGCGTGCTCTTCGCTGCCGGGGTGCCGATGCCGCTGGCAATTCTGGCGGCGTTTATTACTGGGGGACTGGCCGGGCTGTTCAACGGCCTGCTGGTCACGCGGCTGGGGCTGCCGTCGCTGGCGGTCACGATTGGCACGCTGGCGCTGTACCGGGGGCTGGCCTACGTGCTGCTGGGCGATAAGGCGATTGCGGACTTCCCGGCTTTCTACACCAACCTGGGCTTCGGCAACGTCCCCGGCACGCTGATTCCACTACCGATGGCACTGTTCGCGGTGCTGGCGATCCTGACCATTGTCGTGTTGCACGCCACGCCGTTTGGCCGCTCGCTGTATGCGATTGGGGCCAACCAGATCGCCGCGCGGTTTTCGGGACTTCAGGTGGAGCGGGTCAAGCTCTCGCTGTTCGTGCTGTCGGGATTGATGGCCGCTCTGGCCTCGGCGGTCTACACCTTCCGTTTTTCCAGCGCCCGCGCCGACAATGCCAGCGGCTTCGAGCTGAGCGTGATCGCCGCCGTGTTGCTGGGCGGGGTCAGCATCTTCGGCGGGCGCGGCAGCGTGGTGGGAACGGTGGCCGCCGTGTTTCTTATCGGTATCATCAATGGCGCGCTGACCATCTTGGACGTGTCCAACGAAATCCTGACCATCGTGACTGGGCTGCTGCTGATCGGCTCGGTGCTGGTGCCCAACCTTCTGACCCATTTCCGCACCTACCAACAACGCCGCCGAATCAAGGGCGACTCCGTGATCCAGTAGGGCCTTCCGTCCAGAAACCCCTTCACCCGCCCCCTTCTCTCTCCCCTCGGAGGTTCGTTATGAAAAAGAGCATTCTGCTGTTGTCCGCCCTGGCCCTCGGCCTGTCCACCCTGTCGTTCGCCCAGGCTCCCACCACGATCAAGAAGGGCCTGAAGATTACGCTTCTGCCCAAGAACATCAACAACCCCTACAACGTCATCGAGACGCAGGGCGGCCTGGACGCGGCCAAGGAAATCGGGGCCACGGCCAAGGTGGTGGGGCCATCCGACGCCGGGGCCAGCAGCCAGGTCAGCTACATCAACACCGCCATCGCGCAGCGGCAGGACGCGCTGGTGCTGGCAGCCAACGACGCCAATGCGCTCCTGCCGTACCTGAACCGCGCCAAGCAGGCCGGGGTCAAGATCGTCACGATGGACTCGGACACCGCCGTCTCAGGGCGTACCCTCTTCATCAACCAGGCCAACTCCGAGGGCATTGGCCGCGCGCAGGTGCAACTGGTGGGCAAGCTCATCGGCTACAAGGGCGACATTGCCATCCTGAGCGCCACGCCCAACGCCACCAACCAGAACACCTGGATCAAGTGGATGCAAGAAGAGCTGAAACTGCCCAAATACAAGGACATGAAGCTGGTCAAGATCGCCTATGGCAACGACGATGATCAGAAGTCCTTCACCGAAATGCAGGGGCTGATCCAGGCGTATCCCAACCTGAAAGGCGTGATCTCGCCCACCACCGTGGGCATCTCGGCGGGGGCGCGTTATCTGTCCACCAGCCCCAATAAGGGCAAGGTGGCCCTGACCGGCCTGGGCACGCCCAACCAGATGCGCGCCTTCGTCAAGGACGGCACAGTGACGGCCTTCCAACTGTGGAATCCCGGCGACGTGGGGTACCTCGCCACCTACGCGGCGGCTTCGCTCGCCAGCGGCATGATCACCGGCAAGCCGGGCGAAACGTTCATGGCAGGCAAGCTGGGCAAGTACACCGTGGGCAAGGACGGCGAGGTTGTGCTGGGGCCGCCCTACACCTTCGACAAGGCGAACATCGACAAGTTCGATTTCTGATCTGAAGATCTGCCTGCGCCGCCCACGTCCACCACTGGACTGGGCGGCCTTTCCATCAACACCAGCGAGGTTTTATGCCCCACCATTCATTCAAAATCGGCCTGTTCGGCATCGGGCTGGACACCTACTGGCCACAGTTTCCGGGACTGGAGGACCGCCTGAGAGGCTACGTGGCACAGGTGGCCGCGCGGCTGGAGCGCCCCGGCGTGGAAGTCGTCAACCTGGGCCTGATCGACTCGCCAGTTAGGGCTAGAGAGGCTGGGCATCAGCTCCGGCAGGCCGATGTGGACATCATTTTTCTGTACGCCACCACCTACGCGCTGTCGTCCACGGTGTTGCCCGCAGTACAACGCGCCGGGGTTCCCGTGGTCATCCTGAATTTGCAACCCACGGCAGCCATCGACTACGCGAGTTTCAACGCGCTGGGCGACAGAACGAAAATGACCGGCGAATGGCTGGCCTATTGCGCCGCCTGCCCGGTGCCAGAAATCGCCAACGTCTTTGCCCGCGCGGGCATCCCGTTCCATCAGGTGACGGGCGTGCTGGACGGTGATCCGCATGTCTGGCAGGAAGTGGATGGCTGGCTGGAAGCAGCGCGTGTGGCACACGTCATGGAACATGGCCGCCTTGGCGTGATGGGCCGCTATTACAACGGCATGCTCGACATCTACAGCGATCTGACCTTGCAGGCCATCGCCTTCGGCACCCATATTCAGATCGTGGAGCTGGACGAGCTGGCGGCTCTCCGTAAAGAGGTTGGAGAGGTGGAGACAGCAGAGCGCGTTCAGGATTTTCAGCGGGAATTTGAAGTTCAACCTGACTGCGCCCCCGAAGAACTGGCCCGCGCCGCCCGCACCAGCGTGGCTCTGGACCAGTTTGTCGAAAAGCATGGCCTGACCTCGCTGGCCTACTACGCCGAGGGAACCCCTGGCAGCGACAACGAGGACGTGATGGGTTCGGTGATTCTGGGCTGCTCGCTGCTGACCGCGCGCGGCATTCCAGTGGCCGGGGAATACGAGGTCAAGAACGCGCAGGCCATGAAGATCATGGACGCCTTCGGCGCGGGCGGTTCCTTCACCGAGTTCTACGCGCTGGACTTCGCGGAGGACGTGGTGCTGATGGGACATGACGGCCCCGGCCATGTCGGGATCGCGCAGGGCAAAACGAAGGTGCGCCCGCTGGCGGTCTACCACGGCAAAGTGGGCAGCGGCCTGAGCGTAGAAATGTCCGTGCAGCACGGCCCCGTGACCCTGCTCTCAGTGGTAGAGGACGGCGGCAGCCTGAAACTGCTGGTGGCCGAGGGCGAGTCGGTGCCCGGCCCAATTCTTGAAATTGGCAACACCAACAGCCGCTACCGTTTTCCCCTGGGCGCGCGGGGTTTCGTGGAAGCTTGGAATGCCCAGGGGCCAGCGCATCACTGCGCCGTGGGCGTGGGGCACATGGCGGACCGGATCAAGAAGCTGGGGGCATTGAAGGGGCTGCGGGTGGTCCAGGTGTGCTGAGGGCACGTTCCAGACACGTTCTCCAGCAGTCCTGTGCAACCTGTAGGGGTGGCTGCTCAGCACACAGTGTTCGGCAGAAAACGCGGCAGGTCATGTTCCCTAGCCTCCAGACCCCACAGACCTGATGCCCCAAACCTCAGTTCGACTCTCCGAAACTGCTGGATATGAGCCATCCACTTTAATGCAAATCTTTCAGAAATCTTGTCTGAACTATTGTTCCAGACACTTTCGACGAAAAACCCCGTTTAGGGCTTAGTCAGATTGTGGGCGATGACGGCCAGGACGACGCGCAGCCGCAATGAAGCCAGCGTTTTGGTCTGAACAGACCGGATGCCCTCCGCAACCCACTGTGAAAACACCGTTTCAATACGTTTGCAGAGTGTTGGATGGCGGTCTGGCCGCCATCCCGTGTCATACCGGGAGTTGCTCTTGGGCGGGTAGATGTAGCCTACGCAGCAGTACCCCTTGTCCCCCACGATTTTTGGTCCGTCAAAGTCGGGGATGGCGCCGATTCAGTTCGTAGCTCACGGTGGTGTCGTGCAAATGGGCTGGTCTGATCAGATATTGCGCGACCTCACCATCTTCCAGAACCCACGCGTGGAGCTTATACCCAAAGAACTTTCCTTGTGTGCCATAGCCCCATCTCGCTCTTGGAAAGTAGCAGCGGCACGTCCGATTGGGAAGGCAAATGGGCAATGGCATCGAGTCGATCACCACCTCAGCACACGGTCTGGACGGTCTACAAACCTTCTCCAAGACGGCCAGCAGACTGTTGGCCCGCATGACTGCTTGTGTGTAGGACGGCAGACTGGGGCGGTCTGCCTTGAGGTCACTCCACCAGACCGATGGATGCGCCTGTTTGTAGATCAAGCGTGCCAGCAGCAGCGCGATGAGCATGGCATTAGTGACTTTCTGGTGGCAACACTTCTTTTGATCGCTGAAGTGCTTTTTGGTCCAGCGGTGGAGAGTGCGAATATTGCGGCGACGGCCTCAACTGTGGTGGAGACGAAATCGAGCTATATAGTCTCAATTTTTATTTTACCGTCTGGGTGCGGAGAAATCTATGTCAGCGCAAGCCCTAAGCGGGGTAAAAGTGTATTGCCGATTCCGGTCATTCCAGGGCCAACCTCAAGTCAGCGTACTCTCGGAGCTGGGAATATCCACCGTCAGCAGGTGGCCCAGGGCCAGTGGAATGGCGGCGTCCCAGCCTTGTGGGTGGCAGGCGGCAGGATACGGGACCGGGGGCGTGCCGTCCTGGCGCACGAATCCGGCGAACAGCTCGCTCAATCGGGCATCGGGGGCGGCACGAGCAGCATCAAACAGAGCGCGGGCCACCTGCGTCGCTTCGGCGTTCAGACCATAACGGTGCATCCCCAGCGCGGCGGCGGCGGTGTCATGCGGCCAGACACTCCCATTGTGGTAGCTGACCGGGTTATACCGGATTTCCCCTGTGCCCAGCGTGCGAATGCCCCAGCCACTCCACAGTTCCTCACTCAGCGCTGTCTTTGCCACCTGCGCCGCGAATTCCGGCGGAATGATCCCCGTCCACAGCGTATGCGCCGGGTTGCTGACCAGCACACGCAGCGGCTGCTTGTCACCATTCAGGCCGTGAACGTAATAGCCGCGTTCGGGCCACCAGAAGGCGGTCTGGAAGCGCTCGCGCAGATTCAAAGCGCGTGCCTCCCATTCGGAGCCCAGGGCATCTTCACCCAGCAGGCGGTACATCCGCGCCGCCGCCAGATATGCCGCGTAAGCGTAGCCCTGAACCTCCACCACGGCCACATGCCCACTGACATCCACATCACCCCCAGTAAACGTACTGTCGCCGCTGTCCTTCCACACGGCGTTGGTAATACCGCCGGGTTCGGAATCGGGGGTGTACTCAATGAAGCCGTCCTGATCGGGATCGCCGTCGGTCAGGCACCACTTCAGGGCCGCTTCCCAATGCGGGCGCAGTTCGCGGGCCAGATCGGGGTGCGCGGCGCTCAGTTCGCCCACCAGCCACACGAACAGCGGCGTCGCGTCGGCAGTGGCGTAATACGGGCGGTGCGGCGTGCGGCCCGTGCGCGTCAGCTCGCCCACGCGCAATTCGTGCAGGATTTTGCCGGGCTGCTCCAGCGTCACTGAGTTGTAGTTGACGCCCTGATGCGCGGCCAGATAGCGCGCCACCGTCAGCGCCAGTTGGGGCAGATGATCCTTGACCATCAGCGCAATGATCATGCTGTCGCGGCCAAAGGGAGCCACGAACCACGGCAACCCCGCCGCTGGAAACGCGCCCTGCTCGGTCTGGAAGCTCAGGCTGCGGAGGTCTTTGATGCTCTGGGCCAGCACGCGGGCGTCCCTTGGATCGGACAACTGCACATCTCGCCCGATGCCTGCCTGGATCGCGCCGTACTCGGCGGCCAGCTCCTCCGGTTGGCCCGGCATCGGCTGTTCATCGGCCAGCAGCGGGAAAACGCTGACCACGATCTCGGTTTCCTCCTCCATCAGTGTCCAACTCAGGCGCTGACCGTTCCACGTAGCGGCGGGCGAGGTCTGCACCACAGCGCGGTGTTCCAGGCCGTCCTGCGCGGTGTAGGCGAAGGTCACGCCGTCCCCGGTGACTTCCGTGCGAATGTCCCGCTCAGCAGAGGGATACGGCCAGCCACGGACCTCGAACATGTCCAGAAAATCGGCAGACAGCTCCAGCGTCAACGTGTGCGGCTCGGCTCCGGCATAGCGCGTGACGCGCAGGGTATCGCGCAGCTCGGTGGCTGTGACCAGCAGATCGCGGCTCAGGCCCACGCGCATGGTGTAACCCACGTTGGCATTGGCGCTCTGCGAATGCAACCAAAAGGGAAAACGCTCGTGCTGCATCAGCGTCTGTGGGGTCTGACCATCCAGTTGCCACTGGTAGCGCGACAGGAAACGCGTGTCGCGGCGGTACAGCCCGCTCTCGCCTTCAGCCACGGCGTAGTGCGCGTCTCCAACGAGATACAAGTCATTTTCTTTGAGGACGGTGCGGGTAAGCAGCATGGCAGCTCCTTGCGGGTGAGAGGAGGTCAAACATTTAAACCGTCTAAAGGTCTACTACGGACTCCGACGAAAAGGTGTTAAAAATACCTGTAATCCGAACGGATTTGCAAAGCTGCGAAGCAGAGCGAGAGAGAAAGACAGGTTCCGGGCGTGGAGTGTAGAGATTGGAGCTTCCCCGATCTCTACCGCGTTACAAACGAAACCTGTATAACCCCAGAAGATGATGGTTGGCATGGGAGGTCCAGCGTATTGATGGTTGGGCGGTGATGCTGGCTTGAACAGAACCGCTACGGGGCTGCTTGATGGCCCCTTCCCCCATCCGTCACTGCGCTCCTGCATCTCACTGAGACCTGAGAGAATGGCGCAGATCATGGTTGGGGGCAACGGAGCCTTCAGCGTTCAGACCTTTAGACGTGGCACTGCTCCCTCACTCCTCGACTGCGCTACCCCTTGACTGCGCTGTCGGCTCCAGTGTCCACGAAATAGCGCTGGAAGATCACAAAGATGACAATCACGGGGATGGCGCTCAGGACCGCTCCGGCCAGGATCAGGCCGTAGTCGCCCTGTCCTCCATAGAGCTGACGGAAATTGACCAGACCCACGGTCAGCAGGTAATCGGTGTTCTGGCGCAGAATCACCAGTGGCCAGAAAAAGTCGTTCCACGCCCCCTGAAACTGCGTGATGGCGAGGGCGATCAGCGCTGGCCCGGCTTGCGGCAGCATCACACGAAAAAAGGTAGTCAGTGGCCCCGCGCCGTCAATAGCCGCCGATTCCTCCAGCTCCTTGGGCATGCCTTCGAAGAATTGCTTCATCAGAAAGACGCCGCCTGCCGCCACCAGGCCGTTAAACCACAGGCCCCAGATGTTCAGCAGGCCCAGGTCTTGCAGCAGCACATAGTTGCTGACCAGATTGACCTGATCGGGCACCATCTGCACAAACAACACGCCGACGATAAAGATCAGGTTCTTGCCTGGAAAATCCATGCGGGCCAGGGCGTACCCGGCCAGCGAGCAGAAGACGGTGGCGGCGCTGACGCGCAGGAAGGCGTACAGGAAAGTGTTTAACACCCAAGAGAAGAACAGGCTGCGCCCGGTTTGCGGGCTGGTGGTCTCGGTAAAGGCGCGGCGGTAGTTGTTGAAGGTGTAGCCCAGCACGCCGGGGGTGATGTTGCGGTAGGCAAACGAGCGCCCGAAGTTCTGCCTGTCGCTGGGTGGCAGCGTGCTGGAGGTGATGGTCTGGCCGCGCTGTACGTCGATTTGCAGCGGCGTGCGCTCGAAGACCGGGCCGCGCAGGTAATACTTATCCCCCGCCTTGACCAGCTCAACAGCCTGCGTGGCATTCAGCGAATACTGCTTGTCCTGCGCGGCGGGCGTGTCCAGCGTGACGGGCACGGTCTGGCCACTTGGCAGCTTGGCGTTCAGGTTGGCGTCGGGCGTCGCCAGCTTGGCCTGAACCACCTCGCCCTGCTGCGCCGTCAACGCGGGGTAATCCACGGTGATGCGGTAGCTGCGAACCTCGCCCACCTGGCCGGTTTCCACGGTCTTGACGGTGGCGTACTCGGTGGCCTGCGCCTGCCGCGCAATCGCCACCAGGCTGGTGGGTTGATACGGAAAGAGCGCCGTCGTGGGCGGCCCCTGAGGCGCGTCTGCCGGGGAGCGCACACTGACGTCAAAGGTCACGGTGCGGCCCGGCTCCAGGCCGCCGTTCCAGCCGCTGCCCGCGCCCTGCACGCCCAGGTTGTAAGCGCGCCCGATGTACTGCGCCGTCAGTTGCGGAATGACCAGACGGGGCGGGTACTCGTTGGGGTTGTCCTTCATGCTGCTGAGCAGGCCCATGAGAAACGGCCCCAGGAAAAAGATACTCATGACCAGCATGAAGGCGTACAGCCACCCCGCACGCGCCCAGCGCCGACGGGCCAGCCAGCGGTCCAGATCAGCGGCGTTCTTGCGGACTTCAGAGAGGGTTGCTGTCATCTCAACTCACCTCCGATTGAACCGTTTGGCGACGAAACAGCCGCGGGCCATCTCATACCGCATCCGAGCTGATGAAGCGGCGTTGCAGGAACACCATCACCAGAATGATGGCGGCCAGCACGATGGCGGCGGCGGCGGCCATGTTGACCGGCGCGGCCCCGGCCTTAAAGGTGTTGGTATACACGTAATACGCCAGCGTGATCAGGGTGCTTTGCGGCGCGGCGCTGCCGATCACGGCCACCTGATCGAACATCTTCATGGTGCCGATCAGGCCCACGGTGATCACGTAAAAGGTCACGGGCCGCAGCATCGGCACCGTCACGTTCAGCAGCTTCTGCGCGGGCGTCGCGCCGTCGATGTCGGCGGCCTCGTACAGCGTGCCAGGAATGTTCTGCAACCCTGCCAGAAAGAACAGCATCAGGGTGGGGATGGTGGTGAAGGTGTTCTGGATGATGATCACCAGCATGGGAATGCTCAGAATCTGCACCCCGCCAAGGCTAATCCAGCGGTCCGAGAAGTACTGGAAATCGTAGGGGGCCACGTCCCGCACCGACAGCACGCCCGTCCAGCTCAGGATGGCCGTCACGGCCACGGCGATCAGCAAACTGATGACGGCCAGCGCCGGATCAAACCACCCGGCGGGCAACCCGCGCGAGCGTTCCCACAGCACCTGCACCACCTGCGCGGCGATCAGCACGCCGATCAATGTCAGGGTGTAGGGCAAGAAGGCCTGCCACTGGGTAATCGCGTAGTTGGCGACGCCCCGGCGCTGGAACAGCCACAGGAAAATCAGGGTGATGACCACGCTGGACGTGATGCTGGGCATGTACCACGCCGAACGGAAGAAGGCCATCCCACGAATTTTGTTGTTCAGCGCCACCGCCATCAGCAGCGCGCCGACGGTCTGGAGGGTGGTGGTGATGACCGCAAAGACCAGACTGTTGGCGAGTGCGCGCTGGAACAGGGGATCGGCCAGCACGTCGGTGTACGGCTTGATACCGATCAGTTTGGGCGTGTTGAACAGGTTGAAATCGGTCAGCGAGTAATAGATGGCCCGCGCGAAGGCGTAGAAGAAGAAAATCCCGATGGTGATCAGAAACGGCGCGAGAAACAGGTAGGCGGCTGAGGTCTGTCCCTTCTTGAGCATGGCGGCCCTCCGGCGGGAAAACGATGGGGGCCGTGGGCGGCCAAATGACAGCGCCGCCCACCTCCGAAACCCCTAAATCAACTTCTGCTCAGTTCAACTGCTCAGCGGTTTTGCAGGGTATTCATGTCCTGCTGCGCCTGCTTCAGGGCGTCCGCACTGGACTTCTGTCCGCTCAGCACGGCGGCCAGCGCAGTGTTGATCGGTTTGATCCAGTCCGGCCCCTGGGTCCCGAAGTAGTAGGGCCGCACGGTGCCCGAAGACGCACCCTGAAAGACGGCCTTGCTGTTTTCCGCGCCAGCAGTGGCTTTCTTAAAGAAGGCATTGCTTTGCAGCGACGTGCGGCTGGGAATCGCCAGGCCCTGCTCCAGCACGTACTGCTGCACGTTCGGACTGGTCAGGATGTTCAGCACCTTGGCCGCCGCCGCCTTGTTCTTGGTGCCCGAGTTAATGGCCCAGCCCACGGTGAACACGAAGTTGCCGCGCTTGCCGGTCTTGTCGTTCTTGGGGATCAGCGCCGAGCCGTATTTCAGGTTGGGCGCGTTGTCCTTCAAGAAGCCCACGATCCAGTTGCCTTCGATGGCCACGGCCACCTTGCCCGACGCCAGGCACCCACCAGACCAGTCCTGCGACAGCTCCGAAGGCTGCACGCCCACCTTGTTCTTGCCCAGTCCGGTGAAGTAGTTGAAGGCGGACACGAAGGCCGGATCCAGCAGGTTGGTCTTGCCCTTGGCGTCAAAGGGCTGCCAGCCTGCCGCGAAGGCATACTGCCCCATGCGGGCGTAATCAGGGGTCAGGCACGCGCCGTAGTAGTCGTTGCCCAGCGCTTTTTTCACCGCCGCCAGCTTGTTCTGAAAGCTCGTCCAGGTTTCGTTGTCGTTGGGGTAGGCCACCTTGGCCTCGTCGAAGATGTCCTTATTGTACACCAGCGTCAGGGTATTGAAATCCTTGGCGACGGCGTAGGTCTTGCCGTTACGGGTAAAGGCGTCATTCAGACTCTTGATAAACGGCGTGGTGTTGACGACGCCGTTCAGCGGCAGCAGCTTGCCGGTGGCGACGTAACCGTCCAGCGTCTCGCCCGGCACATAGAACACGTCGCCCGCGTTGTTCGCCGCCAGCAGCGTGGTCAGTTGCTGGTTGTAGTCGCCCTGAAGCGGCTGGTAGACCACCGTGATCTTGTCTTTGGCGAGCGCAGGCTTCACGAAGCGGTTGATCAGATCGCCCACGATGGCCGGGTCCTGCCCGCCGTAGCCGTTGATCTTGATGGTGGTCTGCGCTGAGGCCGCACCGGCGGCGGCAACGAGGACGGCGAGGCTGACAAACAGTGTTTTTTTCATGGCTTCCCTCCAGGGAAAGGCGCAACGGTTGCGCCGCGAATCAGTTCGACTTCAATAAATTCACCGCGCGGGGGCAGGCCCGAGATGGCCTCCTGCACCAGCGTCAGCGCGGTGGACGCGATCTTGGGGATGTTCTGCGCCACTGTGGTCAGGCGGATGGGGAGCGGTAGTTCGGGTAGGCCGTCAAATCCCACCACGCTGACCTGCCCCGGCACGTCTACGCCCAGATCTTCCAACGCGGCCACGGCGGCGGCGGCGCTCTCGTCGCTCTGGGCGAACAGGCCAGTAAACCGCACGCCGCCCTCCCAGGCCCGGCGCATGGCGCGGTAGCCGCCCAGCACCGTGAAATCACTGGGCAGGCTGACGGTCTGTGCGCCCACCGCCGCCGCCGCCCGCAGAAAGCCGCGCTCGCGGTCCTGGGCCACCTGGCTTGGCCCCTGGCCCAAAAAGGCCAACTGGCGGTGTCCGGCCCCGGTCAGTTGCCGGGTGGCTAACTCTGCGCCGCCCACATCATCTGGGGCCACCCAGAAAGACCCAGGCTGGTGGCCGATCAGCACGGCGGGCACTCCAGCATCCCGCAGAAAGCCCAGACGCGGATCGCCGTCAATGGCGTGCATGACCAGTACGGCGCTGGGCAGCCGCGCCAACCGGGTCAGGTCTGCGCGCAGATCGAGAAGCTGCACCCCCTGATAGGCCGTCAGACTTTCCAGCGCGCGGCGAAACAGCACGCTGTAGGGATGCAGCACCGGATCATCGTGATCAAAGGAGATGCCCAGCGTCTGCCCAGTGCGCCAACTCAGATGACGGGCGGCGGGATCGGGGGTGTAACCGAGGCGGGCAATCACCTCCTGTACACGCTCACGGGTGCGACTGGCAACCGTGGCATGCCCGTTCAGCACCCGGCTGACCGTCCCGGTGCTGACACCAGATTCGCGGGCGATGTCGTCGATGGTGGGCCGGGATGGAAGCATACCGTCAGCTTGGCTCCTTTGCGCAGTGGAAGCGAGAAATGGGCGATGGGGGAAGAATCGACATGTACTGTAACCGGTTACAAAGTGGCCAATGAAAAAGATTCGTGTCTCACAACCAGCAGTAAAGAGCGAGCAGCCTGAAGTCATTCTGGTTTTGTAAGCGGTTACATTTTCCATTGTGCACTTTACGGTGAGAATGTCAAGTGGTCAGCCGAACTTGTTCTCTAAGGTACAAAAGCCGCAGGTAGACAGAAAAAACTGGCTCCGGTACAGTGTTTTCTGCAATGAAACCCACCCAGAGCTGACGTCCACAGGATGACCTGTTTGACCTCATCCGCCCTTATTTTAGCTTTGATCCTCGTGTCCTGATCGTCCTCACCGCCCTCGTCCCCGTCGAAGTTGGAACCGTCGTTCTCTGGACACTGCTCCCAATCATCCAATTGGTAGAAAGCTGGAATATGACCGACATGGGTTCGGCAGGACCACGGTGCCGAGCAGACGCAACACGCTCCATACCCTGTCCGTGATCCCGATGGCCATTGCTGGCGTCTGTTGCGCATATTGACGACGCCCCATCGATTCATTCAACTTGACTCGCAGATTTGTCACAATCTCAAGCCGCTTTTTGCATAGGGTTCTTGGCAGCCTCTAGCGCGGATGCCATCACCGGACCCTGACAGCGCTGGCCGTATGGCACAACTGTCGGCGCAGGCGATCACGCCCTGATCTGGGAGGCTGACAGTTCACGTCCTCCGCATCCGGCGCGGTGTTCTAGCCTTTGCCGTTGCTTTCGCTTCCAGGCTGGATTCTCAGATCACAGGTCAGGCTCATCTGCCGCGCCGGATGGCCCAGCCACGGCGTCCACAATTCGGTCTGCTCCGATGCGGCGACGGTGAAGCCCGCTGTTCTATACAGGCCCAGCGCCGCCTCGTTCTCGTCGGTAGTGGACAGTTGCACGCCGGGCACGCCCAGTTCCCGCAACCGCTCCAGATAGCGCTGAAGCAGTCCGCGCCCCAGCCCCAGCCCGCGCGACTCAGACAGCAGATTCAGATGCAGATGCGCTGGAAAGTCAGTTTCAGAGGCGTGCGGCGACGGGTAACGCAACGTGCGGACCAGATACGGCAGGGCGGCAAGAGGGCGGGTATAGCGCCGGGTCAGAACGCCGGGCAACACCGTGTGCGCCACTACGCGCCCCAGCGCCCTTCGGTACGCGGCCTCGTTCAATGAGCCGACAATGTAGCCGATCACATCTCCGCCCACCTGGGCCACGTACCCCACTGAATCCGGCAGCCGGAAATAGACCCGCACCCATAGGTCTGCGAAAAGCTGCGGGTCCGGGAAGTATATTTCGGCGCTGGCTCCAAAAAAACCTGTCTGGTACGCGATTTCTCCCAGCCGCGCCTCGTCGGTGGGCCGCACGGGGCGGATCAATGGACGGCTCAGAACAGTCCTAGCGCTCGCCGCGCAGGTCCGTCACGCGGCGCAGTTTGCCGCCCTCGCTGCGGGCCAGGCTGCCCGGCACGCACAGTTCGCAGCGCACGCTGACGCCCACCTGGGTCTTGATCAGGCGCACGATCTCGTCACGCAGGGTGACGGCCTCGCTCTCGGCCTCCACCTGTAAGGTCAGTTCGTCCATCGGGCCAGTGCGGGTCAGGGTGACGTGATAATGCGGGCTGACCTGCCCCAGACTGACCAGCACGGCCTCCAGTTGCGTGGGGTAGACGTTGACGCCACGCAGGATGATCAGATCGTCGCTGCGCCCCCGGATAATGTCCATGCGCCGCATGGTTCGGCCTGTGGTGTTCTCGCCGGGCAGCAGGCGCGTGATGTCCCCGGTCCAGTAGCGCAGGATCGGCAGCGCGCTGCGGCTGATGCTGCTCAGGACCAGCACACCCCATTCACCGTCCGGCAGCGCTTCCCCGGTGTCAGGGTCCACGATTTCGGGGTAAAAGTGGTCCTCCCAGATGTAACTGCCGCTCTGCTCGGCGGCGTCCTCGTTGCTCACCCCTGGGCCGATGATCTCGGAGAGGCCGTAGATATTGGTGGCGGTCACGCCCAGTCGTTTCTGGACCTCGGCGCGGGTCTTCTCGGCCCAGGGTTCCGCGCCCAGCACGGCGTATTTCAGGGAATTGTCTTCTGGCGCAATGCCCTGGCGTTCCAGCGCCTCGGCCAGCACCAGGGCGTAACTGGGGGTGCAGGCGATCACTTCGGGCGCAAGGTCCTGAATCAGCCCCACCTGCCGCTCGGTGCCGCCGCCAGAGACGGGCACGGTACACAGGCCCAGCCGCCGCGCGCCGCCGTCCAGCCCCAGTCCGCCCGTGAACAGGCCATAGCCGTAGGCGTTGTGGAACACCATGCCGGGCCGCGCCCCCGCCGCGTACAGGCTGCGGGCCACCACCTCGGCGAAGATGTCCAGATCGTGGGCGTCGTAGCCCACCACCGTCGGCTTGCCCCCGGTGCCGCTGCTGGCGTGCAGGCGGCGCAGGGTGTCACGGGGCACGGCGCACAGGCCCAGCGGGTAGTTGTCACGCAGGTCCACCTTGCGGGTAAACGGAAAGCGGATCAGGTCTTCCAGCGTTCTCAGATCACCGGGCTTCACGCCTGCCGCGTCAAACTTTTCGCGGTAGGCAGGGACGTGTTCGTACTGCCGGGCCACAATGTCCTGAAGGCGGCCCAGTTGCAGGGCGCGCAGTTCGGGCAGGGGCAGGGCTTCAAATTGGGGCTGGAACAAGGGAAAACCTCCTGGGGTGGAGGTCAGTTTAGCGGGCGGATAGCTTGATGGGGCGTTGAGATGGATTCTTAATTCAGGTCACCGCCTGCCGGTGGACCACTCACTCTTCCGTTGCTACGTTCCTACCTCCTCTCCCGTAAGGCCAGAAAGAGGAAACCGGAAGTTCGAGGATTGACTTCACACAAAGTTTGCTGGTCCGGCGAGTGGAGGCCCAATCACGACAGCCAGAGGGCCAGCAGACCGAGACCCGCCGGAAAAGCCTGCACCAGCGCAATGCGTGGACTGACGGTCATTGCCCCATACAGTCCAGCAACCACCACGCAGGCGAGAAAAAAGACCATCACATCTGTGCGCTGGGTAAGCAGTCCCCAGGTCAGCCCTGCCGCCAGAAAGCCGTTATAAAGCCCCTGATTGGCCGCCATCGCGACGGTCTGATCGGCAAGCGCGGCGCTGACACCAAAGATGCGCCGGGTTTGCTCCCTTTGCCACAGAAACATTTCCAGCATCAGGATGTAGAAGTGTTCCAGAGCAACCAGGGCGATTAAAATGATGGCCAGAATAGACACCGGGGCATTCTGGCATGCCTTCGCCCTGTCTGCGCCAGTGGGGCTTCACCCCCCCAGCAGCATGATTTAGAGCATTTGACAGAAAAGAAGCGCGCTCCCAAAAAGATTCCGTCAGTCTGATGCCACTCTGAGAGTGGGCCGAATTTGACTTCTCGACGCAACTATTCCGTCATTTGCTGTAGATGAAATGGAACGTCCTGTCCACACCACCCCAATCACCCGATAAACTCTCATATCAACACCGAAGAAGCCGCCCGAACTCCAAATTCCGTGCGGCTCCACCTTCCTGTTCCATCTGAATCTGCGCTCAGGCCGGGCGGGTTTCCATCTTTCCCCGGCCCGCCGCATCCGCAGACACGACGCCACCGGGCAGCATGTAGCCCGCCGCCAGCTCCCGGTAAGCCGCCACCTGTACAGCCTGCCAAGCCGCATCCTGGCCCAGTTCCTCGGCCATGATCGCGGCCACGCGCGGCGCGGCGTCGGCACTGGCGCGGGCATTCAGGAGCAGGGCGCGGGTGCGGCGGGAGAGAACGTCTTCCACGGTGCGGGCCTGCTCCCGCTGCGTGGCCCAGCGCACTTCTGCCTCCATGTAAGGCAGTTCGGGGTGCAGCTTCACGTCTGCGCCGGGCAATGCCTTGATCCGCTCGGCATCGGTGCCGTAGACCTTCCAGGGTTCAGGCAGATCGTCGTGGGTGGCCCCGTGCAGGCTGAGGCCCTCGGTCAGGCTCATGCGCTCCGGCAGACCCACCAGTTGGGCAGCGCGGGTCACGGCGTCCGCGCCCATGCGACGGTAAGTGGTCCACTTGCCCCCGGTCAGGGTGAGCATCCCCCCTGCCGAGATGCGGATGACGTGATCGCGCGACAGGGCCTTGGTATCGGTGCCCTCGGCGGCCTTGACCAGCGGGCGCAGCCCAGCGTAGACGCTGCGCACGTCGGCACGGGTGGGCGCGGGGTCCAGGTACTGCGCCGCCGTCTTGAGGATGAAATCCACTTCCTCGGGCAGGGCGCGCGGCTCCCAGGACACATCGGGCACGGGGGTATCGGTGGTCCCGATCACCACATGGTCATGCCACGGCACGGCGAACAGCACGCGGCCATCGTCGGTGCGCGGGACCATCAGGGCGCTGTCGCCGGGCAGAAAGCAGCGGTCCACCACCACATGCACCCCCTGGCTGGGCGAGAGCATCGACTTCACCGCCGGGTCTTCCATGCGGCGCAGATCGTCCACAAAGACACCGGTGGCGTTCACGACGACTCTGGCACGGGCCTCATGGGTCTGACCGGTCTCGTCGTCGCGCCAGCGTGCGCCCACGACTTTGCCGCCGTCCATCAGCAGACCCGTCACGGGCGCGTGGTTGACCGCCACGCCGCCGTGGTCCTCCAGCGTCCGCAACAGCGTGATCGCCAGCCGGGAATCGTCGAACTGTCCGTCGAAGTACAGGATGCCACCGCCCAGACCGTCTTTCTTCAGGGTGGGCGCACGTTTCAGCGCCTCGGCCTTGCCGATATAGCGGCTATTTTGCAAGTTCAGCTTGCCCGCCAGCAGGTCGTACATCTTGAGGCCGATGCCGTAGAACGGTGCGGACCACCATTTGTAGGCGGCGATCACGAAGCCCAGATCACGCACCAGATGCGGGGCGTTGCGCTTGAGCAGGCCGCGCTCGTGCAGGGCCTCGCGCACCAGCGACACATTGCCCTGGGCCAGATAGCGCACGCCGCCGTGGACCAGCTTGGTGCTGCGGCTGGACGTTCCCTTGGCGTAGTCGTGGGATTCCAGCAGCAGCACGCTGTAGCCGCGCGTGGCCGCCTCTACCGCCGCGCCCAGGCCGGATGCGCCGCCGCCGATCACCAGCATGTCCCAGGTGTGTGGCCGGGTGGCCGCCGCAATATTGTCGTCACGCGTCATAGCACTTCCTTTTGGGCGGAGAAGAGGAATGGGAATCGCTCCGCACGTTTGTTCATCCTATTTGAACACATGTTCATTGGTTCGGCAAGCTGAAAAGCTGGACAGGTCAGGAAGATGAACTGATATGGCAGTTTAGAGGAGGCCAACCCGCCCGTTCCCTGTTCCCGCCGTATGCTGATCTTCACGCATGGCACGTCCTCCCCTTTCCCCCCGGCCACCCAACGTCAGGCCACCCGCCGCCAGTCAGGACGTGCAGGCCGTCCTGGTGGCGCGGCTGTATTACGTGCAGGGCCTGACCACCGACGCGATTGCTGGTGAGTTGGGGCTGTCGCGGCCCAAGGTGTCGCGTCTGCTGTCTCACGCGCGGCGCAGCGGTCTGGTGGAAATCCGCATCCATGACCCCGAAGGGCAGGCACAGACGCTGGAAGCCCGTCTGCACGCGCGTTATCCCTTCTTGCACGCGCAGGTGGTGGGCGTGCCGCAGGGCAGCCCGGAAACGCTGTGGCTGGAGCGCGTGGCCGCCGCCGCCGCCGCCGCGCTGGGCGAGTTGCTGCGCCCCGGCATGACGGTGGGGCTGGCCTGGGGCAACACCATGAATGCCGTGGGCCACGCGCTGATTCCGCATCCGGTGCCGGGGCTGACCTTCGTGCAACTGAATGGCTCGGCCAGCGCCGCCGACTTCATGAGCGGCTTCGTGACCGATACGATCCTGCGCTTTGCACGCAACTTCTCGGCGGGGGCGCAACTGTTCCCGGTTCCCACCTTTTTTGACGATCCGGCCACCAAGCGGGCCATGTGGCGCGAACGCAGCGTCCGGCACGTGCTGGAGTTGCAGGGGCGGGCGGAGTTGCTGATCTACTCGGTGGGCAGCGTGGACGCCTCCACCCCCAGCCACGTGTACAGCGCGGGCTATCTGGACGCTGGCGATCTGGCCGCGCTTGAGCAGGAGGGCGCAGTGGGAGACATCGCCACCGTCTTCTACCGCGCCGACGGCAGCGACGCGGACCTGTCCCTGAACGCCCGTGCCAGCGGCCCGCCCCTGACCATGATCCGGGGGGCGAACGAGTCGCTGTGCGTGGTCAGCGGACTGGGCAAGGCCGCCGCGCTGCACGCCGCCCTGGCCGGAACATTGATGCGCCGCCTGATCGTGGACGAAATGACGGCGCGGGCCGTGCTGGAGCTGGGGGACGCCGGGGGCTGAGGCATTCTCCCCTGCCCAGCCTTTCGGATGATGCCGGGCACTCCGGGAGCAGCTACCGTAGGCGAAATCCGCACGGGCAAGGCAAGAAGTGACACAATCTGATCAGGCAGGATTTGAAGCCCAGCACTCTCGGTCAGACGCAGGAACGGCAAGCAGGGCTTGCGAAAGGGGCAGACATGAAACGACGGTGGACGCGCGGCGCATTGTTATCCGGCCTGCTGCTGGTGGGGCTGGCCCCCGCCCAGCGCGAGGTTTCCATTTACGGCGGCGTGTTCCGGGGCAGCCAGCCGGTCAGCGTGGAAGTGTATGCGCCTGCCGGGACCGTGTTCACCCTCAGCAAGGTGCTGGACCCGGCGGCCCTGTTCGCCGCCTCGCCCGATCCACACGAACCCAAACTGGGTGCCGTGGGCCGGAGCGCGCCGATCCGCACCGTCAAGCTGAAGAAACGGGACCAGAGCCTGGACTTTGGCAAGCTGCCCAGCGGCGTTTACGTGGTGGGAACAGGCAGTCTGGGCGCGGTGGTGCTGGTCAGCAACCTGGGTCTGGTGGTCAAACGCGACGCGGGGCAGGCGCTGACCTACACGGCGGACCGTGAAAGCGGCCAGACGCGGGCGGCGCGGGTGTGGGCGCTGGGCGGGGCTGCTCCAGTTTTAGCGAATCCCGACGGCGTGGCCCGCTTTGCGAAAAAGGCCAGTGCCGACGGGGAAACCTTTCTGGCCCGCTACGGCAACGACTGGGCCATCAGCGGGGCGGAATGGAACAGCTACGCGGCCCCGCTGGTGCGTGGGTACGTCTATACGGACCGCCCGATCTACCGCCCCGGCCAGCATGTGGATTTCAAGGCGGTGCTGCGGCAGGCCGACAAACTGACACCGCTGGCGAATACGTCGGTGCGGGTAACCATCCAGTCCCCCGACAACGACGAGGTGTACCGCAAGACGCTGACCACCAACGCGCTGGGATCGCTGAACGCCGGGCTGGATCTGCCCGTGGGGGCCAAACTGGGCGAATACTATTTCTCGCTGAAACCCGACAAGGCCGATGGCGACAGCCAGAGCGACATCGGCGGCAGCTTTCAGGTGGAGGCTTACCAGAAGCCCGAATACGCCGTTACCCTTGCGCCGGACCGCAAACGCGCCGTGCAGGGCGAGAAGGTCAGCGTCCGCATTTCGGCCCGTTACCTGTTCGGGGGCAACGTGAGCGGGGCCAGGGTCAATTACAACGTCACCCGCGCGCCGTACTATCCGCCCGGCTTCGACAGCGATTATCTGCCACCCGGTGACGAGGGCCAGGACTACGGCTCCGATCTGGTGATTCAGGAGGAGACGCGCCTGAACGCCAACGGAGACCTTGACTTGACGCTGCCGCTGGCGCGTGACCCGGACGGCCAGCCGATCAGCTACCGCATTGAGGCTGAGGTGGAGGACGAGTCGCGCCGCACGGTCAGCGCCCAGACGCAGGTGATCGCCTTTCCCGCCAGCCTGAACGTGGAGGCCAGCACCGACGGCTACGTCTATGACGCGGGTAAGCCCATCCGCGTGTCGCTGGACACCCGTGATCTGAAGGATGTGGGCCGCGCCGCACCCGTGACCCTGGACCTGATTCGCCAGAGCTACGACTACGACAGGAAGAAGAAGACCTGGGTGCTGAGCGAGACGCGCCTGGCCCGCTCCCAGGTGCAGACGAACGCGGCGGGCACAGCCAGCACCACGCTGTCTACCGCGCGCGGCGGCGGGTATCTGGTGCGGGCCACCGTGAAAGACGCGCAGGGCCGCGCGAGTACCTTTGAAAACTTTGTCTGGGTGCTGAAGCCCGGCGAGGACTACGGCTGGAACTACCGCGATCTGACCGTGCAACTGGACCGCAAGAACTATGCTCCCGGCGACACCGCCACCGTGCTGGTGGGCAACCCCAAACCCGGCGCTCCGGTGCTGGTGACGCTTGAGGGCGACAGGTTACGTAGTTCTACCGTCCTGCGCGGCACGGGCGCGGTGCTGACCTATCGTTTTCCGGTCACGGCGGACATGGCCCCCAACATTTACGTGGCAGCGTCTACCCTGTCGGACGGCCAGTTTTACAGCAACGACGCCCGCGTGAAAGTTCCCCGTGTGGGCGCGGCCCTGACAGTCAAGGTCACGCCGGCAAAAGCCCGCTACGCTCCCGGCGACACGGGAAAATTCAGCGTGGACGTGCAGACAGCGGACGGCAAGGGTGTGGCAGGAGAGGTGGCGCTGGGCATAGTGGATGGGGCCATCTATCTGGTGCAGCGCGACAACAGCACGCCGATTGCCCAGGTCTTTGACGCGCCGCGCAGCAACGCGGTGGGGACCAATTCCAGCCTCAACTTCTACTTCTCGCAGGTGGGCACGGTGGCCTCCGCGCCCAGACAGATAGAATCCGCCCCCTCCTTCGCGCAGGACAAGCAGAGCAAGACTGCCGACTCGGCCAGCGCCGATCCAGTCACGCCGCGCCAGGATTTCAAGGACACCATTCTGTGGGTGCCCAACCTCCTGACCGACGCGCAGGGCCACGCCGAGGTGACGGTCAAATTCCCCGATAACCTGACCACCTGGGTGGCCACGGCCCGCGCCCAGACGAAGACCCCGCGCTTCGGGCAAGCAGTCGCCACCACCATGACCACCAAGGACGTGATCGCCCGCCTGAGCCTGCCGACATTCCTGGTGCGCGGCGACACGGTCACGCTGTCCGGCATCGTGAACAACACGCTGAATAAAGCAGTGACGGGCACGGCCAGCGCAGTCTTGAATGGCCTGACCCCGCTGGGTGGCGCGGTTCTGAAACCGGGCGGCACGCCGCTGAACGTGGCCGCCAATGGGCGCGTCCGCACGGATATGCAGGTGCGGGCAGGCAACGTGGGCACGTCAGACGTGACCTTCACCGCCCGCACAGCTTCCGGCAATGACGCCCTCAAACTCCCCCTGCCTGTGAAAGCCAGAGGGTACGAGGTCACGCAGACGGCGGTGGGCAGTGCCAGCCAGCCCAGCATCAAACTCAATATTCCGGCAGATGCCAACCTGAAAACGTTGGACCTGAGCCTGAGTCTCACACCGTCGCTGCTGTCCGCCGTGTCGCCCGCGCTGGAGTATCTGGTGGGCTACCCCTACGGCTGCACCGAGCAGACCATGAGCCGTTTCCTGCCCGCGCTGCTGGCGAAGGAAAATCTGGGCAGCGCCGCTCTGCCGCAGAGCGTGTCGGAGAATCTGCCCGACATCGTGAGCGCGGGGCTGGCCCGGCTGGAACTGTTCCAGCACGAGGACGGCGGCTGGAACTTCTGGCAGTACGACGACAGCACCCTGGAAATGAGCGCCTATGTGGTGGAGGGCCTGCTGCGGGCCAAGAAACTGGGCGCAAAGGTCAACAACGACATGCTGTACAACGGGTTGCAGTACCTTGCCAAAAATGTTCCCAATCCGAAGGGACGACAGGCCGAACGTGCCAGCGCTTACCGTGCCCTGGCCGACGCCGGGAAGGTGGACAAGACGCAACTGGCGGCCTTCGCCCGCCGCAAGGATCTGGAGCCCTATGCGCTGGCGGAAACCGCGCTGGCATTGAATAAAACGGGCCAGACCCAGGCCGCCCACGATGTGCTGGACCGCCTCAAGGCCAGACGGATCGGCACCAATGAAGGCGCACTGCTGCACTGGGAAACGCCGAAACGGAACGGCGGCGATTTCTGGTACGACTACTGGGACGACAACAGCGTGCAGGTCACGGCCACCGCGCTGGAGGCCGTCGCCACGCTGGAGCCGAACAGCGCCCTGATTCCCGGCGTCTCACAGTGGTTGCTGTCCAATCGGCGCGGCCCGAAATGGCTGTCCACCCAGGACACCACCAGCGTGATCGTCGCCGCGCTGGCCCTCAAGCCCCCGAAAGCCATGAGCGGCGACGTGAGTGCCCTGCTGGACGGCAAAGCTGCCGGGCAGGCCACCCTCAGCGGGCAGGAGGCAGCTACTCTTAAAATTGATGCCAGCACCCTGAAAGCCGGGGCGCACACGGTCACGCTGACGGGCGCACCCGCCGGGTTGACCTTCAGCACCCAACTGAACTACAGCCGCGAACCCGCCGAACTGAAGGGCGACGCCAGCAAGGGCTTCCGCCTGAGCCGCCAGTATCAGCGCCTGGAACCCGTCTGGGATGCCAAAAATAACAAATATACTTACCGCCGCGTCACGCTGCTGAAAGGCGGGCAGATGCAGCCCGTCACGGTGGGCGATCTGATTCTGGTGACCCTCAGCGTGCAGCCGGTGGGTCAGGCCGCCCGATACATGGTGGTCAGCGATCCCATCCCGGCAGGCATGAAGGCGCTGGATGAACGCAGTCTGGCGATTGCGGGCTTGCAAGACCCCGACGAGTACGACTGGGGCAACTGGAACTACTGGTACGCGGGCCGTGACCTGCTGGATGACCGCGTGGATCTGTACGCCGACTACCTGAAGGGCGCGCAGAAGATGACCTACCTGCTGCGCGCCCAGACCCCCGGCACCTTCACGGCGTTGCCCACCCACGCCTTCCTGATGTATGACCCGGACGTGGAAGGCTACGCCCCGGCGACGACGTTCACGGTGCGGGACCGGGGGCAGTGACAGAAGAGCTGGAATCTTCCGATTGCCTCCTGTCATTGAAAACAGGGCGCTGCAAAGCAGAGGGGTGAAGGGTGCAGCAGGCCGTCTGCAAGTTGGCGTGGCCCTTCTCTGCCTGACCCTCTTCTCCCCTGCCGCCCACGCCTTTCAGGCCCAGCACGGCCCGCTGACCGTCACCTACGTGGATCCGCGTGACCGTCAGCACCTCGGGGCCGTCTTCAAAGCCTGGGATGCGGCGGCGCGAGACTTGAAGGCGCTGGGTCTTTCACCTCCTGCAAAGGTACGGATTGAGGCAGCAGGCAATGCGGCAGACTTCCAGGCCCTCACCGGGGAACCAGTCAATATTGCGGCCTCCACCCAGGGCGCGGTCATCCGCACGCAACGGCTCTCGGCGCTGGCGGCGCGTGGTCTGCTGCCCACCACCATCCGGCACGAGGCGTTCCACACGGCCCAGCCTGCCGGAATCCCCCGATGGCTGGCCGAGGGGCTGGCCCGCACCTTCAGCGGCGAGGGGAAGGCGGACCCGCGCACCCCGACAGGGCTGGAAGGCGTAGCAGACGCCCGACTGGACGCCAAACTGCTGGAGCGTGACCCGGCACAGTTGAATGCCGCCTATCGCGAGGCCACCGTCCGCGCGGCAAAGCGGGTGCGGACGCGGGGCTGGAAAGGAGCGCTGAAGTGGTGATGGGCGGCCCATAATTATGCAAGAGTCTGCATCATGAAAGAGTTCAGGGCGTGAAAGCCGTCGTCTACGAGCAATTTGGCACTCGTCCCGAACTCCAGACTGTCCCGGACCCCATGCCGGAAGCGGACGGCGTGGTGCTGCGCGTGGAGGCGTCGGGCGTGTGCCGCAGCGACTGGCACGGCTGGATGGGCCATGACCCCGATATCGCGCTGCCCCACGTTCCTGGCCACGAGATCGCCGGAACCGTGGTGGCGGTGGGGGCGGGCATCACCCGCTGGCGTGAGGGGGACCGGGTGACGCTGCCCTTCGTCTCGGGCTGTGGGCGTTGCCCGGAATGTCAAAGCGGGCAGCAGCAGGTCTGCCGCGACCAGTTTCAGCCGGGCTTCACGGCCTGGGGATCGTTTGCCGAGTACGTGGCCCTGCGCTACGCCGAGCAGAATCTGGTGCGCCTCCCCGACGGTCTGGACTTCGTGACGGCAGCCAGTCTAGGGTGCCGCTTCGCCACCTCCTTTCGCGCGGTGGTGCAGCAGGGGCGGGTGCGCGGTGGTGAGTGGGTGGCGGTTCACGGCTGCGGCGGCGTGGGCCTGTCCGCCATCATGATTGCCCGCGCACTGGGCGCACGGGTAATCGCGGTGGACATCGGCGCAGACAAGCTGGATCGGGCGGCGGAACTGGGGGCGAAAGTGACCCTCAACAGCCGGGAAGTGGACGTGGTGACAGCCATCCGCGAGGTCACGGGCGGCGGCGCACACCTGTCGCTGGACGCGCTGGGACACGCGCAGACCTGCACCGATTCCATCCTGTGTCTGCGCACCCAGGGACGGCATGTGCAGGTGGGCCTGCTGGTAGCCGAACACAGCCGCCCGCCGCTGCCGATGGACGCCATCATCTCAAAAGAGCTGGAAATCTATGGCAGCCACGGCATGGCCGCCCACGCCTATCCCGAGATGCTGGGCATGATCGAAAGCGGCCTGCTACGCCCGGACCGCCTGATCGGCGCGCGGCTGACGCTCGAAGAATCTATCGATGCACTGACGGGGATGGACTCGTTTAACGCCCTTGGAGTTCAGGTGATTGACCGTTTCGCGTAAGCAGTCCAGAAGGGGACGCCTCATACGGATTCCGTTTGTTTCGTGAAGAAATCGGGACAGTGCCGATTCCTACATCCCACGTCCGGCATCCGTTTTTCTCCTACTCGCTCCGCTCAGATTACGGGTGTTTTCGACACCCTTTAATCAGAGTCTGTATCAGCTCTGCCGGGACCACATCCCGGTCCTGCACAGCGCAAAAAGCCTTCCGTGACGCCGTACAATCTCGTGCCAAGACAGTCCTGAACGCATCTGGTCCTGAGGGGGCACATATGTTTTGTATTTTGATGATGTCAAGCGGGCCAGTCACGGGCCACTGTCAGCACAGATGAAGGCGTCTCCACGCCTGATGGGCGGCGTGGGCAGGCCGCCCCCACCCCGGCGGGGCGGTTCGATGCGGCGGCACCAGACCCGCACGGCCTACACCTTCCTGCTGGTCCCCCTGATCTTCTACCTGATCGTGCGCTTCCTGCCCACCCTCTCTGCCCTGCGGCTGAGCCTGTTCGACTGGAACATCCTCAAAGACACCCAGCCCTTCGTCGGCACCGAGAACTATCAGCGGTTGTTCGCCGACGAGAAGTTCGGTCAAGCGCTGCGGAACACCGCGCTGTACACCGTCATCGGCGTCCCAGCGCAAATCGCGCTGGGACTGATCGTGGCCCTGCTCCTGAACAAGATCATCGCGTTGCGCGGGCTGTTCCGGGCGCTGTACTTCGCCCCCTACGTCACCCCCATCGTGGCCGCCGCGTGGGTCTGGCAGTGGCTGTTCAGCCCGCAATTCGGTCCGGTCAACACCTTTTTGATCTGGCTGCACATCACCCCGCAGAACTTTCTCAACTCCCCGGATCAGGCGCTGGCCACCACGGCGGCGCTGGTGGTGTGGCAGAACCTGGGCTTTCAGATCGTGCTGTTCCTGGCCGGGTTGTCGGCCATTCCCCGCAGTTATTACGAGGCTGCCGAGATCGACGGTGCGAACGGCACCCAGGCGTTCTGGAAGATCACCTGGCCGCTGCTCAATCCCACCATCGTGTTCAGCGTGGTGACCGGGACCATTTCTTACCTGCAACTGTTCACGCAGGTGGTCAACCTGAACTTCACCGATCAGGGGGGACCGCTGGGCAGCACCATGACGGTGGCGCTGTACATCTATCAGATCGCGTTCGGACGCTTCCAGATGGGGTATGCCTCGGCCATCACGGTGGTGCTGTTCCTGATCATCCTGGCCATCACCCTGTTCCAACTGCGCTTCCTGACCCGGCGGTATGACCTATGATACGGATTCCGTCTGTTTCGTTAACAAACCGGGACAGCTCCGGTTCGTTAACTCCACGCCCGGAACCCGTTTGTCTCCTACTCGCTTCGCTCAGATTTTCAGGTGTTTCCAACACCTTCCAATCGGAGTTTGTATGACCACGACACTGGACAAACCTGACACCCGTGAAACGGCGGGCGATCCTCGCCCGCAGCGCCGCCTCAACACGCCGATGCTGCTGGCCTACCTCGTGCTGACCGTGGGCATCGTGGTCACGCTGTTTCCCTTCATGTGGATGCTCCTGACCAGCCTCAAGAGCTTTCAGGAACTGTTCAACCTGAGCTTTCTGCCCGAATCGCCCACCCTGGACAACTACCGCCAGGTCCTGCTGGAAACCAAGTTCATCCAGTGGTTCGGCAACAGCCTGCTGGTGGCCGGGGTCACCACCGCCACCGTGCTGTTCTTCGACTCGATGGTGGGCTACACCCTGGCCAAGTTCGACTTTCCCGGCAAGAACCTCATCTTCATCCTGATCCTGTCCACGCTGATGATCCCCACCGAGATGCTGGTTATCCCGTGGTTCGTGGGGGTCAGCGACATCCACCTGACCGGGAGTGTGCCGGGAGCCTACTTTGCGATCATGTTCCCCGGCCTGATGAGTGCGTTCGGGGTCTTTCTGATGCGGCAGTTCTTTGAGACGCTGCCCGATGACCTGCTGGAAGCGGCGCGCATCGACGGCATGAGCGAGTTCGGAATCTTCTGGCGGATCGCTTTGCCGCTGGTTCGCCCGGCGCTGGCCAGTCTGGCCATCTTCACCTTTCTGGGCAACTGGAACGCGTTCCTGTGGCCGCTGATCGTGATCCAGAGACCGGAGTTCCGCACGCTGCCAGTGGGCACCGCGCTGTTTAACGGGGAGGCGGGAACGCAGTGGGGGCTGATCATGGCGGCCAGCAGTCTGGCGGTGATTCCGGTGCTGATCGTGTTCGCCATCTTCCAGAAGCAGATCATCGAGGGCATCGTTCTGACCGGGATGAAGGGCTAAAGACGACATTCTGGAACGCAGCGTTAGAGCAGAAGCTCCAACGCTGCGTTGCTTTTTCTGACCCGACAAAAACCCTGAAGTGACCCGTCAAGGTCAGTCTCCCAGCTTTACACGGTGATCTTTACCTTCCCAATCATCGCCGTAGCGCCGGGTGAAATTCAGCGCCGAGTGACCTGACAGTTCCTGCGCCAGGAACTCCACACGCCACAACCCGAAAACGCCTGCCTGCGCCTCACACTCCTGCACTCCCTCCCAGACCGCCGCCGCGCCGAAGCCAAAGCTCAAGGTAAATGGGCGGGTGTCCTCGATCCACAGGGACAACCCGGCAGGCAGCTCGAATGACAGTGAGTCGGTGCGCCAGAAACGGATTTTCGGAGGCGGTCCACCTTCCAGATAGCGCTCCTTCACCGCCGCCAGTGCCTCGTAAGCCTGACCGTGTTCGCGCGCCCACAGCAGCTTCAGGTACTCGGCGTGCGCCCAAACGAGGGGCATGGCGCTGCCTGCCGGTTTGCCCGGCTGAAACGCACGGATGGGCGGCGCATCCCAGACCTGTTCGGGAAAAAGGCCGCCGGGACCGCTGGAATGCAGCATGGCCCCGATGTACGCGTCTGGCGACTCGCCCGCCAGCAGCGCCAGATGCGCCCGCTCCCCGGCCAGTAGCGGCCAAGGACGCCCAATGCCCTGGCCCAGATACGGGCCGCCGTCCGCCGTATTGCCGTAGCCGTCGTGCTGATAGCGGTAATACAGCGGGCCGACGGGCGAGTCGTAGCGCAGTTCGCCGTCCACCACTTTCAGGGTGTCACGGATACGCGGATCGTCGGCGCGGCGCAGGCCCACGCGCACCAGATAGCCAAAATCGAGACTGACCAGCCCGCCCGCCTGCACCGTCAGGCCGCCCGTGTTGCCGATTTCCACGGTCTGCCGCCCCGGATTCTGTCCGGCCTGCGGCGCGATTCGGATGTAATAGCCCGGCACGCCATATTTCTCGGCCAGCGGGGCGTCGTCACCCGTCACGTAGCACCACCCTTCTAAACGGGCGTTCCAGTCGTCGGCCAGGGCCAGCGCGTAATCGGCCTGCTCTGGCTCCAGCCACGGCACGGCAGCCACCAGCGCGGCGATCATGATCCCCAGGGTGTAGGCCGTGACGCCGCTGTTTTCCTCCCAGCGGTCTTCCTGACTGAGCGGGCCGTGACGGGCGATGTAGCCTGCGGCCCGCCGTGCCGCCCATTCCAGCGCCTCCTGCCGGAAGGCCGAATCCAGCCCCTCCTCGCGCAGCTTGCCCATCAGCAACAGCACGAAGGCGGTTTCATCCAGTTGATCGCCAGACCAAAACGGCTCACCGTTGGGATACAGGTTCTGCGGCCAGTGGCCGTCTGGGGACTGCGCCGCCAGCAGGTAATTCAGGCTGCGGAGGGTGTCGTTCGGCTGCCCCACCGCCAGCAGTCCGGTGGCCGCCTCCACCATGTCGCGCGGCCAGACCAGGTGGTAGCCGCCCAGATCGCTGTGCGCCTGCCCGAACGGCACGCTCAGGCTGGCGATGATGGCCCCGGAAAAATCGCTGCCCTCGTGGACACGGATCACCTGGGCGCTCAGGCGGGCGCGGTCACGTTCCTCGTCGCTGCCTGCCGGAAGCTGAAGGCGGCCCGTCCAGTGCCTCCAGTTTTCCAGAAACTCGGCGCGTTGCTGAGCATAGGGACGCTGAAGACTGCCGCGCGCATGGATGGCCGCCCCTGCCGCATGCCGTGCGAAGGCCAGCGCCAGCGTGCCACTTGCCGACTTCAACTCGCCCATCAGGGCCACATTGCCGCCCTCGGCCCGCGCGTACTGCCAGGTCATCTGGCCGTGCTGCGCGAAGTCCTGCCAGCCGTCGCTGACCCCCACGAAGCCCGCGCTCATGCCACCGTAGCCGCCGCTGCACGACATCGCCAGCGCCGCGTCCCCTCGCGTGGCATACAGCATGCCGCCTTGCACCCAGGCCGTATTGTCCGCGCCAGAATCGGCCAGATGCGGGGCCAGCAGCGCGTACAAAGTGCCGCCACCTTCCAGCGAGTAGTTGATCAGCAGAGAGTCGTTCTCAATGGACGGCATGATTTCCAGACGAAGTTTGAACGCCGGATCATCCGCGTGGACATGCATGACCCCGATCAGCGGGCCAGTCTTACAGGGCGTCAGGGTATAGGTGCAGTCGCGCTTCACGTCCACCCAGCCGCCTGCGGTTTTGACGATAAAGGTCAGGTCACGCACCTGCGGCTCACCGCTTGAGGGCCAGTAGACCTCGTTGACCACGCCGTAGCCGACGGCAGCCCGCACCCGTCCGCCGCCCAGCGCCCCGGTCACGGCGTCCTTGGCGCTGCTGGTCCATTTGGGTTTCAGGCCGGGACTTCCAGGGGCCTCAGGGGCGTAGGGATCAGGGTGGATCGGGCTGAGAGGTGGAGAGCTGGGGGTCATGCGTTACTCCGTGTAGGCGATGGTGCTGAGCAGCGCGTTCTCGGCCTGCCGCGAATCCAGCCGGGTGTGCTGCACGATGATTGGCGTATCCGAGCGGATCACCGATGCGTAGGCCACGCTGAGCGGAATCGGCTCCGGGTCTGTCAGCGTGTTGAAGCGCTGGTGCAGCGTGCGCCGCGCTCCCACCGTCAACTTGTACGGCCCGACGGGATCGCGGTCCTCGAAGTAGATGGTGATTTCAATGTGTGCATCGCGGTCATTCGGGTTCAGGATGCATGCCGCCTCATGCGATAGCAGTTCCGGTTCGGGGCCGTTGCTCCAGCCGGGAATCCAGCCTTCCGGGATGGCCCAGACAAGTTTGCCGATATCGGAAGTGGAGGAATGGGACATGGGAATAGCTCCTTTGAGAGAGTTGAAAACACGGCTTCTCGCTCCTCCATCTTTGTGAGGCAGGAACGTGATGAGAGCAGCAGGAGTGAGGAGGCCACTAAAGAGGCGTTGTTACTTCACCGGCCCGAACAACTCCGCCCGCTGCTTGACTCGCTGCGGCTGCCCGTCCGGCACCTGACCCCGGCTGAAACGTTCGCCCAGCCGTGAACTCAGGGCCATGATGGTCAGCGCGGGATTGGCGCTGCCCTGCGTCGGACAGGCGCTGCCGTCCGTCACGAACAGGTTCTCCGTTCCCCAGACCTTGTGATCGCTGCTGACCACGCTGTCCTCCGGCGAGAAGCCCATGCGGTTGCCGCCGATCAGGTGGGCAAAGCGCTCCACGGCGATGATGTCCTGCGCCCCGGATTGCTGGAGTAGCCCCTTGATGAAGCGCATGGCATAGGCGATGTTCTTCTTATCGTTGTCGTGCAAGGAGTGGTCAAAGCGGGCGACGGGCAGGCCGTTGTGATCCGTCACGTCCGCCAGCGTCACGCGGTTGTCGGCGTTCGGCAGCAGTTCGCACAGGCCGCCCAGGCTGGCCCAGTGGTTGTAGTCGCGCCCGTACTCGCGCAGCGCGTCGCCCCAGTGGCCCTCGCCCAGAATGTTGTGCGCGAAGCCGATGGGCAGCGGCCCGGTGGTCTGGATCGAAAACCCCCGCTTGAAACCGCGCTGGTCGTCAGTCTCGTAAAACTGCTCGGTGCTGATTTCGGGCGGCGGGGCCTTGTACGTCCGCAGCATTTCGGGAAAACGGCCCATCACCACGGGCGCACCCTGCACCATCACGTAACGGCCCACCTGATCGTGACGGTTGCCCACGCCGTCATCCCAATCCTTCTGGGCGCTGTTGAGGAGCAGGCGCGGCGACTCAATCGCGTAGCCCGCCACCGCGACTTTCTTTGCCCGCTGACGGCGAATCTGGCCGTCCCTGACGTATTCCACGCCCGTCGCCCGCGCCCCGTCCATCAGCACCCTCAGCACCGTGCTGTTGGCCCGGATTTCCGCGCCGTGGTTAATCGCGTCGGGAATGTGCGTCACCAGCGGGCTGCCCTTGGCGTTCACCTTGCAGCCCTGGAGGCAAAAGCCCCGGTAAATGCAGTGCGGGCGGTTGCCGAAGGTGCCATTGGCAATCCCCACCGGGCCGATTTTCAGGTTCATCCCGAATTTATCCGCCCCAACGATCAGCCGCTCCGCCGCGCCGCTGACCGGGTGTGGGCTATGGGTGTAGCGGTGAACGTGGCCCCAGGGCCAGTCCTGTCCGGCGGCGGGCAGCTCCACCTCGCACGCCTCGTAATGGCGGGCCACGTCCCAGTAACTGATCGGCCAGTCGGCCCCAACCCCGTCCAGCGACTGCGTCATGAAGTCGGACGGGTGAAAACGCGGTACATAGCCCGCGTAATGCACCATGCTGCCGCCGACGCCGTGACCACTGTTGTTCTTGCCCATCGCCACCGGATCAGCGCCGCCGATGATGCGTTTGCCATTCCAGTAGATGTGGTGAGAGGCGGCCTCGTCGCTGACCCAGTCAGCATCCGGGTCCCAGAAGGGGCCGCCCTCCAGCACCACCACCCGCCAGCCCACGCGGGCCATCCGCTGCGCCAGCACCCCACCGCCCGCGCCCGCGCCGACGATCAGCAGGTCAACCTCATCGTCATCGGTGTAGCGCCGCATCTTCTCCTGCGGCACGGCCCGTTTGTGAACGTGCAGCAGGCGGAAACTATCGTTTTCCTTGGGTTGGATGGCCCCTTTGAGCAGCCGCTTATAGCTGTTGGCCCGGAACTGGCGCGGATTGGCGGCGAGTTCGGCGGAAATGGCAGCGGCGCGTGCCGCCTCCGTTTTGAGCCAGTCAAGATCTATCGGCTTGTCCGCCTTGACCTTGCTGCCCAGATGTTGCTCGTTATCGCGCAGCAACTCCGCGTTGATATCGCGCGTTTCTGGCTTCTCCCAGGGTTCGCGCTGATCGCCGTCCTCGTCCAGCGCCATGCCCAGACGCATGTAGCCGCGCGGATAGGCCGGGCCACCGAAGCCCACCTCGTTCCAGGCCCACGGGTGACTGTAATAGCCCTCCAGCAAGTCGCCCGTGATGACCTGGAATGCCCGTTTGACATTCATTCCGTGCCACGCGCCGCCCGAAAGTTTGCCGTCCATAAAATCGCTGAGGATGGCGGCTTTCAGCTCTGGCGGGGCTTCGGCATACTCCGCTGCCCCGCGTTCCCGCGCCGTCTCGTCCAGTCCCGCCGCCGCCCGCCGCAAGGTGTCCTGCTCGCTGGGAAGGTCATCAAATTGATAGCCGTTGACGCCGCCACCGTTCGCCGCGTGCAATTTGGCGTCCACATGCGCCAGCACGTCCACTTTCGGCGCGGTGTGCTGGGCCAGCAACACGTCCGAGAAGGCGGACAGGGTGCGCCATTCCTGCGGCGTAAAGAACTTCGGATCACCGTAAGGTTCCAGCCGTTCCAGCACCACCTTGCGCGTCACCTCGTCCCAGGCGTTCTCCTGCGAGAGGGTGTCAAATCGGGGTAGCGCCCATGCATCTGCGGTGTGATTCCGGCCTGCTGGCGCGGCAGATAATTGGGATCTGGGGCCTGTCCACCGCGCTGCTTGGGCAGGTGATCTGCCGAGCGAAATGGGTTGGTCTGTGTGGCAGAAGTCTGGGGGCGCGATTTAGTCGTCATCCGCACCCTCACGCCGCACCAGAGAGGCCAGCAGGCCCATGCCGCCCACCATCGCAAACAGGCCGGGGGCGATCACGGGCGGCCCCATGACCACGTTGTAAGCCGCGAATTTCCAGCCGCCCGGCTTGCGGGACACCCCGCGAATGTGCATCACCAGGCCCACCGCCCCGGTCAGCATGTACAGCAGCGAGGCAGCGGGCAGAGCCGTTTTGGCCGCCTTCACACTGAAAATCCCCGCGATTCCGGCAATCACCAGCGGCGGCGTGACGATGATCGGAGACCACATCACGCGGTTGCCGAAACTGCCCTTGTAATGCTCGTAATAGACCTCCGCGCAGACCAGCAGGGCGCTGGCAGCGGTGACGCCGGACATGCTCTTTTCAAAGCGTCCGTGGTTCACATCGCGCAGGATGACCTTCACGTCGTTTTGGGCGCGTTTCTCCAGCCTATTCATTGGACCCCCATAGCGCCGCCGTACTCACCGCGCTTGCGCCCACGGCCACCAGACACCAGCCGCACAGTTCCTTTTGCTTCAGGTACGTGCCACCCGAACGCGAGACGGCGTACAGCAGGTCAAGGCCCACCTTGTATTTCGCCAGCGAACTGCCGCGCGAGACCAGAAGCAGCGTCAGCGCGTAGCTGCCAATGCCCAGCGGCCCGTCCGGCAGACCCAGCACCTTGCTGTCCTCGGAGGTGGTCAGCCTGTTGGATTGAAACACCTTGCCCGGCAGCTCCGGCAAGTGATGAATCAGATCAAACTGCCGGGCGCTGATGACCGCCAGCGAGGCCAGCGCCGCCAGGGTAGAAACGGTGGCCAGCTTATCGGCGGAGCGCATGGCTCATCCCCCAGATGCCCGCAGCAACCACGGCCAGCGCCCCCGCGAACAGAGTTCGGTGTTCGTCCAGCGGCAACTCCCAACTCATGGTTCTGGCGCGGTCATCAAAACGCCCGTGCATACCCCAGTCCTTCTCGTCGTCCAGCGGGTGAAACATATTGTCGGGGGCGTCCTTCGGCTGGACCTGATCGGTCATCTGGCCGTTGATGCAGGTTTTCGCCAGATACCAGTCGCCCACGGCGGGCAGGAAATTGTTGCCCCACACGGCCACCCAGGTGGGAAAGCCCACCAGCAACTCGCGACGTCCGGTGTCGGCGGCATACAGGATGGCGGCGGCGGGAATCTCCGGCTGGTAGATCGGTGGGACGGGCTGCGCCTTGCGGGGCATCCGGGTTCTGAGCCAGTCAAACTGCGGCGTATTGATGGCGGGCATCTGCACCATGCTGACGGTGACCTTGCTGTTCTCGCTCAGGAGTTCGGCCCGCAGCGAATCGCAGAAGCCCTGGATGGCGTGCTTGCTGCCGCAGTAGGCGCTCTGGAGGGGAATGCCCCGGTACGCCAGCGCCGAGCCGAACTGAATAATGCGCCCCGAATCGCGCGGCAGCATCCGCTTGAGGGCCGACAGCGTGCCGTACACGAAACCCAGGTAATTCACGTCCGTGACGCGCCTGTACTCTTCCGGCTTCATATCCTTGACATAGCTGAACACTCCAGTCATGGCGACATTCACCCACACGTCTATCGGGCCGAGTTCGGTTTCAATGCGCTCGGCTGCGGCCTCCACCGCGTCGGCGTTGGCGACGTCACACGGCACGACGAGGGCCTTGCCGCCTGCCGATTCCACTTCTATCTTCGCGCCTTCCAGTCCAGCCCTGCCGCGTGCGATTAAAGCCACGGTGTCGCCGCGCTTGCCGAAGGCAACAGCCACGGCGCGGCCCGCTCCAGCACTTGCGCCCGTGACGACGACGATTCTCGGTTTCTTACTTCTGGTCATGATGACCTCCATTCGGTCTGTAAATAGGGTTGGGCGTCCGCCGTCTTGAATGTCAGGCCAAGACCCGGCTGGCTGCGGTCTGGGTAGAGGTAGCCATCCCTGAGTTTGGGAACGCCGTCAAAAAACATGTCCTCAATGCGAATGTGGTCAAAGAAATACTCCACGTTGACCACATTCGGCAGCGCGGAGGCCAGGGAGGCGTGCAAGGCTGGGGCAGTGTGGGCGCTGAGTGGAATATTTGCGCCCTGCGCCTGGGCCGCCGCTAAACCAAAGCCGGATGCACCGCCGCAGCGCGTGCCATCGGCCTGGAGGGTGTCCACCGCCCCCGCCGCCAGCATGTGGTGAAAGTAGGTGGGCGTGTAGCCGTACTCGCCCGCCGCGATCTGCATGCCGCCGGGGCCACGGTCCCGCAAAAGCCTCAGACCCGCTAAATCGTCGCTGGAGACGGGTTCTTCAAACCACGACACGTTCAGATCGGCAAATTTCCCGGCGAATCCCAGCGCCTGCTTGCGGCTGTACGCGCCGTTGGCATCCACGAACAGGGCCACGTCGTTCCCGATGGCGGCGTGGGCGGCTTTCACGCGGTTCAGATCGTCTTCGGGGCGGCTGCCGATTTCATCTTGACGGCCTTCAAGCCCTGCTGCGCCCAGCCGCTGAGCTGCTTTTCCAGCTCCTGCACGCTGTAACTGGTGAAGCCGCCGCTGCCGTAGGCCAGCACGTTCTCGCGTACGCCGCCGAGCATCTGAACAAGAGACACGTCCAGAAGCCGCGCCTTCAGATCGTGCAAAGCAATATCCACCGCCGAAATCGCGCCCGCAGCCACACCCGGCCAGCCCAGATTCCGAACGGCCCCGGCCATCGTCCAGAAGTGGCGGGCGGTGTCCAGCGGGTTTTGTCGGTCCACAAAATCGCTGACGTTCGCCATGATCATTCCTCCATGTCTCGTATGCTGATCCGCTGTGTTTTCGGACCGCGCTGCGTTGTCATGATCTGCGTTTTCACGAGCAGCGAGGTCCGTGCCTGATACCCGTGTCCGGTCCATGCCAGGTCAACACCAGGAGCGTACCCCCAACTTTTTCGCACTCAGATGAAACATTTAAAAAAGATTGCGGCTCGGTGCAAGGTTCTTGATCTTTCTAATGGCATGGGGGCTGGTCCAGCAGGGTGGGGGCTGGGACTCCGCGCCGCCCTACTTGGGCAGGCGGCCCACCGTCGTCAGATGCACCCGTTCCTGGCGGGCCACCCGCAGAAATTCGCGCAGCACGTCCAGCATTTGCGGGGCGTTGTCGTGCAGCAGCACGATGCCGCCGGGTCGCAGGTTGCGTTTTAATCTGGCCTCCAGCCGCGCGTCGCCGGGGTTGGCGAAGTCGCCAGGATCATCGGTCCAGAACACGGTGGTCAGGCCCAGACTGCGTGCGGCTTCCAGCGTCTGCGGGGTGTAGTCGCCGCCGGGGGGACGGAAATAGCGGGCAGGCTTGCCTGTCAATTCCCTGATCACGTCGTTGTCCCACTGCATTTCCTGGGACGCCTCGGCGAGCGGCAGGGGCGGCAGGCGAACGTGGTGGTAGGTGTGGTTGCCTACCTCGTGGCCCGCTGCGGCCATATCGCGGACAAAATACGGGTAGGCGCGGGCGTTGCGCCCGATCACGAAGAAAGTGGCGTGATCGCCGCTGCGGCGCAGCAGGTCCAGCAGCAACGGCTCGAACATCGGGTGAGGCGCGTCGTCGAAGGTCAGGGCGGCGATGCGCCCGCCACCACGCCTGCCCCGGTACAGCAGCCCGTCATGCAGACCGCCCACGATCTGCGCGGTGGTTCGCCGGATATCCCGCACGTTCTGCCGCGCCTGACGGGCAGGTGCCGCTTGATCCGTCTGAAGCTTCGGCGTGGTTTCCAGCACCTGATCCGGCTCACGGTAGGCGGGCAGGTTGCCGGGGTTGACCCAGACCCGCTCGTAACTGGCCACGCTCCCCGCCTGCTCCTGCGCCGTCCAGGCCAGAAAGTCGTCGAGCCTGTTCCGGGGCACGCTGGCCGTCAGCACAGGCAGGGGGCCGCCAAAACCCGCGTAACTGCCCCGGTCGTACATGCTCAGGTCCACCTCGCTCAGGCTGGGACGGGCGGCCAGCACGCGGCGCACCACCTCGGCAGCCATCGGGCGAAGCGCGCCGCGCTCAGCAGGGGTCACCGTCACGATGGCGTGCGCGGCCTCGATAAAGCCATTGCTCAGGTACTCGACGCGGTAGACCTGCGCGATGGGTGGCGTCAGCGTCAGCGTGGGCAGCGGCGGCGCGGGGCGGGTGCCGGGCGCAACAGGCTGAATCTGGCCGGGCATCTGGGCTGCTTTTCGGACCAGCGTCGAAGGATGGACGGAAGGGGCGGCGGCGAAAGCGGCGGCCTGGTGAACGGTCCCGGCCAGCAGCAGACCGAGAACGATTCGTCGGGGCAGGATGCGGGTCAAGGAATCACCTGTAGGCGGCGCTCAGGAGCGCGAAGAGTCGAAGGGCAGGGGTGAAGACCTGCGCGGAATGGCCCACACTGGCCTGAGTCGAAGCCCATTTCAGGTTGGCGGCCATTCCGGCAGGGGTGTGGCCCTGCGCAGCGTACAGTTTGGCCGCTTTCAGGTACTGCGCCCGCGCTTCTGGGTTGCGGCTCTCCTTGCGCCAGACGTTCCCCAGCACGCCTGCGGCCAGCGCATTGTTCGGCTCCTCGGCCAGCGCGGCCTTCAGCCACTTCTCGCTCAGCTTCAAGCCGTCGGCAGTGGCCTTGCCCGTGCCGGTGCCCAGCAGGCCGCCGATGGCCCGCTCACCCCGGTAGTAGTCGAACTGGGAACGCACGTAATTCAGGCTCAGGAAGGACAGATCGGTGGGCTTGATCATTCCCTTGCCGTCCGCACGGGTAGAGGACGTGATCACGTCTCCGGGGCCAAAGCGGGCGTTTAGGAAGCGGTAGTCTCCAGCGGCCCAGGCCAGCACGCCGCCGTGACGTGCGGTGGGTGTGGGTTCGCTGGCATCCACCTCCAGATCTCCCGCGCCGCCCGGCAGCCGCAGCACGCTGGTCACATGGCCCAGGTTGCTCTCCTGGCCCTCCTGACTCTTCCAGACCATCACCAGCCCGGCGTCCAGCCCGGCACGCTCCAGAAGTCCGGCAATCACCACGCTCTGGAGCAGGCACTGGCGCTCGCCGTTCGTAGCGAGGCTGGCAAACTCGAAGCCGCGTTCCAGACTGAACCTCGGCACCACCTTCTTGATCAAGGCGTGTGCCCAGACGGCGGTTTCACGCGCCAGTCTGTCGCGGGCGTCGCCCCTCGCGGCCTTCAGCTCAGCCTTGCGGATGTCCAGCGCGGCCCCCAGCGTCTGGTCTTTTGCCGCTCCAGCCTTCAGCGGCAGGCCCGCTTTCAGGTACGCCTCGTCCAGCCAGTCGGTGAATTTGCCGTTGAGGCCCGCGAGTTTGTACGAGTCGGCGGCCAGGGTATTGAAATTTGTGCCGCCGTAAGTCAGGTTTGCCGGGGTGTGGTTTTCCGGGGCGGCCAGCGCCGATCCGAGCAGGCTGCACAGCAGCAGGGTCATGTGTCGTTGGCGCATCATATTGGGTCCTTTGAGCGGTGGGGAGACGCGTGGGCAGGCTAGAAAGATCAGGCGGGTCAGCGTTCACAGCTTCCAGATCAGCCCCCGCCGCGCCATCCAGGCCAGCCCCAGCCACACGGCCAGCACATAGCCCAGCGTGTAGACCAGCCCGCCCGCAAACCCGCCCAGATGCGTGCGGCTCAGCTCCAGCAGCGAAGCGATGATGCTCTGGCTTTTCCCCGTCCAGTTCACCTGCCACTCCAGCAAGATCCAGAACTTGATCAGGATGGGCAGCATGTACCCGGCCAGCGCGTTGCGCCCCGGAATGGTCAGCGGGGCCAGGAGCCTGCGCCCAAAGCGCACACGCCCCGAATCGGCGATCAGCCAGAAGGCCAGCATCCCCAGAATGCCCAGCCCCGCGCTATACAGGATGTACGGCGGTGTCCACAGTGCCTTGCTGAAAGGGATGTGCCCGCTGGCCGCCCAGCCAAAACCGATGACGCTGAGGGCCACCCCCAGCCCCAGCAGCTTGAGCGGCGCGCGGCTGTCACGTTGTTGCAGGGGCCGGGCCGCCAGCGCGCCCAGCAGCACCAGCGCCGTGGTGGGAATCACCGAGATCAGGCCGCGCAACCCCAGAGGAGTCAGCACCACATCGTTGACCGTCTGCACCGGGTTCTGTGTCTCAGAAATGAGACCCACGCCCGCCGCGTGCGGGGTCAGGGTCAGAAAGGCGGCGTAGCCCAGCAGCAGCGCGGCGGCAATCCCAGCCTGCCACCATCCGCGCAGACCGCCCAGCAGCGCCGCGCACAGCGTTGCCAGGGCGATCAGTTGCAGCACGCCCAGCCCCAGCGTGGGGGCGCGGATGGTCACGCTGGTCAGGAAGGCACCGGCCAGATAAAGCAGCACCGCGCGGGTCAACAAGCGGCGCACCCGCAGCCAGCCGACGACGCCACTGCGGGTCATGGCCGACAGCGAGAACGGCAAGGCCGCCCCGGCGCACAGCAGGAACCACGGGAAGACCAGATCGGTCAGGGTCAGCCCGCCGAAGGGCGCGTGGACCAGTTGGTACGGCGTGCGCCCACCCAGCGCGACGTTGTTGACCAGCAGCATCAGCAGCACGGTCAGGCCGCGCCAGGCGTCCAGGGCGGTCAGGCGGGCTGTTTTAACCCTCTGCAGCGTCACAGCGTCCATCTGGACTTCAGCCGGAACCCCCGTCACCGAAATGCCACTCATGGGGCGATGGTGCGTCCGCCAGATGACGCCCATGTGAAGTGACGCGGCAGTGGGCTGGCCGTCGGCAAGGTCTGCTCAGGGCCGTCCAGTCACTGACGCGACGCCAGAAAATTCACCAGATCACGCAACTGGTCTGTGGTTAGCACCCCAGCATACGAGGGCATGCTGGCCGCGCCGTTCTGGATACGCCAGGTGATCTGGTCTTTGGTCAGCCGCTCCCCGATCTGGCTGAGGTTGGGGCCGCGAATCCCGCCCTGCCCGGAGATCTTGTGGCACAGGATGCACGACTGGTCATGGAACAGTGCCGCGCCTCGCACCACACTGGGATCGGTGCTGTTCACCTGCTGCGCGGTCAGCGGCGGCGTCCCGAAACGTGGCAGCCACGGCTCGCGGTAACCCAGCAGCGTCAGGCTGAAGATCATCCCCACCGCCACAACCACGATGCCGATGGCCCAGGGGCGGCGGCTGGGCGCGCGTTCCCCCTTGTTACTGACCAGCGGCAGCGCGATCAGCCCGACAATTGCCAGCAGCGGCGCGAGAATGATCATCAGATTGGTGATGCCGTAGGGCCACAGTGCCAGGATCGAGAAATACCAGATCAGGTACCAGTCGGGCTTGGGATCGGCGTTGACGATGCTGGGGTCTGGCGGCGTGGTCAGGGCGGGTGCGCCGAACCTCCAGGCCAGGAACGACACCAGAATGATCAGGGCACTGCCGAACACGGTGTCGCGCCACGCGGCGTCCGGCCAGAACGGCACGCCATCCTTTTTGACGCGGGCCTGATATTCCTGCTTGTAGGTGCGCGGATCAACCCTGCGCCCCGGTACGGGTGGCTCGCTGATGCCGTTTCGCAGCACCAGAAACACGTGCAGCCCGATCAGGCCGAACAGCAGCGCCGGAAACCAGTAGGTGTGCAAGGCGTACAGCCGCGACAGTGTGCCTGCATTCAGCGTGTCACCCGCCATCAGGAAGCGGGCCAGGATCGGGCCGACAATCGGGGCGCGTGACGCCTGCTCCGCGCCCACCACCACGCTCCAGACAGCGGTCTGGTCCCAGCGCAGCGTCTGGCCGGTAAAGGCCATCGCCAGCACCAGCAGCAGCAGCACCACGCCGCTGATCCACTGCATCTCGCGCGGGTATTTATAGGCCGCCGAGAGGTACACGCGGATCAGGTGAATGCCCATCATCACCACCATCAATGACGCGCCGAAATAGTGCAGCCCGCGCACCATCGCCTCGGCGGTGCCTGGGGTGGAGATGCGCTGGAGACTCTGGTACGCCGTGGCGCTGGACGGCTCAAAGAACATCGCCAGCGTGATGCCCGTGACCACTTGCAGGATGAAAGCGAACAGGGTGGCGCTGCCGAACACGAAAGCCCATTTGCTGCGCTTCGGCACCCGGTGGCCCGCCACGGTGTTCAGGCGGCTGATCAGTCCGGTGCGGTCTTCAATCCAACCGAGAAATAAACCGTACTTCTTCTCAGTGACGGCGGGCGGCGTGTCGTTCGCCTCGTCTCCCTTCTTTTGCTGAGACTGCGCCGGGTTGCTCACGAGTCACCGCCCGGCCACGTCAGCGTGGGCAACGGCATGGCGGCGCTCTGGAGTTGCACGTCCTGACCTTCCACGCGCACCCCTATCCGCTGCAGCGGAATGCGCGGCGGCCCGGCCACGTTGATGCCCTCCGCGTTGTAAACCCCGCCGTGACAGGGGCAGAAGTACAGCCCGGACCCCTCCTGATGGCGCACTGGGCAACCCAGATGCATACAGACGTTGTGCAGCGCCAGCCAGTCGCCGGGCCGCCGGGTCAGGTAAGCGGTGTCTTTCTTAATATCGCCGCCGAAACTGCGCGCGCCGGGCCGGATGAATGTGACCAGCACCGTTTTCCAAAGGGGAAAGTCGGTCAATTGGCCCACCGTCTGCCAGTCGCCCCGGCCCCCCTTCTGAAAAGCGGGATCAAGCACAGCCTTCGCTATCGGATAGCCCGCTGCGGCGGCGGCCAGCACCCCAGATCCCAGGCTGAGGCCAATGAGCAGCTTGCGGCGGGAGGGTTCCTGCGTGTCGTCCTGACCTGCCGTGTCAGAACTGGCGTGCGTGTCGCTCATGTTTCCTCCTGCGGGCCAGCGGGCTGAACCGTGGCCTGAAAGCTGTCCCAGGCCCACATTCCGCCGCCCAGAAAAGCCACCACCACGCCCAGCCCAATAATTCCCCATGCGGAAACCAGCAGCCCCAGCGCCGTCCCCGCCAGCCCAAAAGCCAGCAGCACGGGCGCGAGCGTTGGGTTGGCCTCGGCCATTTCACGCGGGCGCGTCCAGCCGGGAGGCAGCAGCACATCGTCAGGCAGCGGTTGGCGGTCTGGAGCGGGGATGAATGCGGGTTCCGGTTCAAGTGGCAGGTAGCCCAGTCGGCGCAGCAGCCAGTACATCGGAAAGCCCAGCACGCGCAGCAGCGGGGCCAGCAACTTAGACAGTCTGTTCATTTCTCGTCTCCGCAGTTTTCAACACCAGCATGAAGTGGTAGAACGCCGCCGCCATCACCACAAAGCCGCCCACCACCCACATCAGCACGCCGCCCAGCGCGGTGTCGTCGGGAAGGGTCATGGCGTAGGCGTCGCGGCTGAAGGTAATGGCCGCGCCCAGCAGCGCACAGGCGGCCATCTGGGCCAGCAGCAGCAATGCCGCGCCCAACCCGCCCCGCGCCACCCGCGCCCAGAACAGCAGGCCCGCGCCCAGAAACAGCAGGCTTTCAATCAGCATTCCGCCAGGGGTCATCAGCCGTGTGTAGACGGCGGGAAGATGGACGCCATACGTCACGACGTTGAGGGCCAGAAACGCCAGTGGTCCGCTGATGTGCGGACGCCACATCGGAAACGCCAGAATCAGCAGAGGCGCGGCCCCCAGCGAGAGAAGCAGATGTGCGCCCATATGCAGGCTGAAACTGCCAGGGCGCATGCCCATGCCGGAGGCGTAGAACAGCGCGGCGCTGAGGACGGCAACCAACGCGCCGATCAGACATACCCGCCTCATGGCCCCCCCCACACGTACAGCAGCAAAAACAGCACCACCCACACCGCGTCCACAAAATGCCAGTACAGGCCCAACGCCGCCGTGAAGCCCTCGCGCCGCCCATCCAGCAGACCCCGGAAGCGCAGCACGCCCGTCACCAGCAGGGCCAGCGCACCGAAGGCAACATGCAAACCGTGCAACCCGGTCAGGGTGTAGAAGCCCGTGAAGAACAGATCGGCGTCCACCGTCGCGCCCTGCGCGTTCAATTTGAGGTATTCCTGCGCCTGACCGTACAAAAAGACGAAGCCCAGCGCGGCGGTGAGCAGATACAGAAGGCCAGAGACTTTCGCCTGCTTCCTGAAGGAGTCGGCCAGCACCAGCGCGCCGCTAGAAGCCCACAACCCCAGGCTGAACCAGATCGTCGTGCCGGGGTCCAACGCGCCCTGTGCTGGCCCCTGCGAGTAGCGCCGCAGGTAGATGTTCGCCACCAGCAGCAGCAGGAAAATGACCGTGTCCGTCACCAGAAACACCGCCATGCCCCAGAAGCCGTTGCTGCGGGGACTGGCGTCCATATGTTCGGGCGGCAGCGGCAGGGCCGACACATCCAGGGATTGCGACACGCTGGGAATCAGTGGGATGGAGGACGGCTTACTGCTCATGGTCCTTCTCCTCCAGGCGAATGTGGCCCTTGCCCTGCTGGTCATGGCGCGTCGGGCGCTGGTGATCCGGGTCTTCCGGGTGCGCCAGATCCCACAGCGGGCGGCTGGATTTGATTGGCGGCAGGCGCACGAAATTCCCCTTGGGCGGCGGGCTGGTGGTGGCCCATTCCAGCGTCCAGGCTTGCCAGGGGTTGTCGCCCGCCACGCGGCCTATCCGCCAACTGATCACGATGTTGATCAGGGTCAGCACCAGTCCCAGCCCCAGCACGAAGGCGCTGACCGTGGAGAACATGTTCAGCGCTCCCCAGCCAGGCAAGTCGGGGTAGGTGTAGACGCGGCGGGGCATCCCCATCATGCCCAGCGCGTGCTGCACCAGAAAGACGCCGTTGAAGCCCAGCGTGATCATCCAGAAAGCAGGCTTGCCGAAGCCCTCGCTGAGCATCCGTCCGGTCATCTTGGGAAAGTAGAAGTGCAGGCCCGACAGCAGCGCGAACAGTGTGCCGCCCATCAACACGTAATGAAAATGCGCCACCACGTAGTAACTGTCGGTCAGTTGCCAGTCAATGGGCAGCACCGCGAAGCTGACCCCGGTGATGCCGCCGAAGGTGAACTGCACGATAAAGGCGATGGCGTACATCATCGGTACGGTCATGCGGATGCTGCCCTTCCACAGCGTCGCCACCCAGTTGGTCACTTTAATTCCGGTGGGAATGGCAATCAGCATGGTGCTGGCGGCGAAGGCCAGATTCACTGGACGTGCGAAGCCCACCGCGAACATGTGGTGGGCGTACACCGCAAAACTCAGCACGGCAATCGCCACCGTGGACCCGGCCACGAATTCGTAGCCGAAGATCGGCTTGCGCGAGAAGACCGGGATGACCTCGCTGATGATGCCCCAGGCCGGAAGCACCATGATGTAGACCTCTGGGTGGCCGAACAGCCAGAAATAGTGTTGCCACAGCACCGGACTTCCGCCACCCTGAAAGAAGCGTCCGCCTAAAGCTCTGTCTACCTCCAGCATGATTAAAGCCGCACTCAGCGAGGGCAGGGCAAAGGCAATGATGAAGCTGTTGACGAAGACCATCCACGAGAACAGCGGCATCTTCCACAGGCCCATGCCCACGGCGCGGTAACGCGCGGTGGTAATGATGATGTTCAGCGCCGTCAACGTAGTTCCCATGCCCATCATCAGCAGCGCGGCGGCCCAGAAGTCGGTGCCCAGGCTGGAGCTGAAGGGGCGCTCGGACAGCGGCGCGTAGGCGAACCAACCCGCGTCGGGCGGGCCTTCCAGCAGGCTCAGGTACAGGACGATGCCGCCAAACGCGGTCAGCCAGAAGCCGAAGGCGTTCAGGCGCGGAAAGGCCATGTCCTTCGCGCCGATTTGCAGCGGCAGCAGGTAGTTGGAGAAGCCCAGCAGCATCGGCATCACCGCCAGAAAGATCATGGTGGTGCCGTGCAGGGTAAAGAACTCGTTGTAGGTGGTGGCCTCCAGCAGCGTGTTGCCGGGCCGCGCGAGTTGCAGGCGCATGATCAGCACCTCCACCCCGCCGATCAGGAAAAACAGCGCCCCCAGCGCCAGATACATCATCCCGATGTCCTTGTGATCGGTGGTGGACAGCCAGCGGGTGAGGTTGCGTGGGCGGCTCAACGGGGCAGACGCGGTCTCAACAGGTACAGGTGCGGTGGTCATTGCAACGTCTCCAGGTAGGCGGTCAATTGCCGCAATTGGGCGTCGTTCAGGCGGTAATTGGGCATGCGGACGCCGGGCTTGACAGCCTGCGGGTTCTTCAACCAGCGCCGCAAGTTCTCCGGTGTGTTGTCCAGCACGCCCCCGGCGATGATGCCGCGCGAGGCGAAGTGGGTCAGATCGGGGCCGACACTCCCCTGACTGGCATGGCCGCGTGCGCCGATGCCGCGCAGCGTATGGCACTCGCCGCAGCCCTGACGCACGAACAGCCCCGCGCCGTCCTCTATATCGGTCTGGTTGGGGGGCGGTGGGGCCGCCTGCTGGGCCTGCCTTGCCAGCCACGCCTGAAAGTCCTGCGGCGTTTGAGCGATCACCTTGAAACGCATCCAGGCGTGCTGCGCCCCGCAGAATTCAGAGCAGGCTCCTAGGTAGGTGCCGGGTTTGTCGGCCTGAATCCACAGCCGGTTGCCCTGGCCCGGAATGGCGTCCATCTTGCGGGCCAGTTGCGGCACCCAGAAGTCGTGGATCACGTCGGCGCTGCCCACCTCCAGCAGCAGTTTTCTGCCGGTGGGAATGTGAATCTCGCTGGCGGTACTGACCACGCCCATGCCCGCCGGATTGGTAGCGCGCGGATAGTCGGCCTCCCAGAACCACTGGTGGCCGGTCACGATCAGATCCGGGGTGCCGTCCTGCCCGGCCTGCGGATCGATACGGTTCATGGTGATCCAAGTCAGGACGAACAGAAAGACCAGAATGCCCGCCGCCATCCCCATCCAGATGATCTCGTCGCGGGCGTTGCCAAAGATCTGTGGGGGTTCGCCGTCCGCGCCCCGGTGTTTGTAGCGCCAGATAAAATAGAACGTCAGACCGGTGACCAGTGCGAAGACCGCCAGGCCAATCCCCAGGGTCACGTAGGTCAGGGTGGTGATCGGCGCGGCCAGGGGTGAGGCGGGCTGCAAGGTGGGCAGGACGGCAGGCGCACTCATGGGGCGGAGTGTAATCCTCTCATACAACACGCAGGATGAAACCGGTCAGCAGGACCGGGGTAGCGTGCAGTCGCCCCGTTCCAGCTCAGCCCAGCGGCAACTCGTCCAGATGGGCCAGCAAATCCAGCGGATCGTTGTAGATCCTGACCGCTCCGTCCAGTCGCTCATCCCCGCCGCAGCGCAGGGCCACGGTGTCCACGCCGCTCCTGCCCGCACTTTCTATGTCGTAGGGCGTATCGCCCAGCATCAGCACCTCGCCCGGCTGCCGCCCCAGCTTGTTCAGCGCCACCTTCACGATGTCCGGGGCAGGCTTGGAGTCCTCCACGTCCGAGGCGGTGGTGCGCTGGGGCACCAGATCGGCCACATCCGCGCGCATCAACAGGGCTTCCACCACCGTCTCGTCGCCCGAGGTGCCGATGATCAGGTCCAGACCGCGCCGCCGTAGTTCCTCCACCAGCTTGCGCGCCCCCAGTTGCGCCCGGACGGTGGGCAACTCGCCGCGCTGAAAGTGGTCCTTCCAGGCCTCTGAAAGTCGCTCATAGTGCTCGCTTTCCGGCTGCACTCCGGTCAGGCGCGGCACCAGTTGATCGCCGCCCATGCCGATCAGGGGGCGAACCTGTGCGAAAGACACGGAAAAACCCTCACCTGTGAAAGCATGCACCCAGGCGCGGGCGTCGTTGCTGTCCACCAGCGTGCCGTCCAGATCAAGAATGATTGCGCGGTAGGGGGTCATGGGCGTCAGGGTAGCGGGGCGGCAGGCGTGGCAGATGGGCGGCGCTTGGGCAGGGCTTTACAGGCCGGGAAGACTGGACGGCCTAACGCAACTCCTCGCTGAAAGGATTGAACAGCGGCACACCGAAAGCGGCAAAGTCGGCAGTGTTGCGGGTCACCACAGTCAGGCGATGGTGCAGGGCGGTGGCGGCGATCAGGCCATCAAACACGGGCAATTGCCCTGGCTTGCGTCCAGTGGCCGCGATCATCAAAGCCCAGGTTTCCATCACGCCCCCGGAAATGGGAAGAATGCGCCCCGCATGCCTGTTCAGAACATCCTGTTGCAGCCAGACCATCAGGGCCGCCCGCTTGGCTGGGTCATCGGCAACCTCGATGCCGCGCCGGATCTCCCCCAGACTTACTACGCTGACGAAAATGTTGAGCAGTTCAACCTGCTCCAGAAATCTGTTCAGACCCGGAGCGGGCCTGGGTTTGGTGGCGTCACTGATGACGTTTGTGTCGAAGAGGAACGCTGTATCACCCAAGGTCCAGCTCCCGATCTGGGAAAACTTCTTCCCCCCGATCCAGGTCCAGCTCAAAATCCTCGAATCGGGGTGCGTTCCTGAACAGCTCAATCGCCTTGGGCGCTTCCCCAGTCAGCGCGGCCCACTTCTCCACGCTGACCACCACCACGGCGTCTTTGCCCCGGCGGGTGATCAGTTGAGGTGTGCCTGCCTCGGCCTGCTGAACCACCTGGGAGAACCTGGCCTTGGCTTCCTCCAGCCGCCATTCGGCCTGATGCGGGCTACGGGGGGGCTTGCGGCGCTGCGTCGTCATGCTTGACCTCCATCTGGTCAGGTGACCAGTTTATATGGTTGCCCTTACTGGCAGTGTGATAGGGCCATCTACCCCACCGCTCCCGCCGCGCAGCGCCCCGCCACCCGCCCGCTGAAGAGGCAACCCCCCAGGAAGGTGCCCTCCAGCGAGCGGTAGCCGTGCATCCCGCCGCCGCCAAAGCCCGCGACTTCCCCGGCAGCGTACAGCCCTGGCATCGGCTGACCATCAGGCCGCAGCAACCGCGCCTGCAAATCTGTTTCCAGACCACCCAGCGTTTTGCGGGTCAGAATGTTGAGCTTGACGGCGATCAGCGGCCCCGAGGCCGGGTCCAGCAGCGGCGCAGGTTTGACGATACGAATCAGGCGTTCGTTGATGAAGGCCCGCGCGCCGCGTACCACTGCCAGTTGCGGGTCCTTGCCGAAAGGATTGGCGATCTGGAGGTCCCGGTCCGCCACCTCGCGCGCCACCGTCTCGTAATCCACGGCGCTGTTGCCGATGGATTCATTCATGCCGCGTACCAGTTCGGGCAGGCTGTCGCGCACCACGAAATCCGCGCCGCTGTCCATGAACGCCTGCACGGAGGGCGCGACATTCTTGCCCAGCCGCCCGGCCACCTTACGGAGATCGCGGTCCGTCAGATCGAGATTCTGTTCGCTGCCTGAAAGGGTGAATTCCTTCTTGATGATGGCGCGGTTCAGTACAAACCACGTATAGGGGTAGCCATGCGTGGTGATGTGTTGCAGCGTGCCGAGGGTGTCAAAACCGGGGTAATTGGGGTACGGCAGCCGGGTGCCGTCTGGCGCGAGCCACAGGCTGCTGGGACCGGGCAGGATGCGAATGCCGTGCATGGGCCAGATGGGATTCCAATTGCGGATGCCCTCGGTGTAGTGCCACATGCGGTCCCGGTTGATCAGGTGCGCGCCAGCCGCCTCGGCCATCCCCTGCGCTGCGCCGTCCACATGCTTCGGCACGCCGGAAATCATGAACTCGGGCGCGGGGCCGAGGCGCTCTGTAGGCCAGTTCTTCCGCACCAGTTCCTGATTGCCCCCGATGCCGCCAGACGTAAGGATGACGGCCCCAGCATTCAGGTCAAAATCGTCCACCACCACGCGTGAACTGTCCTCTCCACGCAATACGTCGGAGGGTTCCAGAATGTCGCCGTGAACCCCATGCACCACACCGTCCGTGATGTTCAGGCCGCGCACACGATGACGGAATTTGAAGGCAATCCTGCCAGTGGCAACATGCTCGCGCACCCGGCGTTCAAACGGTTCTACCACCCCCGGCCCGGTGCCCCAGGTGATGTGGAAGCGCGGCACGCTGTTGCCGGGGCCACTTGCGCCCTGCCCGCCGCGCTCGGCCCAGCCCACGCCGGGAAAGAACTTCATGCCCTGCGAAGCTAGCCAGCCGTACTTTTCCCCAGCGGCAAAGTCCACGTAAGCCTCGGCCCATTTGCGGGGCCAGTGGTCCTCGGGGCGGTCAAATCCCGCCGTATTCCGCCAGTCGCGCCACGCCAGTTCGTGGCTGTCACGGATTTTCAGGCGGCGCTGCTCTGGCGTATCAATTAAAAAAAGCCCACCAAAGGACCAGAACGCCTGCCCGCCCAGATTCTGCTCGCCTTCCTGATCCAGCAGCAGCACGCGCTTTCCGGCGTCGGCAGCCTCGGCGGCGGCCACCAGTCCGGCCAGCCCCGCGCCGATCACGATGATGTCGGTGTCATGGGTTGTCATGAAAATTCCTCCGAGTGTTGATGGGCGATTGTTGGTTGGGCCATTGTGCCGTATGAAAGCCGCGCCGCACAGGTACAGGCTTAACGGCTCTGAATGCAACTTTGACCCAGGCAGCTTGCGCCGCCCGCTAATGTCGGGCATGGCATATCAGGCGAAATTGAAGGGCGGGCAGACCATCATGCTGGAAAATCAGGGCGATCAGACCATCATTCGCGTCGGCAGCGACGGCCAGCGCCAGAGCAGCGGCGTCACGACGGGCGAGTGGACCATTGCCCCCACCCTCTTCCAGACCGAAAGCGGCGCGGTGGTGGAGATTCATACTGGGGACGGATCGGTCTATTTTCAGATCGAGGATGGCCAGCTTCACTCCCTGCACGAAGCGCCGGATGTGGAAGACGCCCAGCATCTTGGCCTTGAAATCGTGACCGACGACGCGGTTCAGAGCGAAATGGAACCGATGGCAAAGATGGAACCGATGAAGCCTATGAAACCGATGTGACCGCCCGCTGGCTTTCATTTTGGACCCAGTCCAATCCACCCGAAAAGGGGCTAGGCAAACCAGATACTTAGGCGTAGAATCAAATGACATCAAATCAGGTTGCTGTTCTGCATGGATAACCAGCGACCCGCCCTTTTCGTCACCGGCGTGAACCATGCATCCGAATTCCCATGTGGGAATCTGGGTGCAGTGGAACGCCGGGCTTGTCGTTTTTGACGGCGGAAGGAGAAAGCATGGACAGTTTTACGCTCACGGTCAACGGTCAACCCCGCGAGGTGCAGGGCGCGCGGCCCCATACGACGCTGCTGAACTGGCTGCGCGACGGCGGCCTGACCGGTTGCAAGGAAGGCTGCGCCGAGGGCGAATGCGGGGCCTGCGCGGTGCTGGTTTCCCGCCCGGACGGACGCGGCGGCACACGACTGGAAAGTGTCAACGCCTGTCTGGTCATGCTCCCGGCCATGAACGGTCAGGAGGTCATCACCGCCGAGGGCATCGGCTCGCCGGGTCACCTGCATCCTGTCCAGCACGAGATGGCCGTTCGCGGCGGCTCGCAGTGCGGGTACTGCACCCCCGGTTTCGTGGTCAGCATGGCCGCCGAGTATTACCGTCCAGAGCGTAAGGACGGCGAACTCCACGCGCCCAACGGTTTCGATATCCACGCACTGAGCGGGAACCTGTGCCGCTGCACCGGCTACCGCCCCATTCAGGACGCCGCCCACGCGCTGGGCACGCCGCCCGCAGACGACACGCTGGGCACCTTACGAACCCGCCCAGCCCCGGCTCCCCAGCCCCTGCACCTCTCCGGCCCCGACGGCGACTTTCACCGTCCCGCTGATCTGCCGGGGGCGCTGGAACTGCTGGCCAAATATCCGGGAGCCACACTGTTGGCAGGCGGCACCGACTGGGGCGTGGAGGTCAACATCCGCCACGCGCGGGCAGGCGTCACCATCGCAGTGGACGGGCTGGCCGAGCTGCGTGAATTGGAGTGGCACGACGATCATGTCCGCATCGGCGCGGGCCTGAATCTGACGGAGATCGAGCGCCGCCTGGACGGGCGTATCCCGCTGATGGCCGAGTGGTTCCCGCAGTTCGCCAGCCGCCTGATTCGCAACAGCGCCACACTGGGCGGCAACATCGGCACCGCCTCGCCTATCGGTGACAGCCCGCCCACGCTGCTGGCGCTGGACGCCTCGCTCGTGCTGGCCTCGCGTGAAGGCGAGCGTGAGGTTCCGCTGGCTGAGTTCTTCGAGGGCTACCGCCAGACCAAGTTGAAGGACGGCGAGCTGATCCGCGCGGTGAAGATTCCGCTGCCACTCGCGCCCATCACCGGCTTTTACAAGTACGCCAAGCGCCGCTTCGACGATATCTCCAGCGTGGCGGTGGGCATTGCGATGGAACTGGACGGCAACACGGTAGGGCGCATCCGCATCGGCCTGGGCGGCGTAGCGGCCACCCCTATCCGCGCCCTGAAGGCAGAGGCAGCCCTGACGGGCAAGCCCTGGACCGAAGGCAACGTCCGCGAGGCCGCCCGACTGATGGGCCAGGAAGGAACGCCGCTGTCCGATCACCGTGCCAGCGCCAAATACCGCGCCGCCATGCTGGAGCAGGCGCTGCTGAAGTTCTTCCACGAGAAGTCGGAAGTGGTCCGTGGCTAGTCGGTTGCTCCGTCTCCCCGCAGCACAGAACGCCACGTCACCGGAGGTAAACCCATGACCAGCCTGCATGAACGCCCGCTTGGCGGCGCAGTCGGCGACGCCGTTCCGCACGAGAGTGCCTCGTTGCACGTTACCGGACACGCGCTGTACACCGATGATCTGGGCGTGCGCCTATCTAATCTGCTGCACGCATGGCCCGTGCAGGCCCCACATGCCCACGCCAGGGTAACGCGCATGGACGTGTCGCAGGCCCTGAACGTGGGCGGTGTGGTGCGCGTGCTGACCGCCGCCGACGTTCCCGGTGCCAACGACGCTGGGGTCAAGGGCGACGAAGCCCTGTTCCCCACTGAGGTGATGTTCCACGGTCACGCGGTGGCCTGGGTGCTGGGCGACAGCATTGACTCGGCGCGGCTGGGCGCACTGGCGGTAGAGGTAGAGTACGAACCGCTTCCCTCGCTGATCAGCATCCACGACGCCATTGCCGCCGAGTCCTTCCAGGGCGCGCAGTCCACCCTGCGGCGCGGCGACACCCACATCGGCTTTGAGGGCGCGGCCCACACCTTCGAGGGCGAGTTCGAGTTCGGCGGCCAGGAACACTTCTATCTGGAAACCAACGCAGCGCTGGCCTACGTGGACGAGGCCGGGCAGATCTTCATCCAGTCCAGCACCCAGCACCCCAGCGAAACGCAGGAGATCACGGCACACGTGCTGGGCCTGGAAGCCTCTCAGGTGACCGTGCAGTGCCTGCGGATGGGCGGCGGCTTCGGCGGCAAGGAGATGCAGCCGCACGGCTTCGCCGCCATTGCCGCGCTGGGCAGCGTCCTGACGGGCCGCCCGGTTCGGTTGCGCCTGAACCGTACGCAGGACCTCACCATGACTGGCAAGCGCCACCCCTTCCACGCCAGATGGAAGGTGGCTTTCGACGAGGGTGGCACATTGCGCGCCCTTTCGGCCACTTTAACCAGCGACGGCGGCTGGAGCCTGGACCTGTCCGAACCTGTGATGGCGCGGGCGCTGTGCCACATCGACAACGCGTATTACATCCCGCATGTGGAGGTTCACGGGCGGATTGCCAGGACGAACAAGACTTCCCAGACCGCCTTCCGGGGCTTCGGCGGGCCGCAGGGCATGCTGGTCATCGAGGACATCCTGGGCCGCTGCGCGCCGCTGCTGGGCCTTGAGGCGCACGAGCTGCGCCGACTCAACTTCTACCGGCCCGGCGAGGCCACCCCCTACGGTCAGCCGGTGCGCCACGCCGAGCGTCTGGAAGACCTGTGGGCGCAACTGATGGTCAGCGGCGACTTTGAGGCCCGTCATCAGGAGGTCAGCGCCTTTAACGACGCGCACCCGCACACCAAACGCGGTCTGGCGATCACCCCGGTCAAATTTGGCATCTCCTTCAACTTCACCGCCTACAACCAGGCAGGCGCGCTGGTTCATGTGTACAAGGACGGCAGCGTGCTGATCAACCACGGCGGCACCGAGATGGGTCAGGGCCTGCACACCAAGATGATTCAGGTGGCTGCCACGGCGCTGGGCGTGCCGGTGAACTGGGTGCGGCTGGCCCCCACCCGTACCGACAAGGTCCCGAACACCAGCGCCACCGCCGCCAGCAGTGGGGCAGACCTGAACGGCGGCGCGATCAAGAACGCCTGCGAGCAGATCAAGGAGCGGCTATCAGATGTCGCCGCTGGCGCGCTGGGCGTGCATCCCAAGGACGTGCGCTTCGAGGGGGGTCTGGTCTTTCCGCTGGGCCACCCCGACAAGGGCATCGACTTCAAGACGCTGGTCCACGACGCCTACCATCTGCGAACTCAGTTGTGGGCGGCAGGCTTCTACCGCACCCCCGGCCTGCACTGGGACCGCGTGGCGATGCACGGCGAACCCTTCAAGTACTTCTCTTATGGCGCGGCCATCACCGAGGTCGAGGTGGACGGCTTCTCGGGCCTGTACCGCACCTGCCGCGTGGACATCTTGCAGGATGTGGGCGACAGCCTCTCACCACTGATCGACATCGGGCAGGTGGAGGGCGGCTACGTGCAGGGCGCAGGCTGGCTGACCCTGGAAGAATTGCGCTGGGACGAGTCGGATGGCCCGAACCGGGGCCGCCTCAGCACCCAGGCCGCCAGCACTTACAAGCTCCCCAGCTTCAGCGAGATGCCCGAGGTCTTTAATGTCGCGCTGATGGAACGGGCCACCGAAGACGGCGTAGTCTACGGCTCCAAGGCTGTGGGCGAACCGCCCCTGATGCTGGGCATCAGCGCCCGCGAGGCATTGCGTCAGGCGGCTGCGGCTTTCGGCCCCGGCGGACGCGAACAGTTCCTGAGCAGTCCCGCCACCCCGGAAGCGGTGTTCTGGGCGCTGGAGGAAGCGCGGCAGGTGCAGGGCGCAGTCCAGCCAGGGGACGTGGTGGCGGCGGATGATTGATCTGGCCGCAGTCGTCAGGGCTTCTCCCCTCTTCTGCCCGCAACTGGTTTCATGAACTGGCTTTCCGCCCTCCAACACCTGCAAGAGCAGGCCATTCCCGGCGTGCTGGTCACCGTCGCCGCTGTGCGGGGCCACGCGCCGCGCGAGGCGGGAGCCAAGATGGTGGTCAGCGTGCAGGAAAGCTGGGACAGCGTGGGCGGCGGCAATCTGGAAGCCACCGCTGTGGAACGGGCGCGGGCGATGCTGAAAGTGTCGGCAAACACGCCGGAACTGCTCACGCTGCGACTAACCGATAAGGCCACCAACGAGTATGGGCGCCAGTGCTGCGGTGGCGAGGTCACGCTGCTGCTGGAACCGCTGGCAACCGTGCGTCCCCACATTGCCATTTTCGGCATCGGACATGTGGGTCTGGAGCTGGGTTTGATCCTCTCGCGGCTGCCACTGAATCTGCATCTGGTGGATTCGCGGGCGGCGCAACTGACCCCAGAGCGGCTTGCCCCACTGATGGGCGGCGAGGCGCGGGTGGAGGTTCATCACTCCCCCATTCCTGAAATGACGTTGCACGAACTGCCGCCCGGCGCGCACATCCTGATCCTGACCCATGACCACGCTGAGGACGCCGCCCTGTGCGACGCGGCGCTGCGGCGGGCAGACCTGGCTTCCATCGGGCTGATCGGCTCGGCGGTCAAGTGGATCCGCTTTCAGGAGCAACTGCGGCGCGAGGGCCACAGCGACGCGGACCTCGCCCGCATCACCACCCCCATCGGCCTGCCGGGGATTTCCGACAAGATGCCCACCGTGATCGCCATCAGCGTGGCCGCACAGCTCGTCATGCTGCTCGAAAGCCAGCGTGCCGCACACGCGCAACCCCCTGCCCTCTCCCCCACCCTGAGGCCCACATGACGCCCATCCTGTCCCCCACCCTTTACCGGGCCGCCTTCATGCACACGCCCTCCAACCCGTTCATGGACGCCGACGCCCTGCACGTTCAGGAAGACGGTGGCCTGCTGGTGGACGGCGGCCAGATCACGGCCAGCGGCGACTTTGCCACGCTGCGCGCCGAATATCCAGAGGCCACCATCACGGACCTGCGCGGCGGCGTGTTGCTGCCGGGTTTCATCGATACGCACGTCCACTACCCGCAGGTTCGCATCATCGGCGGGCTGGGAATGCCGCTGCTGGACTGGCTGGACCATGTGACACTGCCGGAAGAGGCACGGCTGAGCAGCGACACCTACGCCCGCGCCGTAGCAAAGGATTTTCTGCACGGTCTGCGCTGCAACGGCACCACCACCGCGCTGGTGTTCGGCTCGCATTACAAGAGCGCGATGGACCTGTTCTTTGAGGAAGCGGCGGGGACAGGGCTGCGAACCGTGGCCGGACTGGTGGTCAGTGACCGCATGTTGCGCGACGAACTGCACACCACGCCCGAACTGGCCTACAGCGAGGGCAAGGCGCTGATCGAGCGCTGGCATGGCGTGGGCCGCGCCCGCTATGCCGTGACGCCGCGTTTCAGCCTGTCGGCCAGCGAGGGTATTCTGGAGGCCTGTGCCGCGCTGATGAACGAGTTTCCAGACGTGCATTTCACCTCCCACATCAATGAGAACGTGCGCGAGGTCCAGACAGTTAAGGAGCTGTTCCCCGGCAGCCTGGATTATCTGGACACCTATGACCGCGCCGGGCTGCTGGGTCGCCGCAGCGTGCTGGCGCACAGCGTCCATACCATGGACCGCGAGCTGGGCCAGATGGCCGCGCACCACTGCACTGCCGCACATTGCCCATGCAGCAACTCGGCGCTGGGCAGCGGGTTGTTTCCCCTGAAGCGGCACCTGAATGCCGGGGTTCACGTCTCGCTGGGAACGGATGTGGGCGGCGGCACCGGCTTCTCGATGCTCAAGGAGGGCTTACAGGCGTATTTCATGCAACAACTTCTGGGAGAGGACGGCGTGCCGCTGACCCCCGCGCACCTGCTGTACCTGTCCACGCGGGCTGGGGCGCAGGCGCTGGACATGCAAGATCAGATCGGGGATTTCGGCGTGGGCAAGGCGTTCGACGCGGTGTGGCTGCGCCCGCCGGAAGGCAGCACGTTAGACGCCATCCTGAACCACACCAGCAGCCCGTCCGAGACGCTGGCCGCACTGTTCGCCAACGGTACCCAGGCGGACGTGGCCCATGTCTGGGTGGGCGGTGATGAGATTTTTGCCCGCACAGGGTTGAAGAATTCCAGGTTCGCACAACAACAACCACCAGAACTGGTGTCGTAATCCACTGATCCAAACCACAACGCATCCCACCGCACGGCTCTTTTCGATCAGCGAAAAGAGCGAAGGAGACCCTATGTCTGATCCCGCCGCTTCACGCCCCGCACCGCTCGTCCCGCTGTCGGGTCTGGACCGTTACTTTGGCATCACCGCCCAGAATTCAAGTGTCACGCAGGAAATGCGCGCGGGCCTGACCACCTTCCTGACCATGAGTTACATCCTGTTCGTCAACCCGCAGGTGCTGTCCACGGCCATCAACATTCCCAACGCCTTCGTGCAACTGCTGATGACCACGGCGATTGCGGCGGCTTTCGGCTCGGCGGTCATGGGCCTGATCGCCAAGTACCCCTTCGCGCAGGCACCAGGGATGGGCCTGAACGCATTCTTCGCATTCACGGTGGTGCAGGGCATGGGCGTGGCGTGGCAGACGGCACTGGGCGCGGTGTTCATCAGCGGGGTGCTGTTCGTACTGCTCAGCGTGCTGGGGGCGCGGCAGGCCATCGTACAGGCCATTCCCAACTCGCTGAAATACGCCATTACCGGGGGCATCGGGGCATTTCTGGCCTTCCTGGGTCTCAAGAACGCAGGCATCGTGATCGCCAACCCGGCCACGCTGGTGGGCATGGGTTCGCTGGCCTCGCCCACGGTCTGGCTGGCCTCCATCGGCGTGATCCTGACCGCCGCACTGATGGCCCGCAAGATCACAGGCGCGATTCTGTACGGCATCCTGGCCACCACTGTGCTGGGAATCGTGACCGGGGCCGCCGTGTACGCGGGTGGACCGGAAGGCGCGTTGCGTTCCTTTCCCGGCTTTGACGGCAGCTTCCTGGGCATTTTCGGCACGCCGATCTGGCCCAGCGGACTGGTGGGCCAGATGGACATCGCGGGGGCGCTGGGCCTGGGCCTGCTGAGCGTGGTCTTCACTTTCTTCTTCGTGGATTTCTTTGACGCCACCGGCACGCTGACCGGACTGTCGCAACGCGCCGGGTACATTGACGCCCAGGGCAACATGCCGCGCGCCCGCCGCCTGTTCTCGATGGACGGCATCGCCGCCATGTTCGGCGCGTTCATGGGCACCTCCACCACCACCGCCTATGTGGAATCCGCCGCCGGGATCGGTGAAGGCGGACGCACTGGCCTGACCGCCGTCACGGTGGCCGTGCTGTTCCTGCTGAGCATGTTTCTGTGGCCACTGGCCTCCGCCATTCCTGGCGCAGCCACCGCCCCTGCACTGATCCTGGTGGGCGCACTGATGATGGACGGCGTGAGGCACATCGACTGGGACGACATCGCCGACAGCCTGCCGGCCTTCCTGACCATCATCGTCATGCCGCTGACCTTTTCCATCGCCAACGGCGTCAGCCTGGGCGTCATCAGCTACTGCGCCATCAAGCTGCTGAGCGGCAAGGCCAGGGAAGTCAGCCCAATTCTGTACGCAGTCGCGGCGGCGCTGCTGGCGCGCTACATCTGGCTGACCGAGGGCTGAACGTAAAGGCAGGCAGGGCGGTGGGACCGGAGCTGAATGTCTGGCCCACCGCTTCCTTTTGGTTGCAAAAACCGTCGGAGAGGCAGGGCAATCCACCGTCCAGACGCGGCCCATGTGCCAGACTGCCCCAACTCAAAACCCTTTCTGGAGGTTCGTCCCATGACTCAGCACACCGCTCCTGCCGTTGCTCCCCTGCCCGCCGACGGCGTCTATTTCCGCGCCTGCAACCTGTGCGAGGCCATCTGCGGCCTGCAAATCACCGTACAGGGCGGCAAAGTGACCGATCTGCGCGGTGACGTCAACGATCCGCTGAGCAAGGGCCACATCTGCCCCAAGGGAACAGCGTTGCCCGATTTGCACGCGGACCCGGACCGCCTCAAGCGCCCCATGCGGCGCGACGGCGACACCTGGCACGAGATGGGTTGGGAGGAGGCGCTGGATTACGTGGCGGCCCAGCTTCAAGCGGTGCGCGAGAAGCACGGCGCGGACGCGGTGGCCACCTTTCAGGGCAATCCCAGCGTCCACAATAGCGGCACCCTGCTCTCGGCGGGTGGGCTGGTGCGGGCCATCGGCAGCCGCAACCGCTTCACGGCCACCAGCATCGATCAATTGCCCCACCATTTCGCGGGCGCGGAGATGTTCGGCCACCCCTTTTTAATGCCCATTCCCGACATCGACCGCACCGATTTCATGCTGATGATGGGCGCAAATCCCCTGGCCAGCAACGGCAGCATCATGACCGCGCCGGACGTGCGCGGACGGTTGAAGGCCATCCGCGAGCGTGGCGGGCGCGTGGTGCTGCTGGACCCCCGCCGCACCGAGAGCGCGGACCACGCCACCGAATTCCATTTCATCCGCCCCGGCACCGACGCCTATCTGCTGCTGGCGCTGCTAAACGTGATTTTTGCTGAAGGCTTAAAGAAATTGGGACATCTGGCCGATTTCTCCGACGGGTTGAACGATGTGCGGGACGCGGCCCAGTCCTTCACGCCCGAACGTGTGGAAGGGCTGACTGGCGTTTCCGCCGACACCATCCGCACGCTGGCCCGCGATTTTGCCAGCGCCGAGCGCGCCGTGGCCTACGGACGCATCGGCCTGAGCATTCAGGAATTCGGCGGGCTGTCTCAGTGGCTGGTCAACGTCCTGAACGCCGTGACCGGGCATCTGGATTCGGAGGGCGGCGCGATGTTCACCAAACCCGCCTACGATCTGCTTCAGCGGGCGAAGAAGGGTGCGGTCTACCATGGGCGCTTCACGTCGCGCGTGCGGGGTCTGCCCGAATTCGATGGTGAACTGCCCAACGTGACGATGGCCGAAGAAATGACCACCCCTGGCGATGGCCAGATTCGTGCGCTGGTGACGGTGGCGGGCAATCCGGTGCTGTCCACCGCAGACGGCGCGGCGCTGGACAAAGCACTCTCGGGGCTGGAGTTCATGGTCAGCATTGACCCCTATTTGAATGAAACCACCCGGCACGCCCACATCATCCTGCCGCCCGCCTTCGGTCTTGAAGTGGCCCATTACGACATCACCTTTCACCTGCTGGCGGTGCAGAACACGGCGCGGTACTCGCTGCCCGTCTTCCCGATTGCGGGGGACCAGCGTTTCGACTACCAGATCTTCATGGGCCTGACAGAGCGTTTGACCGGCAAGGCAGGCAGCACGCCGGAAGAGAAGTTGAATCTGGGCCTGCGTCATGGCCCTTACAACACCAGTCTGGAGGAGCTGAAGGCCAACCCACATGGCGTGGATTACGGCCCACTGCAACCCTGCTTCCCCGAACGGCTGCTGACCGCCTCTGGCCGCGTCAACCTCGCCCCTGCGCCAATGCTGGCGGATTTGCCCCGGCTGGAAGCGGCGCTGGAAATCACGCCTCCCCCGCTGGTGCTGATTGGGCGGCGGCAGCTTCGCAGCAACAATTCGTGGATGCACAACACGCCGCGCCTGATGCGCGGGCCGGGGCGCTGCACCCTGCAACTCAACCCCTTAGATGCCGCCGGATTCGTGGACGGGCAGGACGTGGAGGTTCGCTCCCGCGTGGGTGCGGTCACGGTCCCGCTGGAACTAACCGATACGCTGATGCCCGGCGTGGCCTCCCTGCCACACGGCTTCGGCCACTCGCGGGCGGGGGTGCGCCTGGGCGTGGCCACCGAACACGCAGGCGTCAGCCTGAATGACCTGACCGACTCCCGCCGGGTAGACGCATTGACCGGGAATGCAGCGGTCAACGGGACGCCGATCACACTGCACGCGGCGGGGGCAAGTGAGGCCAGCGCGGCAGACTGAATAAACTGCCCCTCCACATCTCTCTGCTCAGGCTGAAGGGATTTGGAGTGCCGATGCACCGCGCCAAAGCTAAACTTGGCCGGTGCATACGCAATCCCTGGCCGATCCGAGCGTTCTCGCCGCTCGCCGCGCCCGGCTGCAAGAGCCTCACATTGCGCCCCTGACGGCCTTTGCGGCACGGCTCAGGGAAAGCAAGGCGTTGGGTGGGCGGCTGGACCTGCCCGATTTTGACCCCGAGAGCGGCGGCATCCACACCGACATCCTGTTGTTGCTGGAATCGCCGGGGCCGAAAGTCGCCCAGACCGGTTTCGCCTCCCCCGACAACCCGGACCGCACTGCCGAGAACCTGAGCTGCCTGCTGAAGCTGGCCGGAATTGGCCGTGGACGCTGTCTGCTGTGGAATATCCTGCCGTGGCAACTCAGCGCGGGAGGGGTGGTGACGCCGACAGCGGCGCAGGTCAAAGCCGCGACGCCCGCCACGCTGGAATTGCTGACGCTGCTGCCCGCGCTTCGGGTGGTGGTCTTGGTGGGCGGCAAGGCGCAGGGCGGCTGGCAGTTCGTGTCGTCCAAACTGAGCCGTCCCCTGCCCACCGTAAATTGCCCCCACCCCAGCCCCCGCTACTTCGCCACCGATCCACAGGCCCCAGTGCGGGCGCTGTCGGCACTAGTGGAGGCGCGGCTGCTGGCGAAAAATACCGTCTCCTAGCGGGTTTGAGGGAACCCCAGATCCACCTTGCTTCCCGCCGGATCGGGCCAGCGCGAGGTGATCACCTTGCTCCGGGTGAAGAATTTGATGCCTTCGGGGCCATACATGTGCGTGTCGCCGAACAGGCTGGCCTTCCAGCCGCCGAAGCTGTAATACGCGACGGGAACAGGCACCGGTACATTCACGCCCACCATCCCCACTTCGACATCAAACTGGAATTGACGGGCCGCGCCACCGTCGCGGGTGAAAATGGCGGTGCCGTTGCCGTACTCGTTGTCATTGATCAGCTTCAAGCCTTCCGCGTAACTGTCTGCCCGCACCACGCACAGCACCGGGCCGAAGATTTCATCGTCGTAGGCGTCCATGCCGGGTTTTACGTCGTCCAGCAGGGAAACACCCAGGAAGAAGCCATCCCCATCGAACTCCATCTCGCGCCCATCTACCACGACTTTCGCGCCCTGTTCCTGTGCAGAGCCGATGTATCCGGCCACCCGGTCCCGGTGTTCGCGGGTAATCAGCGGCCCCATCTCGTTGCCTTCCACGTCGCCGGGGCCGATCTTGAGGGCGGGGAGGCGCTCCTGAATGGCGCTGATCAGTTTGTCGCCCGAGTCGCCTACTGCCACCACCACGCTGATCGCCATGCAGCGCTCGCCCGCCGAGCCATAAGCGGCAGATACGGCGGCGTCGGCGGCCATACCGATATCGGCATCGGGCAGCACCAGCATGTGGTTTTTCGCGCCGCCCAGCGCCTGCACGCGTTTGCCAGCGGCGGTTCCCTTCTCGTAAATGTATTTGGCAATCGGCGTGCTGCCCACGAAGCTCACGGCGGCAATTCCGGGGTGTTCCAGAATAGCGTCCACCGCCTCCTTGTCGCCGTGGACGACGCTCAGCACGCCGTCGGGCAATCCGGCCTCCTTCAGCAGTTCGGCCATGAAGTTGGCGCTGGAGGGGTCTTTCTCGCTGGGTTTGAGGATAAAGGCATTGCCGCAGGCCAGCGCGTTTCCCAGCATCCACAGCGGCACCATTGCCGGAAAGTTAAACGGCGTGATGCCCGCCACCACGCCCAGCGGTTGCTGGATGCTGTACACGTCCACACCCGTGCTGACCTGTTCGGAATAGCCGCCGCGCAGCAGGGTGGGAATGCCACAGGCGTATTCCACGTTCTCCAGCCCACGCGCGATCTCGCCCAGCGCGTCGGAATGCACCTTGCCGTGTTCGCGGGTGATGATGCGGGCGAGGTCATCCCGCCGCGCCGAGAGCAGCTCGCGGAACTTGAACATCACGCTGGAGCGCACGCTGAGGGAACTGGTCCGCCACTTCAGGGCGGCGGCGGTGGCGATCTGCACCACGGCGTCAATCTCGGCGGCGCTGGCGAGGGGAAGCTGCGCCTGAATCTGTCCGGTGGCCGGGTTGTAAACGGGGGAAGTGCGGCCCGATTTGCCTTCAGCGGGCGCGTTGTTGATCCAGTGAGTGAGGGTGGTGGTTTTTTCAGTTGTAGCGGTCATGGATGTACCTCCGTGTCATTCAGGCAACGCTGAGCGGGCGTCTGCGATTGACCCCCTCCCCAACCCTCTACTTCGTAGCTGTGCCAGTCCCCCATAAAGAGGGAGGGAGCAAGAAGATCGGGAGCTTTTTTCTTTTCTAGCCCCTCTTTATGGGGGGCCGCCGTATAGCGGCTGGGGGGTGGTGAGCGGAGCGAACTTATTTAATCCGCCGCCACAGCCCCAGCCAACGTCGCATCCACCAACGCCAGCGCCTCCTCATACACGTCCAGTCCGGCGTCCAGCTCTTCTTTCGTGACCACCAGCGGCGGGCAGACCCAAAGGAAATTGAAGCGGCTGTAAGCATAGACGTGCTTGCTCCGCAGGTGCGCGGCCAGTTGGCCCATTTCCGCCGAAGTGCCGCCAAACGGGGCCAGCGGCTCCTTCATCGCCTTGTCCTTGACCAGCTCCAGAACGCTGAACAGGCCCTTGTAGCGCACGTCGCCCACGCAGGCGTATCTGGCCTTCATGGCCTCCAGGCGCTGTCCCAGGTACGCGCCCAATTCCAGCGCGTTTTCAAACAGGCCCTCGTCCTCATAGATCGCCAGATTCTCCACGGCGGCGGCGCAGCAGACCGGGTGTCCGCTGTAGGTCAGGCCGCCCCACAGCATGTGCGTGTCGAAGTAGTCGGCGATGGGCTGACTCACGATGCACGCGCCCAGCGGCATATATCCGCTCGTCAGGCCCTTGGCGCAGGTCACGATGTCGGGCTTGATGCCGTAGTGCTGCGTCGCCAGCCATTTGCCGGTGCGCCCGAAGCCGCTCATCACTTCGTCGGTGATCAGCAGGATGCCGTACTTGTCGCACAGGGCGCGCAGTTTGAGATAGTAGTCGTCGGGCGGCACCAGCAGGCCGTTGCTGCCCGTGATGCCCTCGACCAGAATCGCGGCGATGCTGTCCGGCCCTTCCATCTGAATGATCTCGTCGATGTGCGACACGCATTCGCGGCCACACGAATCCGGCGTCTTTCCGAAAGGACAGCGGTAGCAGTACGGGTCAAAGGCGCGCACTACGCCTGGCACTCCCGGCTCCACCGGCCAGCGACGCGGATCGCCGGAAGCGGTCATGCTGCCCATCGTCGCGCCGTGGTAACTGCGGTAACGGGTGATGATCTTATCGCGACCTGTCACCAGCCGGGCGATCTTGATGGCGTTCTCGTTGGCCTCGCTGCCGCCCAGGGTGAAGAAGGTCTTGGCCAGCCCGGTGACCTCGGCCAGCTTTTGCCCTAGCTTGCCGCGCGGCTCGGTGGCGAAGGACGGCCCAGCGAAGCACATGGTATCCACCTGCTTTTTGATGGCTTCCAGCATACGCGGGTGCTGGTGGCCGATGTTCAGGTTGATCAACTGGCTGGAAAAATCTAGCCAGTTGTTGCCATCGCCGTCAAAAAAGTGACTGCCTTTGCCCCCGGTCATCACGGGGGGCAGCGGCCCGCCCTGCACGGACCACGAGAACATGGTGTAGTCACGGTTTTGCTGGGCTATTTCCTGGGCGATGTCGTGGGCAGAGGCGACGGGTTCAGAGACGGATGGGCGCTCTTCGGTACTGGTCATGGACGAACCTCCGGGCAAGAGTTGTGGAGCGGGATGCTGGGGCTATTGTCCTCCTTTCGCCGTACCCGACTCAAGAGACAGGGTGTCCAAAAGACGGCGTTCTCAGGAACCTCTGGATAGTTCCAGCGCCAGCAGCAGCCCCAGTTGCCGCCGGGGGTCATCCAGATCGCCCAGCATGGCCCGCAACTGTTCCAGGCGGTAATAGACCGTCTGACGGCGCACGCCCAAGCTGCGGGCGGATTCGGCCACATTGAAATTGCAGGCCAGGAGTGCGGTCAGGGTGTCCAGCAGGGTCAGGCGCGGGCGCGGTGGCAATGCCAGCACTGCGCCCAGATGCGAGGCCACGAAATCGGCGGCGCGGCCCGTCTCGTTCAGGGCGTCGGTCAGGGGGGCCAGCGAGGGCGGGCTGACAGCGGCGGGCGGCCTGAGAATCCGGGCGTGGGCGGCGCGGGTCAGTTCCGCAAAGTTGACCTCCTGCCCAAAGACGATCAGCGGAAAGTCGGTCTCATGGGCCGCCTCCAGCACTGCCAGTGGGAGTTCACGCACCTCGCGCACCAGCTCCAATGCCAGCCCGTGCGCCCCGCCAGCGGCCAGCGAGCGGATGTAAACCGCAGCATCCTCCCCGATCAGCGGTGTCCCCGTGCTGAGCAGCAGTTCCCCGCCGCTGAGAAAACGGGCCGCATCACTGATCTCGGAGACATGAACCCAGGTGATCGGCCCCTCCAGTCGGGCGTGACCACTCCTGACCTCTGCACCCGCGAAGGCGGAGAGGGTCAGCAACTCGGCCAGGGTGGGCAGCATGGGCACAGCTTAGCGGGCGAAAAGAAACCCCTCTCCTGCGGAGCTGTGCCAGCCAGTCCGCTGTGCGGCCAGCTCCCCTCAAAAGGGAACCGAGAAGCGTAGAAAACCGTGCCAAGCAAGAGTTTTCTTGCCTCCCTTCTAAGGGGAGGTGGCGCGTAGCGCCGGAGGGGTTAACCGTGGGAGCCACTCCAAATGCTGTACAACATCCCTCTCCCCGTCCACCCCTAACGAACGCCCGTTAGGTGGCGTGGCGTACAGTAATCACATGTCCAATTCAGATTCACGCGGCTTTCGCACGCGCGCCGTTCACGCAGGGCAGGGGATCGACCCAGCCACGGGCGCGCACGCCACGCCGATTTACGCCACCAGCACCTTCGCCTACGGCAGCGCCGAGCGCGGCCAGCGCCTGTTTGCGGGCGAGGAAAGCGGCTACTTCTACTCGCGCGTGACCAACCCCACCGTCCGCGCCTTTGAGGAAAAACTGGCCGATCTGGAGGGCGCGCAGGACGCCGTGGCCTTCGCCAGCGGCATGGGAGCAGTGTCGGCCATCGCCATGACACTGCTCAAGCCGGGGGATGAAGTTGTCTTTCTGGCTCCCCTTTACGGCGGCACAGAGGGCTTCCTGCTGGAAGTGGCGGGCAAATTCGGCGTGACCGTCCACGAGGCGCACGACGAGGCCGATCTGGAAAGCAAATTGACTCCGAAGACTCGGATGGTCTGGCTGGAAACGCCCACCAACCCGCGTCTGGGCATCCTCGATCTGACGCGGGTGGCACAGGCGGCCAAGACGGTAGGGGCGCTGACGGTGGCCGACAGCACCTTCAGCACGCCATACCTGACGCGGCCCATTGAACACGGTTTTGATCTGGTGATGCACAGCGCCACCAAGTACCTGGGCGGGCATGGCGACGCCATTGGCGGCATCGTGGCCGGACCTGCGGACATGCTGGCCGAACTGCGCGGCGTCGGTTTAAGACATATCGGCGCGTCGCTGGGGCCGTTTGAGGGCTACCTGTTCCTGCGCGGCATGAAAACCCTGCCCCTCCGGATGGAGGCCCACTGTGCCGGAGCGTCGGCACTGGCGAACGCCTTGCAGGGCCATCCGGCGATTGAGGCGCTGTATTACCCCGGTCTCAAAGACCACCCCGGCCACGAGGTTGCCGCACGGCAAATGCGTGCTTTCGGCGGACTGGTCAGCATTGATCTGGGCGATATGGGGGCGGCCATGACGTTTCTGAACAGCCTGAAGCTGTTCACGCAGGCCGTCAGCCTGGGCGACGTGGAGAGCCTGACCTGTCACCCCGCCAGCACCACCCATGCGCTGCTGGGCGAGGAGGCCCTGCTGCGCCAGGGCGTGACGCCGGGTCTGGTCCGCATGAGCGTGGGTATTGAAGACCCGGACGATCTGGTGAAAGACGTACTGGCGGCACTGGAGAAGGTACGGGTCAAGGAACTGGCGTAAACGCGCCACCTGCTGTTCTTTTCCGCTAGCCTGACCGCATGACCCGCACCTCCATTGACCTGAATGCCGACGCGGGCGAGTCCTACGGGGCCTGGACGCTGGGCGACGACGCTGGCCTCTTTCCCCTGCTGAGCAGCGTGAATATCGCCTGTGGCTTCCACGCGGGCGATCCGCTGACCATGCAGGGAACGGTGGCACTTGCCAAAAAACATGGCCTGGGTATCGGCGCACACCCCAGCTATCCAGACCTTCCGGGTTTCGGGCGACGCATCATGGAGTCTGCCCCGGATCAGGTCTATGCCGACACGCTGTATCAGATCTCGGCGCTGGCGGGAATGGCCAGGGCTGCTGGGGTCCCCTTACAGCACGTCAAGGCCCACGGTGCACTCTCCACCCGCGCCTGGACGCACGCGCCGACGGCGGCGGCGATTGCCCAGGCCACCCGTGATTTTGACCCGGATTTGCCGCTGATGGTCCTGCCCGCCACACTGCTGGAAACAGAGGCCCGACGGCTGGGCGTTCCGGTGGTGCTGGAAACTTTTCCCGAACGCGCCTATTTACAGGATGGACGGCTGGCCCCGCGTTCTATGCCCGGTTCCAGCATTCATGACCCTGCCGAGGCTGCCCGCCGCGCGGTGATGATGGTCACCCAGGGCCGCGTTGAGGCGATAGACGGGGGGTTTTTTGAGTTTGAAGTGAACTCGCTGTGCATCCACGGCGACAACCCCAATGCTGTTCAAATCGCTCAGGCGGTGCACGAAGCGTTAAATAGAGCGGGCGTGGAAATTCGTTCGTTCTCGCGTCCAGAGCTGCCCTGAATGCAGCGTTCCGCTCACGCCACTGGCTTTTACATCCAGTTCTCCCAGGAGTTGGACCTCCATCAGAACGCACGCCTGCACGCCTTTCATCGGGCGCTGAGAGCGGACTGGCTGCCGGGCGTCACCGATCTCGGCCCCGGTTACGTCAATCTGTTCGTGGAGTACGACGAGGCGAAGGTTGCGGGCGCAGTGGTGCGGGAATGGGTAGCGCGGCATCTGCGAAGTTTCGATGATAAGGCGGAAGCTGAGGGCCGCCTGATTGAGTTGCCCGTCCGCTACGATGGCCCCGACTTGCCCGATGTCGCGGAACGCACCGGCCTGAGCGAAGCGGAAGTGATCCGCCTGCATTCGGGTTCTGAATATCACGTCTACGCGGTGGGCTTCACCCCCGGCTTCCCGTTCCTGGGTGAAGTTCCCGAAGTTCTGAGGCTGCCGCGCCGCTCTACCCCACGCGCCACCGTCCCATTCAATGCCGTCGCCATCGCCAACGCCCAGACCTGCGTGTACGCTCTACCCTCGCCAGGAGGCTGGAACCTGCTGGGAACAGCGCTCGACACTATTTATGACCCGAATCGTGCTGAACCTTTCCTGATTGCGCCGGGAGACCGGGTGCGATTTCACCCCTCGGAAGGCGAAACGCCGCCCCTGCCCAACGTGCGCGGGACGTGGCCTGCCGAACCGCGCTGGCCTGCTCTGCGGGTGGAAAAGCCCGGCCTGCTGGATCTGCTGATGGACGGCGGACGTCTATTTCAGGCGCATGTCGGGCTGGCGCGCAGTGGCCCGCTGGACACCCGCTCAGCCCACTTTGCCAACGGTCTGGTGGGCAACGCGCCGGACGCACCGTTGCTGGAGCTGACGCTGAAAGGCCCCGTGCTGACCGCTCTGCGTGACCTCGTGGTGGGCGTGGCCGGGTTTGGAATGCGCCCCGAGAGTCAGCCAATGCAGCGGAGCTTCCGACTGCGGAAGGGTGAAACGCTACGCTTTACCTCCACCCAGACGGGTGGAAGAGCCTATCTGGCGGTGGCAGGGGGCTTTGAGGGTACGCCGTTCCTGGGCAGTTGCAGCACGGACCTGATTGGCCGGGTGGGGCGGCCACTGCGGGCGGGCGACATGCTGGGACTGGCGGGGTTGCAGGAGGCCATGCCAGGTTTTGCCAACCTGCCACTCACCCTGCCCCAACATGTCACCCTGCGTCTGCTGCCCGGCCCGCAAGCCTCACTGGAAGCATTGAACGCCCTGGGCCGCGCCCCCTTCCGCGTGGCTGGATCGGACCGCATGGGCCTGCGCCTGGGCGGACCCAAAGTTCCGGGCGGTCAGGTCACCAGCGAGGCCACCCCGCCTGGAGCCGTGCAGGTCACGCCTGCCGGGGAGCCGATTATCCTGCTGGCAGACCGGGGGCGCATTGGCGGCTACCACAAGCCCGCCGTCGTCCACCCGCAGGATTTGCCGCTGGCAGCGCAGTTGCGGCCCGGTCAGCTCGTATCCTTAAAACCCAATACTACGGGCACACCTGAAGCCTGGGCGCGGCGCTGGTTTCTGGACGCTCAACCCTCATCCACAACAGCACCTACAGGAGAAAAAAGATGATCAATCCCCAGCGTTTTACCGACAGAACCGTTCTCATCACAGGTGCGGGCGGCGGCATCGGGCGGGCGGTGGCCCTGCGCTTCGCCTCCGAGGGCGCGAACGTCGCCGTCAACGACATCAAGCCTGACATGGTGCAATCGGTGGTGGACGAGATCACGGCGGCGGGCGGCTCTGCTCTGGCCGCCGCCGCCGACGTATCCGACGCTGCTCAGGTGGACACCATGTTCGGCAGAGTGGAAGCCGAACTGGGGTACGTGGACGTGCTGTACAACAACGCCGCTTTAATTGACACCACCCGTCACTTTCTGGAAGCGGACGAGGCGTGGTGGGACCGCATTCAGAAAGTCAACCTCAAGAGCGTGTTTCTCTGCTCTCACCGTGCGGCGGGCGTCATGGCGCGGCGGCGCAAGGGCGTAATTCTGACCACGTCCTCTGGCGGCGGAACCCGCGCCCACCGGGGCAACGTGGCCTACGACGCCACCAAAGGCGGCATTGAGGCCATGACCCGCTCTATGGCCCTGGACCTCGCGCCCTACGGCATTCGCGTCTGCGGCGTGGTGCCGGGCTTTATCAACACCTACGGCCTGACCGAATCCGAGTTGCGCGAACGCGAGAAGACTGTGCCGCTGGGCCGCTACGGCGTGGCTGAGGACATGACCGGGGCGGCGCTGTTCCTGGCCTCCGACGACGCCTCGTACATCACCGGGCAGTTCATCAGCGTGGACGGCGGCGTGCTGGTGCAGCAGCGCTCGGCAAACGTGGACACCTATCCGGTGGAGGGATTCCCCGTTATTGAAGCTGATTTGAAATGAATCAGACCGCAGACATCATCGTGATTGGCGCTGGCATTATCGGCGCAGCCAGTGCGTACCGATTGGCCCAGCGTGGCCTGAGGGTGGTGGTGCTGGACAAGGACCGTCCCGCCAGCGGCTCCACAGGGCGCAGCGTGGCGGGCGTGCGGGCGCAGTTCAACAACGCCACCAACATCCTGCTATCGCGCGAAAGCATCGCCGAATACGCCGCCATGCCGCAGTCGGGCTACCGCGCCGAGGGCTACCTGATGCTGATCCCGGAGGCGGGCTGGGCCGAACACCGGGAGGCGGTGGCCCTGCAACAGAGTCTGGGCATTCCCTCCGTTGCGTTGACGCCCGACGAGGCCCAGCAATACGCCACTTTTGACACCGCTGGCCTGGGCGGGTGCAGCTTCTGCCCCACGGACGGCAAGGTGGACGCCCACAGCCTCAACCACGAATACGTGCGGCTGGCGCGCGAATCTGGGGCGCGGGTGGTGCTGGACACGCCCGTCACGGGGATTGAGCGGTTGGGCGAGGTCTGGCAGGTACAGACGCCGGGCGGCACATTTGAAGCGCCTCAACTCCTGAACGCTGCCGGGGCCTGGTCTGGCGAGATAGGCAAGCTGGCGGGCCTTGAAATTCCCGTTCACCCCGCCCGCCGGATGGTCTTCAGCACTGGCCCGCTGACACTGCCCCGCCCCGTTCCCATGACCTTTGACCTGACCAGCGGCGTCTACCTGCGCTCGGAGGGCGAACGCCTGATCTTCGGGCGGGCAGACCCTGGCGACACCGGCTGGCGAGAGGGCCTGAACTGGGACTGGCTGGAACCCACCCTGACCCTGGCGCTGGAGCGCTGGCCGTGGCTGAGCGCGGCCTCGCTGGACCGCAAAGCCAGTTGGTGGGGCTACTACGAACTCACGCCGGACGGCTTTCCGGTGGTGGGCCGGATGCCCGGCGCAGAGGGCTGGCTCAATGCCTGCGGTTTTTCCGGGCATGGCGTGATGCAGGCCGCCGCCACGGGCCGCGTAATGGCGCAAATCGCGGCAGGCGAGACACCGTTTATTGATGTCTCGCCGCTGGGGATCGAGCGTTTTGCCGGATCAGAGGTCAGGCGGCTGGATTTGCAGGTGTGAGACTTGCCCGTTTTTGTCGGTGGTGAGCCATCATTGACGAAGACGGGACGACGATCAAGGTGTCGGCATTGGCGTGATGTTGCTCCGGGAATGGATCGCGCACTGTCATTGAAGACGCCCCGATTTCGCGCCGTAGAACAACTTTTCCAACCACTGCTCTAAAGGCCCAGCACCTCGCGCGCCTGCTGGGCCGTCGCGTCCTGGCCGTAAATCGGCGTTCCGGGCTGCTGGTTTTTGCTCTGCTCCAGATCACCGTTGTCCACCGCCACAAAGCCGATGGCCTCGATCAGTCCGCTGACTACGGCTTTGGCCTCCGCGTCGTCACTGGCGATGGGAATGGCGCGGCGCTGATCCAGGGCCTTGCTGGCGTCTCCCTGGCTTTCCAGGTCCGCCGACGCGATGGCGTTGAACGCCTTGACCACGCGCGCGCTCCCCAGATGCCGGGCCATGAAGGCGCTCTCGGATAGGCCACCCAGGTCGATCTTGCCGTCCCGCTCGGGGTAATAGTTGGCGGTGTCGATCACGATCTTGCCGTTCATCTGGACGGTGGGCAGGTCGCTGTAATGGCCGAAGGGGACGGTCTCGATAATCAGTTCGCCGAAGCGTGCGGCGTCCTCGCTGCTGTAGGCCGTGACGCCGTGACCCAGACGCCCGGCGAGATCCCGCAACGTGTCCGGGCCGCGTGAGTTGCTGATCCCGACGTCGTGCCCGGCCTCCGCCAGCAACCGCGCCAGCGCCTGACCGATGTGTCCTGCTCCCAGAATGCCTATCTTCATGCCGCCACTGTAGTCCTGCGGAACCGGTCAGGAGATTGTCCGTTTCTTGCGGTACAGCGGACAGAAGGGGTGACTGCCAGGAAGGAAGCCCACTCGCCTCTTTCCCTGTAAATCTCAGGACCGCTCAGGGCTGCTTGTTCACCGATCCAGGCGAAACGATGGTGTAAGCATCCGGCCCAAAGTGTCCGCTGAGCTTCAGGAGCAAGACGGGGGCGGGGTGCTGAGCGTTCCACTGGGCAACAGGCGCGGTCACCAGTTGCTGGTACGGCTCAAGGGCCTTCTGAAACTCGCTGGGGTTGGAATACAGTTTGTAGTCCTTGAAGTCCGGGGGCACATGAAATTGAACACTTCCCACCTGGGCCTGGGCGGTGGTATTCAGGAGATTGAGAAAGCCACCCACAGGCTTGCCCTTCGCGTCCATTCCCGTCCAACTCACCAGTTTGGGGATGACCAGCGCGTAAACCGCAGCCTTCTGAAATTCACCCTTGAAATTGAGCCGTCCTGTTAAACTCTCCGGTTCGATCAGGGCGTAGGGCATCCTGAGATCATTGTTCAGACCAAGCCCAGCCGAAGACAGGGTGCTGGTATACAGGCTGTTGATCACCTGCCAGTCATCGGTTTCAATCTGGATGTTCGTACCACTCGCTTTAAGGACCGGGTTGGTCCAGCCACTAAGGCGCAAATCTGCCCTGTTCATGGCGAGGGTGTACAGAAGTGCGTCCGTCCGGTAGTAGGACTTGCCGCCCTGAATCAAACTCACGCCCGGCCATTGATAGTCAGTGATGCCGCTCACTGGAGCTGTACCCGGCAGGGAGAACGTTGCATTCTTCGCAGACCCGCTCACCTTTCCGCCCGCCTTCTCGATAGCAGCTTTCAACTGCCCAAAGTCCAGATAACTCGTCGGCCCTGTGTTCGGAAAGCTACCGTAAATGCTCTGCACCTGCGCCAGCCCCTGCGGCAGCGCTGAGAAAACAGCGGTGGCCAGCAACGCGCTCAGCACTCCTGCCTTGCCCAACGCCGGAGCGGTGTATACGTCCAGCATGCCCCTGCTGACCTGCACGGGTGCGCCCAGTTCGCGCAGGGTCTGGCGTTCAGCTTCGGCGGCGCTCAGGCCCGAGAGCCGGAATTCCTGGCAGCGCTCGGCAATGTGGCCTTCCAGTTCGGTCCGCAATTCACGCCGCGCCCGGCCCCACAGCCCGCGCGTGGCCTGCCTGACGTACTGTTCCGTCTGTTTCATGTCATGCCTCCGGTCAGGGTCCACAGCTTGCCCAGTTGCTGCGTGAAGGTCTGGAATTCGGCGCGGCGGGTGTTCAGCTCACGTCCACCACTCTCGGTCAGGGTGTATGCCTTGACCTGATTGCCGCTGCGTGGGCCGCTGGTAAATTCGCTGCGAACAAAGCCCGCCTTTTCCAGTCGGTGCAGCGCCGGGTACAGGCTGCCCACCTTCAGGTCAAAGTAGCCGTCGGTGGCGGTCTGGGCCAGTTTGCTGATCTCCAGGCCGTATTTGGGCGGTCCCTGGATGATGCTCAGCAGGATCAGATCGAGGTGACCGCGCAGAAGATTGGCGTCGGGCGGGGTGGGCGGTGCGGTGGACATGGCTGGGCCTCCTGTGTATTGGGCTGCTCCGTATTGAGTATCCCTGTATTGAATTGCCCTGTATTGGGTTGCTCTATCGTGTTCCTATACATTGCGCCAACTGGGTTGGGCTGTCAAGTTCTCCGGCATTGCGTAACCACCTTCACGGTAGGTTCCAGAGTTAATGCAGTAGAACCTCACTTATGGCCCGTCCCCGCACCATTACCGACGAGCAGATCGTGGAGGCGGCCCGTGAGGTCTTTCTGGAGCAGGGATTTGCCGCCACCACCGCCGAGATCGCCCGCCGCGCCGGGATCTCGGAAGGCACGCTGTTCAAGAGATACGCCAGCAAGGAGGACCTGTTCGAGGCGGCAGTGGGCCTGCACGATTACGCCCACTGGCGCGCGAATCTGCTGGAGCGGCTGGGGCAGGGCGAGGTCCGGGTCAATCTGGAACAGGCGTTCATGGAATTTCTGGGGGAGGCTGCCGCGATCATACCCAACCTGATGACGGTGCTTTCGCGCGGGCACGATCCCGAACACAACCGCATTCTGGAGCGGCTGGGCAACCCGGTGCGCCAGGACGCGGAGGTGCTGGCCCGTTACCTGCGCGCCGAGCTGGGGCTGGGCCGGGTGCGCCCGCTGGACGCCGAGGTCACGGCCCTGACCATTCTGGGCGCGCTGACCACCTACGTGCATCAGGAACACATGATGAACCAGACCGGACGCGAGCCGATGGATGCCGGGCGCTTCGTGCGCGGGCTGCTGGACCTGCTGTGGCCGGGGCTTACGCCGTGACCGTGCCGTTTTCTGGCCTGCCTCCACCTTTGGAGGGTGGTCTGGACCGGGAGCGAGGGTGTAGCATCTTGCCCGAAAGTAAGTGGCCACTCTAGAAACTCTGCACGAGAAACTCCACACGCCGAATCTGATGCTCTCCACCCCTGTTCCGAGGTTCACCCCATGACACGACGTTTCCCTACCCTTTTTCTCTCGGCCCTCCTGAGCCTGGGCCTGCTGGGCGCAGGCCACGCGCAGACCGCGCCGCCCCCTGCACCGGTACCGACTGCCCCCACTTTGACTGCGCCAGTTCCGATTGCGCCCACTCCAGCTCCAACGGTACCCACGCCGCTCCCGCTGCAACAGACCTCGGTTGACCCGGTCCAGGTCCAGACCGCGCCGTTCACGCTGAATAATGTGCTGGCGCTGCTGCGTGGGTCTCCGGGCTGGCAGTCGGCGGACCTGACGTACCGCGCCGCGCAGCTTGCCCTGGACAGCGCCCGCACCCGCGCGGGCCTGAGCCTGAGCGTGGGGGCCGACGGCAACCTGACCAAGGTGCCCTGGGACACGGGCGAATGGCAGGGCAGCACCACGCTGAACGTGAGCGCCGCGTTGAACTTGCTGCCGTGGTCCCCCGCCCGCGAGGCGGTCCACAGCGCCGAACGCGCGCTGGCGGCAGCGGCAGTGGACCTGCGCAACAGCCGCGCCACGCTGACCATTCAGGCCGCGCAGGCGTTTGCCGGGGCACGCAGCGCCGTGACCGGGGTGGCCCAGGCCGACGCGCAACTGGCCCTGAGCGTCCGCCTGCGAGCAGTGGCCGACGAGCAACGCGCCCAGAATCTGATCACGGCAGAGGCCGTGCTGGAGCGGCAATCGGCGCTGGAATCGGCCCAGGCAGCGCGGGACAGAGCGGTGCGCGGCGTGAATCTGGCGGCGGCGCAACTGACCCGCGTGCTGGGGCGGCCCCTGGCGCTGCCCAGCGATCTGAGCAGCTTCGGCAGCCTGCCCAATCTGGCCCCCTCCAGTGATCTGAATACCTTGCTGTCACGCGCCCTGAGCGCCCGCCCGGAAATCGCGAAGGCCGAGGTGGCGCTGGCCGACGCACAGGCCGCCCTGGCCGCCGCGCAGCGCGACGCCCGCCTGCCGGACCTGACCGCTGGCGTGCGCGCCGGGCAGCTCAGTGATGCCAAGGGCAACGCGGGCCGCACCGTCAGCGGCAGCCTAAATTCCAGAACCGGCGTGCTGGGCGTGCAGGTCAGCCTTCCGCTGAAGGACACGGGCGAGATTCCAAGCGGGGTGGCGCTGTCGCTGAGCGGCACCTACACCTTGCTGGGCGGCGCGGGGGCCGGGGAACTTGCGCAGGCCAGCCAGGGCGTGCAGCAGGCGCAACTGGGCCTGAGCAGCGCGCGGCAGGGCGTGGATCTCGATGTCCGCACCCGCCTATCGGACTATCAGGATGAGGTGGGAGGGCTGACCAGCCTGGGGACCGCGTTGACCCGCGCCCAGACCGCGCTTGCGAGCGCCCGCGCCCGCGTGGACGCCGGACTGGGCACGCCGCTGGACATCGATCAGGCCGCGTTGGGCGTGACGCAGGCGCAGAACGCCATTGACGCTCAGGCGGCGGCGGTGGAACTGGCCGCACTGCAACTGCTCCAGGCCACGGGCGAACTGGACCCGGTGTTGCTGGGCCAGATCCCGGTTCTGCCCATCACGCCTGCCCCAGCCCCTCTCCCGACTCCCCCCGTCCCGACTCCACCAGTGCCCATGCCGACTCCACCAGCGCCCGGCGTCACACCTGCCCCCGCGCCGTCCACCCCCGAACCCGCCCCACCTACCCCTGCCCCCGGAGGCCAACCATGACCACCCACACCACCCGCATTCTGACCGTCCTGCTGACCCTCGGGCTGACCACCACACCGGGCCACGCCGCCGCGCAGACGGACGCCACCAAACTGACCCTGGCCAGCGCCGTGAGCCGCGCCCTGGCGGGTGGGCCGGACGTGACCACCGCCCGCGCCAACCTGCAAAAGGCCCAGGCCAACCTGCGGGCGGTACGCGCGGACCCCACCAGCATCATCACCACGCTGACGCAGGCCGAGCAGGACAACACGGCGGCGGCGGTCACACTGGACGGCACCAAGCTGAACGTGGCACAGACCGTGATCGGGCAGTATCTGGCCGCCTACGAGGCGAACGGGCGAATCAGTCTGAACAGCGCGCAGGTGGCGCTGGACAAACGCAACCTGCAAATCGCACAGGCGCGGCTGGCCGCGAAAGTGGCGACGCAACTGGACGTGAACCGCGCCCAGACCAGCCTGAACAGCGACACCCAGGAACTGGCCGACGCACAGGCGCAACTTCCGGTGCTGAAGTCACAACTGGCCCGTTCGCTGGGCCTGCCCACTGGGACGGTGCTGACCCTGGCTGATCCACCCGCCCCGCCCAGGCTGGACGCCAGCCTCGCCACGTTACAGGCGGGACTTGAAAAACGCCTGCCGTCGCTGAGCCAGGCCAGTAACGGCCTGAGCCTCGCGGCCTTGCAGGTCAAGCTGGCGGACAACGACTACACGCCCGCGCGCACGCTGGAAGACGCCCGCACCGCCCAGGCCAACGCCCAGCGCGGTCTGGACGACGCCTTGAAGGCCGCCGGGACCGGGGTACGCAACGCCTACGTCGCTGTGCAGAATGCCCAGGAAGGGGTGGGGATCGCCCGCCAGCAAAGCGCCAATGCTGCAACCACCCTCAGTCAGGCCCGCGCCCGCCTGAAGGCCGGGACCGCCGCCGCCGTGGAAGTGCAACAGGCCGAGGTCCAGGCCGCTCAGGCCGACTTTGCCGTGACCCAGGCCAGTGACGGACTGTGGAAGGCCCTCGCGGCGCTGGGGGCGGCCTCCGGCGTGGACGTGACCGGACTGGCAAAATGAACTGGACTGGTCAAATAAGCCGGGCTGGTCAAATGAATTGGACTGGCAAAATGAAGCAGGTGTTGCCATTGCTGGTCCTGACCACCCTGCTGGCCGGCTGCTCGCGGCCCGGTCAGGAGGCCAAGCCCCAGGGCAACGATCTGAACACCGCCCCGGCCAAGACCACGGTCCTGAAAGTGCAGACTGTTACCGCGAAGCAGGGCACGCTCCGGGTGCAGCGCAGTTCCAGCGCCATCATCACGGCGCAGAAGGACTCGCAGGTTGCGACCCAGAGCGGCGGCACAGTCACGCGCCTGCTGGCCGATGAGGGTGAACAGGTGGGCGCGGGCGCGGTGGTGGTGCAACTTGACGACACGCAACAGCAGCAGGCGCTGCAAAATGCGAAGTTGCAGGTCCAGCAGGCCCAGATCAACTTGCAACAGACCCAGAACTCCACGGCCAACGCGGGCGCGTCGCTGACCTCCGCCGTGGCGTCCGCCGAGGCGACGCTGGCCCAGGCGCGGCAGAACGCACAGAGCGCCGAGACGCTGTACGGACTGGGCGGCATCAGTCTGGCGGACCTTCAGGCGGCGCGGGCCACGCTGGCGCAGGCGCAGTCGGGCCTGTCCTCAGCCCGCAACAATCTGGAACAGAACGGGCGCAGCGCACAGGGCAGCGTGCCCCTGCAACGGGTGGCCCTGGAAACCGCACAGGCGGGGGTCAGGCAGGCCGAGGAGAATCTGGCGCGCACCGGGGTCAGGGCACCCTTCGCCGGAACGGTGGCCAGCATCAGCGCCAGGGTCGGCGAATTTGCCGCGCAGGGCACCGCCGTCTTCCGGCTGGTGGACCCCGGCAGCATCCGCGCCAAGTTCAACATTCCCAGCAGCGACGCCTTCGCGCTGGCCGATGGGACCAAGCTGAATCTGGGCTACGGCGGCGTCAATTACGTGGCGACGGTGCAGGGTAGCCCCGGCATCGCGGGCAGTGACCGGCTGGTGCCCATCACCGCGCGCGTGCAGGGCGGCGAGAAACTGCCGGTGGGCGCGGCGGCCCAGGTGCGCTACCGCGCCGATCTGGGCCAGGGCGTGTTGATTCCCAGCAGCGCCGTACAGGTGGACGGCGGCGAGAACGCCGTGTTCGTGGCGGTGGACGGCAAGGCTGAACGCCGCGTGGTCACCGTGATTGCCGAGTCTGGCGGCCAACTGGCCGTTTCGGGCGTGGACCCCGGCCAGTCGGTGATCAATCCACTGCCCGGCAGCCTTCAGGACGGCGCGGCCATCGCGGTGGATACAGGCGCTAAGGATGCCGCCAAACCCGTGGAGAGTGCGCCATGAGTACCCACGAATCCGGTGACCTGAATGCTCCACGCGGCACGCTGCCCGACGGCACGCCGGAGCCGGTGATCAACCCCTTCGTGCGCTTCAGCGTCCGCAACTATGTCTTTTCCATCGGCATTTTCGTGCTGGTGGCGCTGCTGGGGCTGGTCTCGGTGTTCCGGCTGGGCGTGGAACTGCTGCCCAATTTCGAGGTGCCAATCCTGGCGGTCAGCACCACCTACGCGGGCGCGAACCCCGATCAGGTGGACCGCGAGGTCAGCCGCCGCATCGAGGACGCGGTCAGCACCCTGGCCGGAGTGGTGGACATCAACACCACCTCCGTGAGCAACCAGTCGGCGGTTGTTATCACCTTTGCCGACAGCACCGACATCGACTCGGCAGCCAACAGCGTGTCGCAGGCGGTGGCCGCCATCCGGGGTTCCCTGCCCAACGGCGCGGACGCCCCGGTGGTTCAGAAATTCGATCCCAACGCCACCCCGATCCTGTCGCTGGCCCTGCTGGGTGGCAGCGCCAAACCCGACGACGTGACTTCCTACGCCGAGGACACCCTGGTGCCCCGGCTGGAACGCGTTGAGGGCGTGGCCGACGTGCGGCTGTCGGGTGGGCCGGAACGCAAGATCCAGGTGCTGCTGGACCCCACCCGCCTGCAAAGCTACAACCTGACGCCCGCGCGCGTCACCGGGGCCATCAGCGGCTCGGCGCTGGACCTGCCCGCCGGTACGCTGACGCAGGGTGGCAACACCACGGGATTTAGCACCCGCAACACCCCGCGCAGCGCCGCTGATGTGGGCCGCATCATCGTCGATCCGGCCAACGGGCTGCGGGTGGCGGACGTGGCCAGCGTGCGTGACGGCAGCGCCTCACCTACCTCATTCGCGCGGGTCAACGGTCAGCCTGCCGTGCTGCTCTCGGTGCGAAAGGCCTCGGGAACCAATTCTGTGGCCGTGACCGACAACGTGCTGGCCGCCATGAAAGCCCAGCCGCTGCCCCAGGGATACAGCCTCAAGCTGGCCAACGACACCACCCGTGAGACGCGCGCCACCGTTTCGGACACCTTCAAGGAATTCTTGATCGCGGTGGCCGCCGTGGGCCTGATCTGCCTGCTGTTCCTGGGCCGCCTGAACACCGTGTTTTCGGTGATCCTGGCGATTCCGATCTCGATCAGCGCTGCGCCCCTGCTGTTCGGGCTGCTGGGCTTCACCTTCAACATCATCTCGCTGCTGGCGATCATCGTGGCCATCGGCATCGTGGTGGACGATTCCATCGTGGTGGCCGAGAACGTGCAGCGTTACCGCGACATGGGCTACGGCCAGGTCCGCAGCGTGCTGCTGGGGGCCAGCGAGGTCTTCTCAGCGGTGACCGCCGCGTCGTTCTCGCTGCTGGCCGTGCTGATCCCGCTGAGCTTCTTCCCCGGCATCCTGGGCCAGTTCTTCAGCCAGTTCGGGCTGGGCATCGCCGCCGCCATTACGCTGTCGTGGCTGGAAAGCCTGCTGTTCCTGACCGTGCGGCTGGCCTACACCGCCGAGGCCCGCAGCGTGAGCTGGGCCGAGCTGCCCCCCATCGTGGCCCGCCTGCCCGAGCTGTTCCGGCGCACGCTGGCCGGAGTCAAAACAGTGCCCGGCGTCCTGGCCCTGATCCTGGGCGGCACGGTCACGGGGCTGGCCCTCTCGGGCACGGGCCTCCCCCTGCCCGTCAAATTGATCCTGGCCGCCCTGCTGGCCCCCGTCGTCTGGACGCTGGTGCGCTATGTCGTCACCGTGCTGTACGCCTTCCTGGAAGCGCTGACCGGCACCCTGCACGGCGTCACCATCAAAGGCGTGACGGGCGTGGCCCGCGCCTATGCCCGCAGCCTGGGGAACGCCCTCAAGCGGCCCTGGATCGTGATGCTGGTGGCCCTGGCCTTCATGGGCAGCGTCGTGCTGATCGCGCCGAAACTGGGCTTCGCCTTCGTGCCGCAGACCGACAGCGGCATCCTGAACGTGGACCTGACGCTGCCGGTGGGCACCGATCTGGCCACCACCAACGCCGTGACCCGCCAGATCGAGGACCGCTTGCTGGCCCGCAAGGAGGTCCGGCTGGTACAGACCAGCGTGGGCAGCGGCAGTCTGGTGGGCGGCAACAGCGCCAACGCCTCCAGCCTGACCCTGACCCTGATTCCCAAGGAGGAGCGCCAGGGACTGGACCTGCTGAGCGCCGAGTACCGCACCCTGCTGGCCCCCGTGGTGGCGAACCGGCCCGGCGCGGAGCTGACGGTGGCCTCCCAGCAGACCGGACCCGGCGGCAGCGCCGACATGACGCTGGCACTGACCGCCCCCAATCAGGCGCTGCTGCTGGAGCGCAACCGGGAGGTCGTGCGTCTGCTCCGCAAAGATCCCAACATCCGCACGGTCAAGAGCAGCCTGAGCGCCACCACCCAGGAACGCACCTTCATTCCCGATCCCAACCGGCTGTCCGGCACCGGCCTGAGCGCCAGTGACGTGGCCCAGGCGCTACGGACCTATAACGATGGCTCGGTGGCGGGCAGCGTCCGCGACGGCGATCAGAGTGTGGACATCGTGGTGCGGCTGGACCCCTCGCTGATCCGCGACGAGCAGAGCCTGCTGTCGCAGACGGTCTACTCGCCCGCGCTGAACGCCAACCTGCCCCTCAGTGGGCTGGGCACGTTTCAGGTGGCGCAGGCCCCGGCCACCCTGAGCCGCCTGAACAAGGCGTACACCGCCACGCTGGACATCAACCTCAAGCAGGGCGGCCCCAATCCGTTCGCCTATCAGGCAGTGCTGGAAAAACGTGTGGGCGACGCGGGACTGCTGAAAGACAGCGTCACCCTGGGCAACGCCAGCGCCTTCGGCAGCTCGGGCCTGACGGGCGATCTGGTGTTCTTCGGACCGATCATCATGATCAGTTCGATCCTGCTGACCTATCTGGTGCTGGGCAGCCAGTTCAACTCGTTCCGCTACCCCATCTACCTGCTGCTGCCCGTGCCCATCGCCATCGTGGGCGCACTGTGGACGCTGGGCCTGTTCGGCGTGAATCTGGACGTGATCACGGTGCTGGGGATGGTGGTCCTGCTGGGCCTGTCCACCAAGAATTCCATCCTGTATCTGGAATTCGTGACCGAGCGCGCCCGCAGCCTGCCGCTGAGGGAGGCGCTGATCGAGGCTGCCGAACTGCGCTTCCGCCCGATTCTCATGACCACCCTGACCGTGTTGGTGATCAGTATTCCGCTGATCCTGGGCCAGGGCGACGGCGCGGAGTTCCGCCGGGGCCTGGGCATCGTGATCCTGGGCGGCGTGGTGACCAGTACTTTGCTGACTTTCTACGTAGTGCCCACCGTGTTCTGGCAGTTCGAGCGCCGCCGCCTGAAGCCTGACGCTCCCGTGCAGATGGGCGGCACCCCCGTCCCCGGCGACTGATCCGCCGACCCAGTAAAATGCCCCCTCCAACTTTCGGAGGGGGCTTTCACCTTGTCGTTTACCCGCCCAGATAGCTGGCCGTCAGCTCCGGGTTCTGTGCCAGTTCGCGTGCCGGGCCGCTGAGCTTGACCTCGCCCGTTTCCAGCACGTAGCCGCTGTCGCTGATCGCCAGACTGGCCCGCGCATTCTGTTCCACCAGCAGCACGGTCACGCCCTCGGCCTGAAGTTGCTTGACGATTCGCAGGATGTCGCGCACGATCAGCGGCGCGAGGCCCAGCGACGGCTCGTCCAGCAGCAGCAATCTGGGCTTGCCCATCAAGGCCCGGCCAATCGCCAGCATCTGCTGCTCGCCGCCTGACAGCGTGCCCGCCAGTTGTTTGCGCCGCTCCAGCAGACGCGGAAAGCGCTCATAGACGTGCTCCAGATCGCCGCGCCACTTCTGCTGACGGCGGCTGTACGCGCCCAGGGTCAGATTGTCGGCCACACTCATAGAGGCAAACAGGTCACGCCGCTCCGGCACCAGACTAATGCCACGTGCCACACGGGTTTCCAGTGGGATGCCGCGCAGAGACTGGCCTTCGTAAAGCAGCTCGCCCGTGCTGGGGAGAATGCCCATCACCGAGTTCATCAGCGTGGTCTTTCCTGCCCCGTTCGCCCCGATCACGCTGACGATGTGCCCGGCGGGAACTTCGAGCGACACACCGCTCAGCGCCTCCACGCGGCCATAACGGGTGTGCAGGTCACGGACTTCGAGAAGCAGATCGGAAGTCATGCCGCGCCCTCCTCTTCCATGTCGACGCCCAGGTAAGCCTCACGCACGTCCGCATTGTCGCGCACCTGTTGCGGGGAACCCTCGGCCAGTTTCTCGCCGTAATTCATGACCACCAGACGGTCCACCAACCCCATCACCAGATCCATATCGTGTTCGACGAGGAGCACCGTGACCCCCTCGTCGCGCAGTTTCCTGAGCAGGATGATCAGCTCGGCCTTCTCGCCGTAGCGCAGTCCGGCGGCGGGTTCGTCCAGCAGGAGCAATGTGGGATCGGCCACCAAGGCGCGGGCGATTTCCAGCACCCGCTGCTGCCCCAGCGCCAGATTGCCCGCCAGCGTGAATGCCTGCGCGCCCAGCCCGACACGCTCCAGTTGACGCAATGCCTCGTGTTGCAGGGCCGCCTCCTCCCCGCGCTCCAGATGCAGCAGGCTGCGAACGATTCCGGCCTTGCCACGCGCGTAGCCGCCCATCATCGTATTTTCCAGCAGCGTCAGATCGGGCAGCAGGTGGACGTGCTGAAAGGTGCGGCTCAGGCCCAGGCGGTGAATCTGTCCTGCGCTGCGGCGGCTGATGTCCTGGCCCATGAAGGTGATCTGCCCCGAGGTGGCTGGGTTGACGCCAGTAATCAGGTTGAACATGGTGCTTTTGCCCGCGCCGTTGGGACCGATCAACCCCAGGATTTCCCCGGCGTTGAGGTCAAACGAGACATCCCCCACCGCACGCAGGCCGCCAAATTGCTTGACCGCATTTTTAACGCTCAGAAGCGGCGTACCGGGAGCAGGTTTGGGGCGTGGCGAGAGCTTTTCACGCTCCGGCAAAATGCGGATGCCCTCCTGCGGCAACAGGCGTTCCAGCAACGGCCACAGCCCCTGGCGCGCGAATTGCAGCACCAGAATGACCAGCGCCCCAAACACGATGACCTCAAAATTGCCCTGTTGCCCCAGCAGACCGGGCAGGATGTCGCGGAGCTGCTCACGAATCTGGGTGATCAGTCCCGCACCCAGCACGCCGCCCCAGACATGCTGCGAGCCGCCCACCACAGCCATAAACAGGTATTCGATCCCGGCTTGCAGACTGAACGGCGTGGGATTGACGAAACGCTGGCTGTGCGCGTAGAGCCAGCCCGCCAGCGCTGCCATCAGTGCCGAGAGGACGAAGACCTGTACCCGCAGACCAAAGGCGGACACACCGAATGCCTCGGCCACCATCGGTCCCGAACGCAGCGCCCGCATGGCCCGCCCGGTGCGGCTGGACAGCAGAAACTGTGCGCCTAGCGCCACCACCCCAAGGCAGGCCAGGGCCAGATACGCAAAGTTACGCGGCGAGGTCAGCTCCAGACCAAGGACAGAAATGGGCGGAATGTCAGTCAATCCTGTAAAGCCGCCCAGCGCCGGGGTGTTGCCGAACACGTAGAACAGACTGATGCCCCAGGCGATGGTGGCCAGCGGCAGATAATGGCCCTGCATCCTCAGGGTCAGCAGACCCAGAAACCACGCGATCAGACCCGTGACCAGCAACGAGACGGGCAGCGACAGCCACGGATTCCAGCCCATCTGCGCGGTCAGCACGGCAGTGGTATAGGCGCCCACGCCCATGAACGCCGCCTGCCCGAAACTGGTCAGTCCCAGGATACCGGTCAGCAGCACCAGTCCGGTCACGACGATGGAAAAAATCAGGATGTTGGTCAGCAGCGTGACCTGAAAAAGCGGCAGCATCAGGGGCAGCGAGAGCGCGATCAGCACGGCGGCAATGCTCAGGCCCAGGCGAAGGGAAAATTTCAGAGAGGTTTGAGACGGGGTCATTCCTCGTCCTCCGGGATATGGCGGGTGGTCAATGAGCGCCACAGAAGCACGGGCAGAATCAACGTGAACACGATCACTTCCTTCCAGGCCGAGAGGCTAAAAGACGCGAAGCTCTCGATCAGGCCCACCAGAATCGCTCCCGCCGCCGCCAGTGGGTAGCTCACCAGCCCACCGATGATCGCGCCCACGAAACCTTTGAGACCGATGAGAAAGCCGCTGTCGTAGGTCACGGCCACGCTGGGGCCAATCAGCACGCCGCCCAGCGCCCCGATCAGCGCCGCCAGCGTGAAGGTCAGCATCCCCGCCGAGGACGGACTGATGCCCACCAGCCGCGCCCCGAGGCGGTTGACGGCGGTGGCCCGCAGCGCTTTGCCGGGCATGGTGCGCTCGAAGAACAGGTACAGCCCCAGCATCAGCGCCGCCGAGGCCACGATCACCAGAATGCTTTGCCAGCTCAGCGTGACCTGCCCCAGCGTCAGATTGCCCTCAAAAAAGGCTGGAGTACGGGAGCCTTCGGGGCCGAAAAAGACGAGTGCGAGGCCAGTCAGTACCAGATGTAGCGCAACCGAGGCGATCAGGAGAACCAGGACTGTGGCGTTTTGCAGAGGCTGATAGACGACACGGTACAGAAGTGGGCCAAGCGGAGCCACCAGCCCCAACGTCAGAATCACCTGGACCCACAGCGGAGCTTTGAGCGGGGCCAGCCAGCCCGTCAGCGCCCAGATGCCCACGCCCAGCAGCGCCGCGACTCCCACCGTCATCAGGCCACGCCGCGCCTGTCCGTTCCTTGCTAGAGAGAAGGCTTCCATCAGCGCGGCAATGCCCAGCAGTGCCAGCACCAGCCACAGCGTTCCCGGCGTGCGGCCCAGTTGCAAGGCGGCCAGCGTCAGCGTGCCGAAAACCACGAATTCGCCTTGCGGAATAAAGATCACGCGCGTCACGGCGAAGACCAACACCAGCGCAAGCGCAAGCAACGCGTAAACGGCCCCGTTGGTCAGCCCATCTGCCGCCAGAATCGGGAAAATGGTGGGGTCAAAGATCTGCATCTGGCTCCAGATCGGCACGCGCAAGTTTGCCTAACACTCGTTTGGTTGTCATTGCCAGCCACCATACGGAGTTTAGGGCGGGTGGACAAGACGGAGGTGCGAAGGCAGGGGCCAAGGATTTCCCGGCAACGGGAACAAAGCACGGACATCACAGGCGACTTGACCGGGCCAGAAGGTCTAAAAACAGGCTAAAATGACCTGAAACGCCGTCCAGAACAGTGTGTATCTATTATACATACAAATGTATAAAATCTGACATGCAAAGATGGCAGCAGGAAGGCCGTTAAGACCCTGGCAGAATGCTGATCGGACAGAGAGACGTGAATTTCCTGGCAGGCCACTCCACAACCCTCTGGTGAGCGCACAGGGGGTTTGGTGAGGTGGAGCGGGACTGTTAGGCCTCTGAAAGTCCGCTTTTGACCCATTTCGGGAGGTCTGGAGAAATGGCTCAGCCGGAAATGGGCCGAGCGTGCCTTGATGATGATCTTTTAGAGCTTTTAAAAGCTTTTAAAAAGATTTGATGATCATCATCAGGGGTGGCGGCCAAAAGCCCGAAAACACGGCGTTTTTCGGATTTTTCGCCTGAGTAGTCCGGTACTTGTAAGACCGAATCGCCTGAGTAGTCCGGTAGTTTTGGCCCCAATCGCCTGAGTAGTCCGGTACTTGTAAGACCGAATCGCCTGAGTAGTCCGGTAGTTGAAACTGCCAATCGCCTGAGTAGTCCGGTACTTGTAAGACCGAATCGCCTGAGTTGTCCGGTAGCTGTAAGAGGTCAATCGCCTGAGTAGTCCGGTACTTGTAAGACCGAATCGCCTGAGTTGTCTGGTAGTTTGGCCCCCAATCGCCTGAGTAGTCCGGTAGTTTGGAAGACCAGTCTAAAACAAGCTGATAATTCTGACTCAGACGATTTTTAGCCCAAATCTCGCCACTCGAACCGCCTGAGTAGTCCGGTACTTGGAATACCGAATCGCCTGAGTAGTACGGTAGTGGTTTTGAGCCTTTTTGAAGGGTATTATGCATAAACCAAAACCGGGAGGAAATGGCGTTGACTGGCACCAAACGTTCTCCAAAATCACGCTCGGCAACCAGACCTGCTTCCCCCAGAGAAATCTCGCGCATTGACGAGGCCAACGTGGGACGGCTGGGGTTGATTAGCATCCAGGAGCGCGTGCCAGACAGCTTTACTTCATGGACCGTCGATTTTCATGTCGAGGGCCGGCCCGCCCGGCTGAGCTGCGACGCGATTCCCAAGTACGGCGGTGTGCCGCACGGGCTGGACGGTGACATCTCCACCGCGTTGATCGATCTGTACGTGGAGGACGGTTGTCCGGAAGACGGCACACTGCACACCACCGCCTACCAGATTCTGAAACGCGCTGGTCTGCACGATTCCGGGCGCTACTACCAGAACCTGCGTCAAACACTGTTCCGGCTGCGAACTTCTACCTACACCGCCTCGGAGGCGTGGCGGGACCACCGCCGGGGCAACTGGACCACAGTGACCTTCAACTACCTGGAAGCCCTGGAGTTCACCAGCGGGGATGAGGACCTGGGCCTGAGCCGCAGCAGCACCCTCAAGATCAGGCTGGCCTCGCCGATCACCAAATCCATCCGCGCCCAGTACACCAAGCCGCTGGATCTGGAATTTCTGACCAGTCTGGACCGCCCGCTGACCCGCGCCCTGTACCGCCTGCTGGACGCGCGGCGCTACCCGCCCGAGGACCCGCGTGAGCCGCTGGCATCTTTTACCGTCAACCTGATTGACTGGGCCGAGGCGTGCAAGATCGTGGACCGCCGCAGTAACAAGATTCGCTCCACCTTGCAGGGCGCGCATGAGGAACTGATGGAGCGGCAATACCTGAGCGCGGTGGAATACGAGGGCCGGGGGCAGAAGCAGGAACTGACCTACCGCTTCGCCGATCTGGCGGGCCAGGAGGAATCCACCCTGCCCGACAGCCCACTGATCATGGAGTTGGAGGAGTACCGGGTGTCCGGCGCGGTGGCCCGCAGGCTGATTGAGGAATACGGCGAGAAGCACGTGCAGGAGCGGCTTTCCAAGTTCATCCGGTTGCTCGCAGGCGGCTTCAAAGCCCGCAACCGCTCGGCGTTGCTGGTGGACATCATCCGCGATTCTGACGACAAGTACCCTGAACCGGATGCCCCCAGAGAGAAGGCGAAGAAAAAAAGCAGCACCTCACCCTCCAACATGCCCACGCTGGTGGAGGCCACCGACGAGCCTCAACCCCTGGAAGCGCAGGTGGAGGCGGCCCTCAAGACCCTGCAATTCCTGCTCCGCGAACGCCTGAGCGTCAGTGAGTACGCCCTGCTGCGTATGGGCATGATTGTCGGCCAGCCGGACCCGCAGGAAGTCACGCGGCTGGCCTCCAGAGCCAAGGTGGACGGCAGTTTGGACGCCTTCACTGCGGACTTGCTCCAGCACCTCAGTCATCTTCAAATGGCTCAACCTGATACGGCCTGAGCGTTCCCAGACCCACGGACTACCGGACATCTCAGGCGATTGGTGCGAGGAAGGGAAAATGAAGGGGTTGCTCGTCACGTGACGAGCAACCCAAATCGGCTTGATGCAGCGTCGTCTTCTGCTGTTGCAAACGCTCTGTTTAGGGGATCACTGGATTTGTGTTGAATGCCAGAACACGCTCAACTCCTGCCTGACCTATTCGTCGCCCGTAAACCGTTTGGTCAACCAGCGGTCCAGGCGGGCCAGATTGTCCGCCTGCCGCTCATACGCCGCGTTGATGGCGCGCAGGCGGGTTTGGAGGGCCTGCAAACGCTCATCACTCAGGGGCACGTCCTCACGCTTCCAGTCGCGGCGGCGGTTGCCCGCCAGATCGTGGGTGGCGCGGCGCAGGGTGACCATGTCACGGGCCTCGTCTAAGGGCATCCCCAGCGAGCGCAGGTCAATCAGATCGCGCAGCAGGCGCAACGAATACGGCCCGTACAGCAGCCGCCCCGACACCGTGGTCAGATCGGGGGTCAACAGTTGCAACTCGGCGTAATGCATCACCGTGCGGCGCGTGACCCCAGCTTCGCGGGCCAGTTCGGCGGTGGTGTAGAAGGCGGTCTGCTCAGGTGTCGTGGAAAGCTCGCTCAAGGGGTGATGACCACCTTACCCGTGACGCGCCGTTCCAGCAGATCGCGCATGGCCTGTGGACCATCCTCCAGCGAATAGCGCTGACTGACCAGAGGTTTAACCGTCCCGTCCATCACCCAGCCTGCCAGCCGCGCCAGATTGCGAGCATTGGCTGCTGGATCACGCTTGGCAAATTCGCCCCAGAACACGCCCACCAGCGACGCGCCTTTGAGCAGCGGCAGATTCAGGGGCAACTTCGGAATCTCTCCCCCTGCGAAACCGATCACCAGATAACGCCCGCCCCAGCCGATGCTGCGGAAGGCGGGTTCGGCAAATTTATCGCCCACCGGGTCAAAGATCACGTCTGGCCCTTTGCCGCCCGTCAGGGTTTTAAGGCGTTCGCGCATGTCCTCGGTGGCGTAGTTGAAACCCTCGTCCGCACCGTGTTCGCGGGCTAATTGCAGCTTCTCGTCGCTGCCCGTCGCCGCGATCACCCGTGCGCCCAGCGCCTTGCCGATCATCACCGCTGCCAGTCCCACGCCGCCCGCTGCGCCCAATACCAGCAGGGTCTCGCCTGCCTTGAGTTGGGCGCGGTCCACCAGTGCGTGCATGGTGGTTCCGTAGGCGAGGGGCAACGTGGCCGCCACCTCAAAATCCATGCCGTCCGGCAGCGGCATGACCGTCGCCGCGTCTGCCTTCAGATGAGAGGCGAACGCGCCTAGCCCGGTGAAGGCCACCGCCCGCTGTCCGACTTTCAGGTGCTTGACGCCTTCCCCAACAGCGCAAATGATGCCTGCTGCCTCTGCTCCTGGCACGAAGGGTAATGGAGGCTTGATCTGATACTGGCCCATGACCATCAGCGCGTCAGGGTAATTCACGCCTGCCGCCTTGACTTCCAGCACCACTTCATTGGCGCTGGGCGTGGGATCGGGCTGGGTCTGGACGGTCAGGGTTTCGGGCTGGTCAAAGGTCTGGCAGATCAGGGCGCGCATGGTGGAACCTCCTGGGGAGTGGGGACGGGACGGGCGATAGAATGCCCTATATTAACGTCAACGTTCAAAGTAGACGCAAACGGACATCCCTCTGGCCGATTCTCAGCCGAATCAGGTCTTCCCACCAAGGAGCAACCCCAATGGCCCCCTTTCTGAGTAAACGAGACTTACGCTTTCAACTGTTTGAAGTGCTGGACACCGCCGCTCTGCCCCAGCGCCCCCGCTTCGCCGATCACAGCCGCGAGGTCTACGAGGACGTGCTGAATCTGGCCTATAACGTGGCCGACAAGTATTTCGCCAGCCACGCCCGCGAGTCCGACATGAACGAGCCGCATGTGGTGGACGGCAAGGTGCAGCTCTTGCCAGCGGTGAAAGACGCCATGCGTGCCTTCCGCGAGGCTGGATTCTTCAGCGCTCACCACGACGAGGAACTGGGCGGCTTGCAACTGCCGTGGGTGATGACCCAGGCCGTGCAGGCGCACTTTCAGGCGGCCAATGTGGGCAGCAGCGGCTACCCCTTCCTGACCATTGGCAACGCCAATTTGCAGCGGGTGTTCGCCTCTCCGGAGCAGCAGGCGAAGTACATGCTGCCGCTGGTGGAGGGCCGCTGGTTCGGCACGATGGCCCTCTCTGAGCCGCACGCCGGGTCCGGGCTGGCCGACATCACCACCACGGCCACGCCCCGTGAAGACGGCACCTACAGCATCAGCGGCAGCAAGATGTGGATTTCGGGCGGCGAACACGAATTGAGCGAGAACATCGTCCACCTCGTCCTGGCGCGGATTAAGGGTGGTGCAGCGGGCGTGAAGGGCATCAGCCTCTTCCTGGTGCCGCGCTACAGAATTAACGACGATGGTACGCCCGGCGAGAGCAATAACGTCGTGCTGGCGGGCCTGAACCACAAGATGGGCTACCGGGGAACCACCAACACGCTGCTCAATTTTGGTGAGGGCGGCGAGTCGGTGGGCGAACTGGTGGGCGAGGCTGGACAGGGCCTGCGCCAGATGTTCCACATGATGAACGAGGCGCGCATTGGCGTCGGCATGGGCGCGGTGATGCTGGGCTACGCCGGGTATCTGGCGAGTCTGGACTACGCCCGCGAACGCGCACAGGGCCGCGCCGCCAGCAATAAAGACCCCCTCAGCCCGGCTATTGCCATCATCGGCCACGCGGACGTGAAGCGGCTGTTGCTGCGGCAGAAAGCCTTCGTGGAGGGCGGGATGGCGCTGGGTCTGTACGCGTCCAGTCTGGTAGATGACCTGCAAACCGGGCCGGAAGAGGAACGCGCGGATACCTCGCTGCTGCTGGACCTGCTGACGCCTATCGTCAAATCCTGGCCCAGCAAGTACAGCCAGGAGGCGCTGAGTGACGCCATTCAGGTGATGGGCGGGGCCGGATACACCCGCGATTACCCGGTGGAGATGTACTACCGTGACAACCGCCTGAACCCCATCCATGAGGGAACCGAGGGCATCCAGGGCAACGATCTGCTGGGCCGCAAACTGACGCAGGCAGGCGGACGTGGACTGGAAGTGTTGATGTCGCATATTGAGGCCGATCTACAAGCCTCTGAAGAGTTGGAAGGGCTGGACGAGATTCGTGCCGCACTGAAAACCGCTCTGGAACAGAATCAGAGCGCGCTGAAAGTCATTCTCGGTAAAGCTGTGGACCTTGGCCCGGACCGCTTTCTGGCGAATGCCAACAGCGCCCTGGAAATGCTGGGCCATACCGTCGTCGGCTGGATGTGGCTGAGGCAGGCCGCCGCCGCTGCCCGCGCCTTGCCGGATGCTAAGGGGGATGACGCCAACTTCTACAACGGCAAGTTGCAGGCCGCCCGCTTCTTCGCCACCCATGAGTTGCCCAAGATCAAGGCGCACGCAGACCTGCTTGCCAGCGCCGATTCCACCACCTCAGAGATGCAATCGGAGTGGTTCTAATGACCCAGCAGATTCCCGAACCACGCTTTTGCAACATCGGCACGCGCACGCTGGCCTATGACGAGATCAGGCCCGAACATCCGCAGGGCAATGTCCTCTTCCTGACTGGGCTGGGCAGCAACCGCCTGGGCTGGCGCGGACAGCTCCCGGTCTTTGGGGAAAAGTACCGCACCTTCTCCATTGACCACCGCGACACGGGCGACAGTGACACAACGGATGCCGATTACTCCACCGCCGATCAGGCCGATGACGCCGCCGCCTTTCTGCGGGCCATGAACGCCGCGCCCGCGCATGTGGTGGGCATCAGCATGGGCGGGTTTATCGCCCTGAATCTGGCGGTGCGCTGGCCGGAACTGGTGCAGAGCCTGACGCTGGTTTCCACTTCGGCAGGCGGGGCAAGTCATGTGGGGCCAGAGGAAGCAGGCCTGGATGCCCTGCGTCCCGATTTCTCCTTGTCCCCTGGCGCACGCGCCCGCCGCACCTATGGCCTGATCATGGCCCCCGGTTTTCTGGACGCTCACCCGGAGGCTTCCGACGCGATTGCCGCCAATGCCGACTACCGTCCGCTGACGCCGGAGCGTTACGCCCGCCAGTTTCGCTCCACGCGCACGCATGACGTGACCGCTGACTTGGAAAAGCTGCTGGTGCCGACGATGGTGGTTCACGGTGACGCCGATCCGCTGGTGCGCTACGAGAATGGGCAGCACTTGGCCGCCCAGATTCCCGGCGCGGAGTTCATCACGTATCCTGGCACCGGGCATATTCCGATTGTGGAGCGGGCGGAGGAGTTCAACGAGGCGGTTCTGGGGTTTGTGGCTCAGCATTGACCCTGCTGCCCCCCACATAAACCTCTAGAACATTCAAGTCGACGTCCAGCACCACCAGATCGGCGCGCAAGCCCGGCTCCAACATTCCCCGGTCACTCAGGCCCACTGAACGGGCAGGTATTTCGCTCAGCATCCGGCTGGCTCCGTCCAGCGAGATTCCAGCTTGAACTGCGTTTCTCAGTGCCATGTCCATCGTCAGCAGGCTTCCGGCCAAAGAGCCGTTTTCCAGATGCGCCTGTCCGTCCTTGACGATCACGCGCTGCCCGCCCAGTTCGCTGATGCCATCGCCCAGGCCAGCGGCGCGCATGGCATCGGTGACCAGCATGACGCGTTGCGAGGCGGCGCAGGCCAGCCGGAAACTGCCAGGGTGAACGTGGATGTTGTCCAGAATCACTTCCAGGTAAGCGTGGGCGTCGGCCATCAACGCGGCGGGTGGGCCAGGAATGCGGCCCTCAATGCCCCCCATCGCGTTGTAGAGGTGGGTGGCGCAGGTGCTGGCCCCCACCGCGTTCAGGGCGTTCAGGAAGGCCGTCACGGTCTCGGTATCTGCCCGCGTGTGGCCCACGCCGATTCGCACGCCTGCACGCGCCATTGCGAACGAGGCTTCTAGTGCTCCCGGCAGTTCCGGTGCGATGGTCACAGCCCGCACCACGTTCAAAGCCAGCACCTCGGCGATCAGCTCTGGTGTCGGCTCCAGCGTGTTCGGTGGCTGCGCGCCCAGCCGCCCCGGACTGATGAATGGCCCCTCCAGATGCGCGCCCACGATGTCTGCCCCGCCCGGCACGCCGCCCTCGTCCATTACCTGCCGGATGCCATGCAAGGCCGCCAGCACCTTCTCCCAGGGATTGGTGATGGTGGTGGGCAGCAGCGTGGTGGTGCCGTGTGAGGCGTGAAAGCGGGCCAGTGTCCGCACCGCCTGCGGGCCGTCCATCGCGTCTGCGCCGCCGCCGCCGTGGACATGGGTGTCGATGAAACCCGGCAGGATCAGGCGCTCGGTGGAAGCTGTGGAATCTGGCACGATGGCGCTGATCTGGCGGCCAAATTCCAGCCGCGCCGGGGTCAATTCGCCGGAGGGCAGCAAAACCTGTCCGCTGAGCGTCTGAAGTTGGAGAGGAGTCGTCATGGTGTGGCTCCAGTGTCGCTCATTCTGGGGCGGGTAGTGTGCCGTTGAAAGCTGTGTGGTCCAAAATCCCTGAAGAACTGGATGTGACACGTCCGGGACAGCAGGTCTGTCGTCCTCGCTGGCCGCGCCTTGTGCCTGTCACGGACGCACCCCCAACCGTCGTCGATAGGACTGACCAGGGAAAGCCGTATTACAGGTAGGGCTGCATTTTTCGGGTGATGTCAGCATGTTTCGCCGTCACCCTGACCGCGTTTCTGCCAGCGGCCTTAGCGGCGTACAGCGCCCGGTCAGCGTTCATCAGGACGCTGGTGATGTCCTGTCCACCATCCAGCACGGCCACCCCGAAACTGCCTGTGGTTATCAGGCCAGGAGCCAGCGTTTCCCAGGACGCGTTTTGCAGCGAGTCGCGGAGCTGTAGGCAGACCGTCTCCGCCTGCTGGGCCGTCACGTCCGGCAGGATCACGATGAACTCCTCACCGCCCAGACGGGCCAGCAGGTCCTGTTCGCGCAACTCGGCGCTGAGCAGGCGGGTCACCCCGGTCAGCACCGCGTCCCCGACCAGATGTCCGAACGTGTCGTTCACGCGCTTGAACAGGTCGAGGTCGAGCAGGGCCACTGCGCTCGGGCGGTCCTGCCGGGCGCGAGTATGCAGGTCAGCCAGCACCTGCATGGCCCGCGTGCGGTTGGGTGCGCCGGTCAGCGGGTCGCGCAGCGCCGCCTCGGCCAGGGCCTCGGCGCGCACCTCCGCCTCGCGCGCCTGCTGCGCGATCTGCCGGACCAGGGCGCGCTGCTGGTGGTAATCCCGGTACAGGTTTTCCACCCCCCGGGTCACCTCCTGCTGGGTCTCGTAAGCCTCGCGGTAACGCCCCGCGCGGGCGTAGATGGCGGCCAGTTGTTCCCTGGAGCGGGCCTCCCACAATTCCGAGGCAGCCGCATGAAAATAGCCAACGGCCCGCCCAGCATCCAGAATTGCGTTTTCCAGATCCCCGATATGGGCGGAGACGCGGCTGCGGTCCAGCAGTGCCCGGCCATACAGCAGCGGAAAGTCTGCGTTGCTCGTGAGCTGGACGTGTTCGTCGGCCAGCGTGCGGGCGACGGTCAGTTCACCAGTCCACAGCGCGTGCCGGGTCAGGGCGTCGAGCAGCGCCGCCGTGTCTAGCAGGTTCAGGGTGTGCCGATCCTCCAGTCTGACGGCCAGCAGCGCGGCAGAAACGGCCAGTTGGCGTTCGATTTCGGGCAGATGGGCTGCGGCGCTGACGCCAGCGGTGCCAGCCAGCAGGGTTTCCGAGGCGGAGACCACGAAATTGATGTGGAAGATCTCCCAGAGCTGCTGTGCGCCGGGTTCCAGCAGCGCCCCCATGGACGGCGAGTGCAGGAGTTCCAGCAGCGGCTGGGTGGCCTGGTGGTAGTTGCGCCGTTCCAGCTCGAAATGCGAGGTGTTGATCGCCACCAGCGCCACGCCACGGTCGTCGGCAATCGCCCCTGCCAGCGTGAGTGCCACCCCAAATTCACGCTGCGCGCCCGCATCGTCATAGGATTCCATCATGGCCAGCGCGAGCGTCACGTGGGCCTTGACCTGCGAACGCCCGTCCCCGCTGGCACGTGCCCAGACCAGGCAGTTCAGGGCATGCTCCATCGCTGCCTTGAGGTCCCTGAGATCCAGAGCGATATACGCCGCTTCGCGGTACGCCAGGAATCGTGTGGCCGCCGTGTTGCCAGGATCGGTTGCCTGGACCTGCAAGGCGTGCAGCTCTTCCCGGAGCGCCGAGGTTCCCGCGCTGCTGTCTGCGCCGCTCTGGCCCGGTGCGCTGGAATCTGGGCCGCTGACCCCTGGGCCGCGTGGCTGCCCCGCCTGATGCTGATCTGCCGTGTCGTTATCCGTCATGGTCGTCTCCGTCGGGGCCGAACAACGTCTCGAAGCAGGCCAGCGCATGGGGATCGAACTGACTCCCGGCCCCCCGCCGCAACTCGTCCAGGGCCTGCGCATGGGTCCAGGCGGGTTTGTACGGGCGTTTGCTGATCAGGGCGTCATAGACGTCCACAACACTGAAAATACGTGCCAGCAGGGGAATCGCCTCGCCGCTGAGGCCGTCCGGGTAGCCCGCGCCGTCCCAGCGTTCGTGGTGGGAGCGCACGATGGCCCGCACCTCGCGCGGCACGAAGATCTCCTCACGCAGCATGTGATCGCCGAGGATCACATGTTTTTGCATCAGCGCACGCTCCTGCGGGGTCAGTGGCCCCGGCTTCCGCAGAATGTCGTCGCCCAGCGTCACCTTGCCGATGTCGTGCAGGTACGCGCCCCAGCGCAGGTGCTGCAACTGCACGTCGTCCAGTCCCAGTGTCTGTCCCAGGCGCAGGGACAGCGCCGTCACGCGGTCCGTGTGTCCGAAGGTCTCGCCGTCCCGTCCTTCCAGGACGCGGCCCACGGCGCGCAGGGCGGCCTCACGCATCTGCCGCATCTGCTCGAAGGTGGCGATCCGCTCCTGCGCCCGGTCCACCCGCGCCGCCACCATGTCCAGCAGCGCTGCCAGCTCCGCTGGGATCAGGTGCGGCGTGTCCAGTTTCAGGAGGCCGATGATCCCCACGATGCGCGTGCCATTGCGGAGCGGCGCAGCCAGGATGGAGCGCACACGCTTCAGTTCCGGCGGTGAATCCGGGTGGGCGTGGTAATCCGATATCGCGGCACTACGGTTGCCAGCGATGATCTCGGCAATCAGGCCGCGTGGCTCGTGTACATTGCTCAGGTCTGCGGCGATGGTGTTGGCCACGGCCTCCTCGCCCTGAATCATGCTCAGATGGGCCAGACCGTCTTCATCCACCGTCATCATGGCCCCAATATCGAATTCGCTCAGGGCCAGCAGCATCTTCAGTGCCTCCCGTGCAATGTCGTCAGGACGCGCCAGGGTTTCAAGCCGGGCGGACAGGTACGCGAGCTGCTGATACTGCCTGGCGCTGCGCTGCGCGTCCTCAAGTGCTTTCCAGCGGCTGTAGGCCACTCCCGCCGCTTGCCCCAACAGCAGCAGCAGCCCCGCATCTGCCGTGCCCAGCACCTCGTCGCTGTCGGTGGTATCGGCAGACAGCACACCCAGCACCTGACCCTCCGGGTCCAGCAGCGGCACACCCAGGTACATGCCCGAGCGGGGCCGCCCCGCTACAAAGTGCGCGTCCGTGTGACTGAAGGCTTCCTCTACCAGATACGGGGCTGAGGTCGCCAGCACATGCCAGCCCAGGCCCTGGCCTCTGGGCAGGCGGCGTCCGGTGGCGGTAGCCGCACGCTGTCCTGCGGCGGCCACCACCCGCAGCTCGTCGAACTCGGCACAGTGCAGCACGATTACCACGGTGGTTGCCCTTGTCTTTTGGAGCGCCAGGTTCACGCAACGTTCAAACGCGTCGTCTGCCGATTGGGCCAGCAGCACCACGGTCTGAAGGTCCAGCTCAGGTTTCTGGCCCAAATGGGCAGACAGGTCGATTTCGATGGTCATCCTCTGAGAAACCCATAACCAGGGTAGACAACACGGGATCTCATGTAGCCCAGATTACTGAATTCAGAGTTGACCGCCTGTTCAAAACCTCACAGATCTACCCCTGGATGACCTGGCACGGTCTTTCCCCCTGGCCCTGTACTCTGCTTCAGTTCGCGGAGAAAGATCTTTATAGCCCAACGGACGATGTGCGCCAGACGCACGTTGTCCGCAGTCTGTAAAGCTGGGGTGTTGATCACGGTCCATTCCGTGCGCTCGGTAAAGAACACCAACCGGAACATCCTCACCATCACCGTTTGCGGCCACCTGTTGGGGCGTATTTCCTGTCCCCGCCATTCGTTTTCTGTCGGCCAGCCCAGGGTATCGGCCCGCTGGCGGGGATACGTCCTGCCCGCACCATCGGAGGTGTACAGCGTACGATTTTCCTTCGCAGGACAACAGCAATGCTTTCCAGCACGAAGAATTCGTAACATGATCGTCGTGACGGCCTACCCGGTATCCATCAGCACGCACCGGAAGCGAAGTTCTTGACGGGCCTCTTTTTCAAAGAGGCGGCAAAGCAGGGTCAGGACGTGATCGACTCTGCTTTTTCTGTTGTTGTCCGGCGCATAAATGCGGTAGTCGATGCTCCAGAATTCGCGGGTTTCAGGAATGATGTATACGCAGGTACCGACGCCCATCCCCCGGATGGTTCGTTTCTCGTTCCCACCCCACTGCCTTCGGACCAGCGTCATGCGGCGTGAATGGCGCTGGCCCATCACGCTGTCGTTGAAGATGATGGAACCCTTGTCGCTCAATTTGAGGTGTGGACGCACCTGCGTCCACACCGCCGCTGCCGTTAAACGGTCACCTTTCAGGTAGCGCTGAACGGCGTCATGGGCCAAATCATCGACGTGGTTAGCAACATAGGTTTGTGTCCGATGAATCTGTGTCGCAGCCAAAAACTCGCAGTACCGCTGCCGCCCGACTGTTCGAGGTCTTCCCACCAGTCCAGAATTTCAGACTTGTCCAGTTTCGCGTAAGCCCTATCAGGGTCCGTATAACGCCCATGGTCACGCTGTACCCGAGGGCCGACCTGAATGCCCAGATGGAGACCGAAGTCGTGCCAGAGGCGGGCCCCTTAATGGACGTCAGGGCCAGATTGACTGCTCCGCCGGGCCAGCCAACCACATGATTTACGCCTCTGAACGCCACGGCGGCGTGATCCGGGTCAGTGCCAGCGCGTAGCCTGCTTCATCGTCTATGTCGAGCAAGTCGGCCGGGGGCTGGGAGACCCGCTTCGCCCTGGCCATCAAGGTGCGGGCCAGCGGCTTGGGCAGACTTTCGGCCAAGACGCACTGCACCCGGACGAACGTCGTGAGTGGAATGTGGTGCGGCGGGGCGAGCACCCCACCGTAGAACGAGAGAGATCCCCGCTCGTTCTGGGCGGCCACCAAGACCTGCGTGAAATGCGCTGGCCCCACGAACGGCATGTCCGCCAGGGCTAGCAACGCGCCGCGGACTGAAGGTGTGAATTTTCAGAGTGCAAATTCACTGAGGGTGTGCAGGCCAATCGCCACGCTGGATAACAGGCCGCCAGACAGGGAATTCGAATTGATGACGAAACGGCACTCCAGGGCCATGCGTGCATGAAGCACTTCCTCCGGTTCACGTCCCAGCACTACCAATAGGCCCGCCAGATCACTTTTCAGCAGGAAGCGAGCGCTCCGCCGCGCCAGTGGTTTACCGCCCGCATCCAGCAGGAGGTTGTGTCACCCCATCCGGCAGGACGCACCCGACGCCAGCAGCAGGCCCCAGGCCCGATGAGGCCCCGTCACCATCCACTCTGCCGGACAAACAGCTCAGCAGTTCAAGCTTGACCTGGCAAACGCCAAGCAGCGCTGCCGCCCCAACCACCGGGAGAAGTCCAATTGAACTGGGCCATAACGCCTCCAGGAGTATAGGCATGCCCGCTCGCATTCGGAAATGACTTAACGTGCTATAAAACGCATGTTAATACAGTCGAATAGCGTGCCAGATTTGTTTTGGGTTGTGTTGTTGGGGTCCAAGTGGACCGTCAGTCAGCCCTGCCGCCCCATTTCTGCTCAGGAGGATGCATCTATGTTTCCAGCCAGCTTTGAGTATGTCCGCGCCCATTCATCCGATGAAGCGTTCAGTCTGCTGCAGCAGCACGGCGATGAGGGCCGGGTGCTGGCCGGGGGACAGAGTCTGATTCCGGCGATGCGTTACCGCCTGGCCCGCCCCGGCGTGCTGGTGGATATTAACCCGATCAAGGAACTGGATTACCTGATCGAGGAAGGTGGCTTCCTGCGAATCGGAGCCACCACCCGTGACGCGGCGCTGGAATTTGCCCCGTGGATCAGGGAGCGCTACAGCCTGATCACCAGCGTGTCAGGCGTGGTGGCCGATCCTATCGTGCGCCACATGGGGACAGTGGTGGGCAGCGTATGCCACAACGATCCGGCGGGCGACTGGACGGCCACCGCACTGGCGGCGCGCGGCGTGGTGGTGGTGCGCGGCAGGGATGGCCTGCGCGAAGTGCCCATTGACGAGTTCCTGGTGGACTCCTACACCACGGCCGTGAAGGAAGGCGAGATGGCGCTGGAGTTGAAAATCCCCATTCCGGATGGGCGCACCCAGGGGTCTTACCAGAAGATAGAGCGCAAGGTGGGTGATTACGCGACCTGCGCCGCCGCTGTACAACTCAGCCTCAACCCTGACGGCACCATCCGGCAGGCGGGCATTGCCATTACTGCCGCCGGGCCGATTGCGCTGCGGGTTGTGGAAGCCGAGGCCATGCTGATTGGACAGTTGCCCACGCCAGCGCTGTTCCAGGCTGCCGCTGCCGAGGCGCCGAAGATCGCCACGCCCAACCCAGACCAGCGTGGCAGCGTCGCCTACAAGAAGGACATGGCCCGCGTGCTGGTGGGGCGCGGCTTGAAACAGGCCCTGCAGCGGCTCGAAGCGGGCCAAGGGGGAGGGGTGAGCGCATGACAGGTGAAACCCAGAGGCAACTGCCGGACACCGATTTTGCTGTGGTGGAGGCTCCGACCACGCTGTCCGTGTCGGTCCGTATCAATGGCAAGGTGGTGACGCGAGATGTGGAGGCACGCACGCTGTTGGTGCATTTCATCCGTGAAGAGGCTGGACTGACTGGCACGCACGTCGGCTGCGATTCGTCGAGTTGTGGCGTGTGCACCGTATTAATCGACGGGGATGTTCCGGTCAAGTCGTGCACGATGTTCGCGGTGATGGCCCACGGGCGTGATGTCAGGACGGTGGAATCGCTGGCTGTGGGCGGCAAGCTCCATCCTATTCAGCAGGCCTTCTGGGACCAGCACGGCCTGCAATGCGGTTACTGCACCCCTGGCATGATGATGACCAGCCTGGCCCTGCTCGGGCGCAATCCCAGTCCCAGCGAACACGAGATTCGCGAGGGACTGTCGGGCAACCTGTGCCGCTGCACTGGCTACAACAACATCGTCAAGGCCGTGCAGCAGGCCGCAGAAATGATGGCGCCCAGCGCCGCCCCAGAGGTGTCCCATGACTGAACTCAAAACGGAGCACGAGCCGCCCCAGAAATTGGCGATGGGCAAGTCCATGAAGCGCAAGGAAGACCCGCGCTTTTTGCAGGGCAAGGGCAATTACATCGACGACATCAATCTCAAAGGCCAGCTCTACATGGCGCTGGTGCACAGTCCCTATCCGCACGCCAATATCTTGGGGATCGACTCCTCTGCGGCGATGGACATTCCCGGCGCGGTGGCGGTGGTGACGGCGGCAGAACTGGCCGCCCATGGCGTCGGCTGGCTGCCCACCTTTCACGGCCTGGACAAGCAGATGGTGCTGGCGACAGGCAAAGTGCTGTTCCAGTACCAGGAAGTCGCCGCCTGCTACGCCGAGACCCGCGAGGCCGCCTACGACATGGCCGAACTGGTCGATGTGGATTACGAGCCGCTGGAAGTGGTGGCCGATCCTTTCAAGGCCATGAAAGACGACGTGTTGCTGCGCCCGGACCGCGAGGCCAAGACCAACCACATCTATAACTGGAACGTGGGCGATTCTGCTGGCACCGACGCCGCGCTGGCCGCCAGCGATCATGTGGTGCGCGAACACATCACCTTTCCGCGCGTGCATGCCGCGCCCCTGGAACCCTGCGGCTGTGTGGCCGAATTCGACGCGATGGGCCGCCTCCAGTTCTATGTGACCTCGCAGGCCCCGCATGTCTACCGCACGGCGCTGTTCATGGTGCTTGGGATTCCCGAGGACAAGATCAGGGTCATCTCGCCGGACCTGGGCGGCGGCTTCGGCAACAAGGTGCCGGTGTATCCCGGCTATGTCTGCGCGATTGCCGGGGCGCTGGTGCTGGGCCGCCCGGTCAAGTGGATCGAGACGCGCACCGAGAACATGACCTCCAGTTTCGCCCGTGATTATCACATGGACATTGAACTGGGCGCGAGCAAGGACGGCACGCTGACCGCCCTCAAGGTCAACACCGTGGCCGATCACGGCGCTTTTGACGCCGCCGCTGATCCCAGCAAGTACCCGGCGGGCATGTTCGGCATCGTGACGGGCAGCTACCAGTTTCCACACGCCTTCGCCAATCTGGACGCCTATTTCACCAACAAGCAGCCAGGGGGCGTGGCCTACCGTTGCTCCTTCCGCGTGACCGAGGCCAGTTACCTGATTGAACGCGCCATGGACATCCTGGCCGACGATCTGGGCATGGACCCCACCGAACTGCGGCGCAAGAACTTCATCAGGAAAGACCAGTTTCCTTACCAGACGCCACTGAACTTCGTCTACGACAGCGGCGACTACGAACACACCATGGACGTGGCGCTCGAGAAGATCGGCTATCAGGATCTGCTCAAGGAGCAGGCCGAGAAGCGTGAACGCGGCGAATTGATGGGCATCGGCTTTTCCACCTTCACAGAAGTGACGGGGGCGGGGCCGTCCAAGCACTTCGACATTTTGGGCATCAAGATGTTCGATGGGGCCGAGATCCGCATTCACCCCAGCGGTTCGGGCATTATCCGCACCGGCACCAAGTCACAGGGTCAGGGCCACGAAACCACCTGGGCGCAGATTGTGGCTGAGGAGCTGGGCCTTGATCCACAGAATTTCCTGGTCGAGGAAGGCGACACCGACACCGCCCCTTACGGCCTGGGAACGTATGCCAGCCGCAGCACCCCGGTGGCGGGCGGGGCGCTGGCACTGGCCTCGCGCAAGATTCGCGAGAAGGCCCGGAAAATTGCCGCGCACCTGCTGGAGGTCAACGAACACGATCTGGAATGGAAGGATTACGCCTTCGAGGTCATGGGCATTCCGAGCAAGCGCGTCACCATGAAAGAGGTGGCTTTCGCCGCCTACACCAATCCCGGCGACAATGAGCCGGGCCTCGAAGCCACCCTGTATTACGACCCACCCAACATGGTTTTTCCGCACGGCACCTATGTGGCGGTGGTAGATGTGGACCGCGAGACGGGCGAGACGAAAGTGCGCCGCTTCCTGGCCGTGGACGACGCCGGAACCATCATCAACCCGATGATCGTGGAGGGCCAGATTCACGGCGGACTGACTGAGGGTTTTGCCATCGCCTTTATGCAGGAGATTGCCTATGACGAAGCGGGCAACAATCTGGCGACCAACTTTACCGATTACCTGGTGCCCACCTCGCTGGAATCGCCGCACTGGGAAACAGCGGCCACCTGCACGCCCAGCCCGCATCACCCCATTGGCGCAAAGAGCGTGGGCGAGAGTCCCAACGTCGGTTCCCCCGCCGCCTTCGTCAATGCCGTGATCGACGCACTCTCGCCGCTGGGGGTACGCCATATCGACATGCCCTTGACCCGCGAGAAGGTCTGGGCCGCCATTCGGACTGCCGAGAACGAATCGCCCGCCGCCGATTGAACCGACGCTTATTGAACAGGGGGCAAGCAAACGTTCCCTCAGAGTTTGTCTGATTTCGCATCAAGGCCCGCCAGGGAGATGCCATGAAACTGGAATACAACGGTTCGGAACAAGTACCGCTCGGCAAACCCGACGTCTGGGCCTTCATCAATGACCCTCAGAAAGTGGCCTCCTGCCTGCCCGACGTTCAGGACGTCATTGTTCACGATGACAAGAACTTTGACGCCATCGTCAAGATTGGATTGGGGCCAGTACGTGGCAAGTTCAAATTCAAGATCACCCTGGAGCCTCAACCTGGCGGCGAGCGCATGAACGTGCGGATCAAGGGGGGCGGCTTTGGCAGCGTTGTCGACCTGCTGGCCGGCGCCGATGTGAACGACAACGGCGACCTCACCACCACCCTGGACTGGGACGGCGAGGCCACCATGCGCGGCCCGATCGCCACCGTGGGTGGGCGGGTGCTGGACGCCCAGGCGCAAAAACTCATTTCCGGGACCTTCGCCAACGTCAAGACCCGGATGGCGCAGGGGTAAGGGTCACGTCACGGGCTGAGAACGATCAGGGCGTGCAACTGCTGTGGCCCACGCCCCTGCTGCAGCGCTCACTGCCGGGGCATGCCGCCGTCAACGCACAGTTGGCTCAGGTCTTTCTCCAGGACCGGGAGGCTGGCGGCGGCGCGGGCCTGCCCATGTACTCCTCAAGCGACGATCTGATTCAGCGGCTGCCGTCCCTTGCCCTCTCTGAACTGTTCGCCTTCGTCTCGGCAGGCGTATTTGAAATCGCGCAGGCGATGAACGGTCCGATCTGGAAGGCGTCGGGAGCCGGGAAACTGCAACTGGAGATTGTGGGGGCGTGGTATCAGATTCAAAACGGCTTCGGCTTCCACGACATTCACAACCACGGCAACTGCTCATGGAGCGGTGTGTATTACGTGCAGATCGACGGGCCGCAGGTGCGGGCGGCGCATCCGCACCTGGGTTCCCTCAACGGCGTCACCCGTTTTTACGGCCATCAACTCGGCCTGCTGGGCGGCGCCCACATGGATCTGGGCAACGCCTACTTGCAGGCCAGCAGCTTTGATGTGGTCCCGGAGGCCGGAACGCTGATCGTTTTTCCGTCGTGGCTGAACCACAAGGCCATGCCTTACGATGGCGCGTCTGACCGGATCATCGTATCGTTCAATGCCCAGGTCCACGGTGAACGGGGCGATCAGGCATTCGGTCATGGCTTTCACTGAGCTGCACTCTTGAAGAGGTGGACATGGACAGTCAGTTTCTAGAGCGGCTCACGCGGCTCCAGCGCAGTGGGGCCAGTTTCGTCACGGCCACGGTGGTGTCACGGCGGGCGCCAGTCAGCTCGCACCTGGGTGACCGGGCCATCGTGCATGGGGACGGGCGAATGGAGGGTTTCGTGGGCGGCTCGTGTAGCCGCGACATCGTGCGGCGGCAGGCGCTGGAAGTCCTGATCTCCGGCACGCCGCGCCTGGTGCTGATCCGGCCTGACGCCAGCGAGGAAGCGTTGATCCATGCCGCCGGCGCCGAGAGCGTGGTGGTGCCAATGACGTGTGCCAGCGAGGGGGCGGTGGACATCTATCTGGAACCGCATGTGTGTGCGCCGCTGCTGCTGGTGGCCGGATTGACGCCAGTGGCTGAGGCGGTGGCCCAGCTGGGGGCGCTGCTGGAACGTCAGGTGGTCCGGGTGGTGACCGGACAGGAGCGTCAGGACCTGAGCGAAGAGGCGGTGGATGTGGTGACGCTCGGCGACCTCCCCGCGTTCCTGAACCGGGTGCAAGAAGACCGCCGCGCGAGGATGGCCGCTGTTGTCGCCTCGCAGGGGCATTACGACGAACCTGTGCTGGAGCCGCTGCTGCGCGCTGGGGTGGGCTTCGTGGGGCTGCTGTCCAGCCGCAAACGGGCCGTGACGGTTCGCGAGTTGCTGGAATTGCAGGGCCTGAGCCCCAGTCAGACGGCCCGCATCCGCAACCCGGTAGGCCTGAATCTGGGGGCCAGAACTCCTGCCGAGGTGGCCGTAAGCATCTTGGCGGAGATCATTGCGGCGGAGCGTGGACAGTCGCTCCAGCCGGCCGCCTCTCAGACTGACGCCGAACAACTGCATTCCAGCGTGACGGCTCCGGCCCCCATAGTTCATATTCCACTCCGCCCCGGTTTCGCGCTCAGCCCAGTGGACGGCGAAGAAATCGAGATGGCCACCGCTGTACATTTCGCCGAGTTGGACGGCCAGACCTATTATTTTACCTGCGCGAATTGCAAGCGGCGCTTTCTGAAAGACCCTCAGCACTTCCTGACGGGACAGACCGCATGACTGGTGATGGGCAGAGAGGTGGTTGTCAAACCGAGGGGGAAGCGCTACGGGCCGCCTTTCACGAGCGTGGGTATGTCACCTCTGATGAGTTTGGAACGGCGTTGGAACTGATGCTGGCGTTGGACAAACCGCTTCTGATCGAGGGGCCAGCCGGGGTGGGCAAGACCGAGAGTGCCAAGGTGCTGGCACAGGCCCTGGGCACCCGCCTGATTCGCCTGCAATGCTACGAGGGTCTGGACGCCAGCAGCGCCCTGTACGAGTGGAATTACCCCAAACAGATGCTGCGGATTCGGCTGACCGACGCTGGATCGGCCACACTGGAGCAGCGAGAGGCGGAAATTTTCGGCGAGGGCTTTTTGCTCAAGCGCCCGCTGCTGGAAGCCATCACTCAGGACAATTCCCCAGTGCTGCTGATTGACGAGGTCGACCGCGCCGACGAGGCCTTCGAGGCGTTCTTGCTGGAACTGCTGGCCGAGTTCCAGATCACCGTTCCCGAACTCGGCACCATCCGGGCGCGGCACCGGCCCCACGTGATCCTCACCAGCAACCGCAGCCGCGAACTCTCGGACGCCCTGCGGCGGCGCTGTTTGTATCTGTGGCAGGACTACCCGGCGCGCGAACAGGAACTTCAGATCCTGAACGCCCGTCTGCCGGGCATCTCGGAACGACTGGCTGGGCAGATCGTGGACGTGATGGCGGCGCTGCGCGCGCTGCCTTTCCACAAGGTGCCGGGCGTGGCCGAGACGCTCGACTGGGCGCTGGCGCTGATGAGCTTGCACGCTGGACAGCTTGACGCCCGGACGGTCCGGCGCACGCGCGGCTGCATCTTCAAGGCGCGTGAGGACTGGACGCTGCTTGAGGGCAAGATCAGCGAGTTGGAGCCGATCTGGAACCAGGCCATCGGGGAGCGTCAGCCTGCCCCAGAAAGTGACTTTGGGTATGGCAACGTCAGCGTCCGGCGCTAGCGAGGGGGACGCTAGAGGATTTCACCCGGCGCAGAGCCTGCCAGACAACCTGCGCGCCTTCTGCAAGGTCCTCAGGCGGGAACATGATTTTGTGCTGGGGCCAGGTGAACTGGCCGACGCGTTGTGGGCGCTGGAATGGCTGGGCCTGGCCGATCCGGAGCGCCTTCGCCTGGGTTTGCGCCTGATCCTGTGCGCCCGTCAGCAGGACTTGGAACCGTTCGACGACGCCTTCACTGCATTTTTCTTCCCGGTCACGGATGGTCTGCCCCAGCCCCTGCAACCCCCCACCGAGCCGCCCCAGCCCCGCCACACCAGTGATCAGCCTGCTCCTGAGGGGCGTGACGAGGCAGACCCGCCCACAGGACCGCAGGATACGGACGACCAGGAAGAACAGGAGTTCGACGTGCCTGCGGCTCGGCGCATGCCGCACAGTGATGATCCGGACGCCCAACTATCCGAGCAGACCCTGCGCACGCTCTTCAGTGCCCAGCACGGCCAGGCGGAGTCGCCCACAGTGCGCAGTACAGAGGTGGACGCCATGCTCTCAGCGGCCACTGAGTTTCTGGCCCACCTTCGACTGGGGACATCGCGTACCTGGCGGCCACAGATCAGGGGACGCCGCTTCGATTTACGCCGCACCCTGCGCGCGAGTCTCGGTACCGGCGGCGAGGCGATCAGCCCACGCTGGCTGGCCCGGCGCAAGCACCACCCCCGTGTGGCGCTGCTGCTTGACGGAAGCCGCTCAATGGACGCGCTCAACGCCCCCGCACTGCAATTTGCCTCTGCACTCTGCCAGCGTTCCCAGCGGGTGGAGGTCTTCACCTTTTCCACCGAATTGCGGGAAATCACCGCCGATCTCCGCGCGCTGGTCAGTGGTTCACGGCGATCACGGGGGCAGGCCGCCGGACTGGACCTGAAACTTCTGTCACTGGGACTGGCCTGGGGCGGTGGCACGCGGATCGGCGACTGCCTGCACATCTTCCTGCGTGAGCATGGGTCCCGCGTTCTCGGACCGCATACCTTGGTCATCATCGCCAGTGACGGCCTGGATGTGGGCGAGCCTGAAGTGCTGGCCCACGCCGTTCAGGAGCTGGCCCGCCGCAGCCGCGGCGTGCTGTGGCTTAATCCGCTGGCCGCACTGCCTGGCTACACTCCGACCGCCCGGGGTATTCGCGCGGCCTTGCCCCATCTGATTGGCCTGACCCATGCGGCCACTCCTCAGGAGTTTGCTCGTCTGACCCGTAGGTTGCGGTAGAAATGTTGAGGGTGGAGTCGAAGTTTCAACACTCCAGCGGAAAATCAATGATACGGATTGCGTTTGTTCCGTGTGGAAATCGGGACAGTTCCAATCTCCACACTGCACGGCTGGAACCCGTTTTTCTCCTTTTCGCTCTTCTTGAATTACAGATGTTTTCAATACCTTTTAGAGGCTGTCTGGAAAGTGGGTCACAGTGGTAGAGATGGATCGAGTTTAGTCTAAAAAATGGCGAGAATCCCTTCTTATCCCAGTGATCTCAGTGATGTGGAGTGGGCCGTCGTCGGGCCACTTGTCCCCGCCCATCGTCCTGGTGGGCGTCCAGCTGCCCACCGCCGCCGCGATATTTTGGACGCCATCTTCTACATCAAGCGCGGCGGCGTGTCCTGGCGGATGTTACCGATTGATTTTCCCCACTGGAAAACGGTCTACGACTATTTCCGAACCTGGAAGCAAGATGGCGTGTTTGAGCGCTTAGGCGATGCGCTCCGGGTTCGGGTACGAGCTGTCAGTGGGGGAAATGCTGTGCCCACAGCGGGCATTGTGGATTCACGGAGCGTCAAGACCTCCCAAAAAGGGGGGACCTTGGCTACGACGGCGGCAAAAAGATCAACGAGCGAAAACACCGCCTGAGCACAGACACGCTTGGATTGTTGCTGGGCGTGAAGGTGTTGGCCGCCAATATCTCTGACCGGGAAGGCAGCACGCTGCTCTTCTTGGAGCTGCGGGTCAAGCAACCCCAAATGAGGCTGCATGTCTTCGCTGACGGCGGGTACAGGGGGAAGTGGGAGGACTGGGTCAAGACGAATATTGGCCACACCGTCGAGATTGTTCAGCGCCCAGACGCTAATACCCACGGGTATTGGCTCCCCCAGGATCAAGAGCTGACCGAAGCGCAAATAAAAACCTTCAGAGGACACCGAGAGTTTGTCGTGATTAAGAAGCGCTGGATTGTCGAGCGGAGCTTCGCCTGGTGTTCGTTTGATCGTCGGCTGAACCGTGAATATGACCTGCTCGCTGAAACCACGGAAGCCTTCATCTTGCTCTCGTTCATCCGCCGTATGATTCGCCAACTCGCCGCTTTTGCTGCCCAGATCGCGGTCGCCGCGTGATCGTTAACTTTCCAGACAGCCTCTAATAGCTCGCGGCGCGGCGCATCTTCCATATGCCCGGTGGGCGGAGATCCGTGTAAGTGGTCTGTGGAACAGCGAGCATGTGCGGAGAAACTATGGTCCAGCGTTCCTGAACGTGCCGGAGAAACATATTGAGGCCACGGGCGAGGGCAGATAAGTTGGTATCTTGGCGGCTTCCCTGAGCTGCTGGCAGGATCAATGGCGTTTTATTGGCTCCTGCACGCATCTATCAGCCCTCTCGCTGGTCCCCTCTCCAAGAGCCGATGGGTAGAGGGTTCAAGGTAATGACGCGTTGTAGCGGTGGATGAAGAGCCAGATCAGCATCTCCAAATTGGCTTGTTTGTGGCTCAAGGACAGTGTCTTGCGAACCAGATGCGCCAAGCGTGCCCGGAGCGTGGCGTTGAACCGCTCGATGGGTTGGGTGCCGCCGATACGGTGCAGCGTGCCGAAAACGACACTTTTGTAAGCCCCCAGGCGATCTGTGTGACAGACCGCGTCGAGGGAGGGGGTGGGCAAACCCTCCCACAACCCGAAAGCACTGACAGCGTCCCGCTGCCCGATGAATCAGCTCACGATTTTGCGAGTATGACGGTCCAGAGCCAGCCAGATCCAGAGCTGATGGGTGTGCCGGGTCACAAACGTGCAGAACTCATCGCACTCCAGCACCAGCGGCGCTGGTGCTGGAGTGCTCACCGTTTTGAGGACACCACCTCCTACGGATCAATGCGGTGTGGCACGGTCTGAACTAGCGATTGCAGGTGATGGCGAAACCAGGTCCGGCTGACCCCCACCACCCGACAAATGCCGCGGTGGGAGATGCGCTCAGACAGCAATCGGTCCACCAACTCCACCTGTTCAGCAGAAATTGGAGGCCGAGCGTGGTTCAGGGTGAATTGGAAGGTGCAGACCCGACACAAATAACGCTGCTTGCCAGTGTGCGCGTGGCCGTTTTTGACGATATAGACGCCCCCGCACTGCGGACACTTCAGACCGTTCATGATTCATTGAACACCCGTCATGCTCAAAAATCCACTACCAGCCGATGCATGAATTTGACACCCGCTGAATACCGCCCTATATTGAAGGAATCAAAGCGGCCTTATGGGCCGCTTTTTCTATGTCCAGTGCGGTGATGAATCCTGACGAACGCCTTGGCGGCACCCGCCAGGAATGGAGCAATCAGTTTTGAGGCGGATCGTCCATGACCAGGGGCTTCCCTTCCCGGTCCACCAGCACGGTCAGGCCACCTCCCGTACCAATCCACTGATACAGGTAACACACGCCCGTTTCGCGGTCCCGCAGAACGCGCGTGACTTCGGTCATGCTTTTCTCTTCGTGGACGGTCTCAAAGCGCTTGGTTCTGGCCATGGCTCCAGCGTACTTCACCTGGAATCACACCCGGTGCGCGTGTCACAACTCAATCAAGGGGAGGAGAGGCCGTCCGCAGGGCATCAGAGCGGGCGTGCGGCCGTACCCTGGCCCGGTGCGCCCCAGTGACCTGACCCCCACCGAACTGGCCGATCTGCTGGCCCACGTCTATGCCGCCGATCACGGCAAGGGAGACGACGCTTCCAATGCCGCCGAGCGCACTGTCCTGGCGGACTACTTGGGCTGCCACGAGGATGCCCGCCCGCGCCGCCGCCTTCGCCGTGTGGTGTACCGAGCTGGATGACTTGACCGAGGACGAGGCCGCGTACTGGCTGGACGTGGAGTTTATCGAGCCGTGCCCCGAGGGGCAGATGGTCTAGGCGGCTGGCCGCCCTGTGGAAGGGAAGCGGTCACGCCCTGGGTTGACCCGAGTGCCGCTCTGGAGTCTGGGTGTGCGCTTCAGAACACCGTAAGCGCCCAGGTGGAGTGGCAGACTTCCTGGGATGCCCAAGACGTCTGCCCCCCTGCCAGAGAGCCTGCGAGACGTACCAGTGGCTGAACTGTTCCACGATGTGTTTGCCCATGATCCGCAACACCACGGTTTTGCGCGCGGTGGCAGAGACGCGGCACTGAAGGCGCTGACTGAGATTGAACCCGTCACTTACGGGCGTGACCGCTCGTACCTGGACGGCCATGTCAGCCGTCTGTCACCCTACATCCGCCACGGCGTGCTGACACTGGCCGAGGTCCGGGACGCGGCCCTGACCCACGCCCCCGACACCGCCCCCAGCCGCGTGTGGAAATACGTCAACGAGCTGAGCTGGCGCGATTACTCCGTGCGCGTGTATGCAGCAGTTGGGGACCTGATCTGGAGGGACTTTGAGCCGTATAAGACGGGCTTGCCTGCGTCTGCCTACGCCCATGATTTCCCTGATGACATTGAGACCGGCACAACTGGCGCGGCCTGCATCGACGCCTGGTCCCAGGAACTGCGCGAGACAGGCTACCTGCACAACCATGTCCGCATGTGGCTGGCCAGCTATGTCGTTCACCACCGCCGGGTGTGGTGGCAGGGCGGTGCGTCGTGGTTCATCACGCACCTGCTCGACGGCGATCCATCGTCTAACAATCTGGGCTGGCAATGGGTAGCAAGCACCTGGCGGGCGTACCCGTACCTGTGGAACCGGGGCAACCTGGTTAAGTTCGCAGGGGACCGCTATTGCGCTGGCTGTCCGCTGGCGGATGCGGAGTGTCCATTTGACGCCACCTACGCCGCCCTTTCAGAGCGGTTATTTGAAAGCAAAACCGCTGCACCTGGCGAGAGCGGTCATCTGGACCCTACAACCCTGATGGCCGTTGACTGGGAGCCGCTGCCCACCCCCGAAGTCGTTCCCAGTGCGGTGGTGTGGGTGCATGGAGACCGCCTCTCGCCCACTAACGAGGCGCTGGTGGCCTATGCAGAACAACCCGCCGTATTCGTCTGGGATGACAATTTGCTGAAGGAATGGACCATCAGCGCCAAGCGCCAGACCTTTATCCATGAATGCGTTCAGGACCTGCCAGTTCATGTCCTGCGCGGCAATGTGGCTGAAGAGGTAGCACGGTTTGCCCAGACACACGGGGCAACAACCATCGCCACCACGCCCAGCCCCAGCCCACGTTTTGCGGCCATCGTGACGGCGCTGGAAACAGCGGGGCTGACGGTCCAACTCTGGCCCGAACCCGTCTTCGGGGAGAGCCTGACGCCCCTGGACCTGCGGGTCCACGCGGATTACTGGCGGCAGATCAGCGCCAGTGCCTTTGGCAAGGAGCCTGCGCCGCCCAAACCGGGGCGGCCCCGCACGAAAAAGGGAGCGGCCAAAGCCGAGACGTAGGGGAGGCTCGCCGCTTCTCCATCACGCCGCAATGTCTTGGCAGCAGCCCCTCTCCGGGCAAAGAATCCCCATTCGGCACATCGGTCAACTGGTTTACAGAAAAGTAAGCCACCTCCCGGCCTCAGTTGCGCAAAGACGCTGCCAGCACACCCTTGGATGTCAACGTCCCCACCTGTTCAAAGGTCAGGCCACCTTTCCCAAAGAATCGCTCCTGGTTTTGTGGCAGCGTCAGGAAGTCCACCGTCACCAGCGTGTATGTTCGCCCGGCTTCTGGCTGGAGTTCATTGGTGTACACGAAATCGCCCGTCAGGTCCTCGAACCGCGTCGCGCGGTCCTGGTTGGCGAGTTTCATGACCCCGGCCAGGGTGGCGGTGTCCACCGTCGCCCGCATCAACTTGTTGTCGAAGCGCAGGAACTCGGCGAACTGCACCTGCGTCACGTCCCCCTGCTTGAAACCGCGCCCGAACGAGGTGTGGTTGATCGCCACGACGTCCGCGCCAGTGGCTTTACGGACTTGTTCCACTGCCCAGCGCGCGGCTTCTTGAACCGTGTAGGTCTGGCCGATCTGCCCGATCACGGCCCGGTCCTCGGCGGTGAGGTACAGCTCGCGCTGGCGGGCGATCAGGGTGGTCAGCAGACGGTCCCCCACCGCACTCTCGCTGATGGGCAGGTCTTCGCTGGTCAGCGTGGCCCCCTGCGCGCCGAACTGGACGCCCACCACATTCAGCAGTTCGCCCTTGAACCCGTTGTGGAGGTAGATACTCTTTCCCTCGTCATGACGCAAATGCAAGTGATCGTGACCGCCCACCATCAGGTTCACGCCCTTCAGCCCTGTCAGCATGGCCTTGTCCGGCACGACGCCCGCGTGGGTCAGGACGACGTTGAAGTCCGATCCCGTGGTCAGTGGTGGGTACGCCGACTGGAAGAACTCCACCGGATCGGGCGGCAGGAGGGTGTCGCGGATGGCTGCGGGGTAGGTACTCAGGGCATTGACGCCCAGACCCAGCACCGGAATCTGCCGCTCGCCCACCGTGATGGTGGTGAAGGTCCGGGCGTAGGGGAGACCCGTGCGGCGGTCATACAGGTTGGTGATGACGGTCAGGCCCAGGGCACGCGCCTGACGCACGAAATCCTGCTGGTCCATCAGGTCACCTTCGTGGTTGCCGATGTTGAAGATGACCGGCATTTCCCGCTGGATGGCCCGCATGAAAGCCCAGTCGGGTGCGCCGCCGGACCGAACCGCGACGACGTTGCCCAGCTCAAAGAGGTCGCCGTTGAACAGCAGGACGTGTGGCACCCCTGGATTTCGCGCTTTCACTTCACGAATACGGCTCAGCAGTTGCGGCAGGCGGTCATAAGCCGAGTGCAGGTCTGCGAGATTGAGCAGCACCAGATCGGGGGTACCGGGGGTCTGGGCCTGGGCCAGATGGAACACCGGGCCAGTCGTGAAGACCAGCGCCGCTGCGGAGCCGCGTTTGAGCAGTTGGCGTCTGGACAGTGGACTGGTCACTGGGCACAGGAGTCATGTGCCGATTGTAAGCCGCGGCGAGGGCGGCGGGCCACCCAGCAAATGGGCTTAAAACGCACTGAACCAACTCCTTGGTCCAGAGGGAACGCCCCGCCGCTAAGTGATTTGCCAACCAGGACGCCCTCGTTCAAGACTGGCGGTGGAGCGGTCACGCCCCTCACAGCCACGGGACAGGTTTACACTTCAGAGATGAAAAACTTCGGATGGCTGCTGTTCTGTATTCTGGCGTCCAGTGGACTGGCCGTGGAATCTAGCGTGACCATCGCTGGAACCGTTCCTGGCACGCTGTCTCTGCCTGACAATGCCGGCGGCAAACTTCCCGCCGTCTTGCTGCTGCACGGTTTTGCCAGCCAGAAAGACGAGGTGGGCGATATGTACAAGAACCTTGCCGTCAAGTTGGCTGCCCAGGGAATCGCATCTCTCAGAATTGATTTTCAGGGCAGCGGGGACAGCAAAGTTCCTTTCAAACAGATGACGTTCACCAACCAGGTTTCGGACGCACAGGCCGCCTTCGACTACCTGAAGGGCCGTCCTGAAGTGGACGCCACACGCCTGGGCCTGCTGGGCTTCAGCATGGGGGGCGGCGTCGCCATCAAGCTTGCGGCCAACGCCGCCAATCCGGTGAAATCGCTGGCGCTGTGGTCTAGCACGGGGAGTCGCAGTCTGGCAGACCTTGAGGCAGGGTCCAGGGCCACGGCGGAGAAAGAAGGCGTGGTGGACGTTGATCTTGGGTTCACAAAGATCAAGCTGGGCAGGGCATTTTACAGCAGCCTTCAGAACCAGAACCTGGAAACGGACATCGGCAAATTCAGGGGCAACACGATGATCATTTACGGCACCGCCGATCCACTCTCTGGGAATGCGCCCTACTTTCTGTACAACCTGCAAGGCAAAATTCAGAACCTGGTGCTGATCAACGGGGCCGATCACATCTACCACGTCCTGACGGAAGATAAGAGCGAGAGCAATGGCGTCATCGACATCACGGTCAACTGGTTGAGGGGCTTGTAGCGACAAGGACCGGGTGCAGCGCAGGTGACCTCAAACTCCTGATGCGGTCCGCTCTGGATGGAAATCGCCGGGTCTGAACTCTGAATTGAGAACGGTCAATCCGCCGCCCTGGCCCAGCTTCTCATTGGCCTGGGTGGAGCTGAATGTCCGTCTCCCTATGATCGAAGTCAGAAGATCCCGCTACGCTTAAACCATGAAAGGTCTCGCTCTGGCTGCTGCGCTATGTTCAGGCATGGCCCTCTCCGCTCCCGTGCTGGACTTCAATTCCACGACTCCGTCCTGGTCCGTCCTGAATGACACCGTGATGGGTGGGGTCTCCAGCAGCCAGGTGCGGATCAACGCAGGAGTCCTGGAGTTCACGGGTCAGGTCCGCCTGGAAAACAATGGTGGATTCGCAGGCGTCCGCTCCAGTCCGGGCCGTTATGACCTGAGTGGATTCTCGGCCCTGAAACTGCGGGTCAAGGGCGACGGCAAGCGGTATATGTTCCAGCTCGGGACCAGTGCACGCAACGGCATGACCTACCGTACCGAATTTGAGACGGTGGCCGGGCAATGGACCACCGTCACCCTTCCCCTGGACTCCCTGCGTCCTACCCGTTTCGGTCAGCGACTGGCAGGACCCACACTTGATGCCAGCAATGTGGTTTTTTTCGGGTTCATGATCGGCAACAGCCGCGCCGAACGGTTCGCGCTTCAGGTGGACTGGATTGAAGGCCAGTGACAGCGGCTTGAATTGCCTGTGCTGATGTCTGTGCGCCAGCCGCAGCCGGGGCAGCACTGAACCAGAGAGGTCAGTCTCGTCGAGAGGTCACCTGACGCCGAGACCTTCACCCGGTGAAGACCTCCCCCACTGCAATTGAAATTGCCGCTCCTGCGGCTTTTGCGGTATTCTAAACCATGACTTCTGCCCGTCATGAACCTCGCGCGCTGCTGACCATTGCCGAAGTGGCCCGGCTGCTGCACCTCAGTGACGACACGGTACGCCGTCAAATTAAGGAGGGGGATCTTCCGGCCATTCGCCTGGGGACCACTCCTCAGGGCCGCGGCCGGTACCGGATTGCGCAGGACGTGGTGGCCCGTTTACTGGATACACCAGCCAATGACGTTCAGAGCGCAAGTCCCGCACCACTGGCCTCTGAGCGGCTGCAGGCCGTCTTCGCGGAATTGAGTGATGCCCAGCAGGAGACGTTGATTGCCCAGGCCATTGAGTGGTCACGCCACGAGTCGCCTGCGCCAGCAGCGGTCAAACGCTCACCCGAACCGGACCGGGGGGAAATCGCGCGCCGATTCACCCACTCCCGACTGCTGCACTCCGAGCCAGTGGATGAGTGAGAAGCAGGGAACCTAACCTTTCCGAATCGTACCCGACATTCAGGTGCTGTTGAGGAGCGGCGTCATGCAACGTCGTGGCCCAGCCCATGACCTGTGGCAAGCCGCGCGCCGCTTCGAGGTGGTGCTGGGGGAGCAGCATTTTGCCGAACTAATCCGGGTGCTGACGTACCCGCAGGTGTCGCCGCCCAGCCCCTTCAGATCGGGGAGTATTACGGCTCGGTGGTGGCCAGCGAGTGGCCATCATGTCCTGATCCCAAGGACTGGTATCTGTTGGATTTGCTGATGGCTTCGGGGGCGGACGCGTTAATCAGTAAAGATCGCCATCTGCTCATACTGCATCATCTTCTGGGTCTTCCCGTCTTTGAACCCAAGGGACTGAGCCAGCGCGGTCTAACCCACTCAAGACCTGGTTAAGCGTCTCAGGCCTTATTCCAAACTCGCGCAGCAAAGGCCTCGCCGTCGCTCGCTCGCGCGCTCATTTAAGTTGTTTAACCTGCGAATTTGTCCGGGAGACTGCCAGCGCCTGGGCACTATTTACGCACTTTGTGTGGTCTTGAGGTTCTGGTAGACGGTCTCCCGGCTGATCCCGAAGTCTCTGGCGATGCTGGCCTCCGACTCTCCTCTCTCCGCACGCTGCTGTAAATCCTTTAGCTGAGAAGGGGTCAGCATCTTCCTGCGGCCCTTGTACACCCCAGCCTTTTTGGCCGACTCAATCCCTTCGCGCTGACGTTCGCGGATCAAGTCACGCTCGAACTCGGCGAATGCCCCCATCACGCCCAGCAGCAGCTTCGACATGGCCGAATCCTCCCCCGTGAAGGTCAGCGCCTCCTTGATGAACTCGACGCGTACCCAATTCCCCATCAATCCGTTGACCAGCGCGCGGAGATCATCGTGTGGTCCAGGCGGTCCATGCTGTGGACCACCACCGTGTCCCCCTCACGGGCGTGACCCAGCAGGGCGATCAATTGGGGGCGATTGGCATTCCCGCCGCTAACCTTATCGGTAAACGGCAGTAGACATTTTGTCGAAGCTCAAGCCGTCCAATTGACGGACCGTGTTTTGATCTTCCAAAGAGAAGCGGGTGTAGCCGAGGCGGTGGTCTCTCCTCAGTATTTGCATCTTGCACAGCAGAAATAGATACGTGTCGTCGTCTACGTCGCTGGGGTAGCCTCGTCGGGTCATCCACCTATTCTGCTCATTCCAGAGTTGCGCGTACAGATTTCAAACCTGTTCTTGGTATCCTCTAGCTCAGAATTTTAGACTTGCTCAGTTTCGCGTAAGCCTTACACCTGTAATCCGAGTGGGGCGAGAAGGAGAAAAACGGGTTCAGGGCGTGGAGTGTGGAGACCTACGCTTTCCTGATCTCTACCGCGTCATAAACGGAATCCGTATCACGACCCGGCCAGCGTCTCCCGCCCGCGAAGCAGGGGCATCACCTGCGTTCCCAGCCGCTCGATGCCGCGCAGCATCTCGGCGTGGGGCAGCAGCACGTTGGTCATCTGGAAGGTCAGGCGCGACAGGCCGCCCAGCAGCCGGTCCATGTCCAGCACCTTCTGGGCCACGGTCTGCACGTCGCCGATCAGGTAAGCCCCCATCGGCCCGCAAGTCGCGTCGAACTGTTCGCGTGTGGGTGGCCGCCAGCCGCGCTCCTGCCCGATGGCCGAGAACAGCCGCATATGCCCTGGCCAGAAAGCGTCCCTGGCAGCTTCCGGGGTCTCCCCCACAAAACCGAAGGCGTGGACGCCTACCTGAAGCTGCTCGGGCGTGAATCCGGCCTGCTGCCCGGCGCGGCGGTAGAGATCGATCAGGGGCCGGAACTGCCGGAATTCGCCGCCGATGATGGCCACCATCAGCGGCAGCCCCAGCGTGCCCGCGCGGACGAAGGAGGCCGGGGTGCCGCCCACGCCCAGCCAGATGGGCAGTTTGTCCTGCAAGGGCCGTGGGTAGATGCCCTGCCCGGACAGCGCGGCGCGGTGCTGGCCGGACCAGTGAACGTGGCTCTCATCCCTGATCCTGAGCAGCAATTCCAGTTTCTCTGCAAACAGCGAATCGTAGTCCTGAAGCTCCAGTCCGAACAATGGGTAGGCCTCCACAAAGGACCCCCGGCCCACCACCAGTTCCGCCCGGCCCCGCGACAGCAGATCCAGCGTGGCAAATTCCTGAAAGACCCGCACGGGATCGTTGGCGCTCAGGACCGTCACGGCGCTGGTCAGGCGGATGCGCTGCGTTCTGGCCGCCGCCGCCGCCAGAATCAGGGCGGGCGCGGAATCCAGATACTCCGGGCGGTGGTGTTCCCCGATGCCGAAGACGTCGATCCCGGCGCGGTCTGCGGTCTCGATCTCTTCCAGCAGGTTGTTCAGCCGGTCTGCTGCGCCCAGCGTCTCGCCCGTCTGTGGGTCCGAGACGACGGCGGCAAAACTGTCAATTCCAATCTGCATGTGGTGCGCTCCTGTGGATCAAAGTGTGAGTCAAAGAGGGAGGTGGCCAGCGAAAATCTGCTTGATCTGACCACCACACTATACTCTGTTTTCCAAAGGGGTTTGCTCAATTTAGGTTCTGATGAGTTGAGAATGCAGACTGACTGTCTCCGTTACTGCCTCTGCACCACCCACGCCATCGCCCGGTCCGTCAACTTATCCAGCGCCTCTACGCTTTGCAGGATGTGTTCTTCCTCCGTATCCTCAATCTTGTTGTGGCTGATGCCGCGTAGACTCTGGACAAACAGCATTACCGTTGGCACTCCGGCGCGGGCCACCTCTGCCGCGTCGTGCAACGGTCCGCTGGGCAGGCGGTGGCTGTGCGGCACGATGTCCAGGATTGAGGTGTCTGCAGCCTCTATCAGCTCCGGGTGAAACAGGATCGGCTCGATGTTCCAGAGGTCGCCGAACGTGATGGTGCAGCCGCCCTCCTCCGCAAATTTCTTCGCCGCGTCCTGCGCGTCCTGCCACATGGCGGCGAGCCTGTCAGCCTCTAAATTGCGCTGATCCAACGTGATCTCGCAGGTTTCCACCACGCTGGTCACGATGCCGGGCAGCGTCTTGCAACTGCCCACCGTGCAAACACCACTGTGGCGTTCGGCGATGGCGTAAATTTCCTGCGAGAACTGCCCGGCAGCGCGGAAGGCGTCGCGCCGCACGTTCATGGGCGTGCTGCCCGAATGCGCGGCCTGCCCGTGAAAGGTGATGGTGTGACGCTCCACGCCGAAGGTGCCCAGGACTGCGCCCAGCGGCAGCCCCATGCCCTCCAGCACCGGCCCCTGCTCAATGTGCAGTTCCAGGTAGGCGGCGGCGTTCTTCAGTTCCTCGCGGGCGTTGGGGGCGTCGGCCAGCGTGACGCCCACCCGTTCCAGCGCCTTCTCCAGCCCGATACCGTCGCGGTCTTTGAGCTTCCGCATCTCGGCAATGTCGATGTTGCCGCCTGCTGCACTGGACCCATACAGGCTGCGGCCAAAGCGCGCACCTTCCTCATCGGCCCAGTCCACCAGCCGCACGGTGACGGGAGGTTTGCCCCCCTCCGAAAGGCGGCGCAGCACTTCCAGGCCCGCCAGCACGTTCAGGCAGCCGTCCAGCCAGCCGCCGTTCGGCACGCTGTCAAGGTGGCCGCCGATCAGCAGTTCCTTCTCCGACTCACCCTCCAGCGTGGCCCACAGGTTGCCTGCCGCGTCGGTATGAACCTCAACTGGTAAATCGGCGAGTTTATCGGTCAGGAATTTGCGGGCCGCCACCCAGGTATCGGTAAAAGCCACGCGCTGAGCGCCGTCCGCGTCGCCCGTCAGTTCGCGCAGAGCTTTGAGTTCGTCCAGGGTTCGCTTTGGATTGAGGGTCATGGTCTACCTTAGCGAAAAAGCCAGGGCAGGGCGACTATTTGGCCAACGCGCCGCGCACCGCTGCCTTTAAAAAGGCCAGTTCCTCCGGCAGTCCGGCGGGGCTGCCCGCCCGGTGGCCCCAAACGGAGGGAATGGGCCGCAACTCGCCGCGCTTCAGCCATTCCAGCTCGGCGGCGTTGTCGGCCACCCGGAAATACAGATCGGTTTCACTGGGCAGCAGCAGCACCTGTGCCTGAATGGCCCCCAGCGCCGCCGTGAGGTCACCGCCGTAGAGGTCATTGGCGCTGATATCCCCGTGAAACCACGTCAGCGCCTGGGCATACAGGTTGGCGGCGTCTCGGGCACCAAAACTCGCCTCCCAGTCGGTTTGCAGGTAGGTTTCCAGATCGGGCGCACCCAGGACGGTGCGAAACAAGTCCTGGCGGTAGAAGTCCTGGCTCAGGCCCCAGCCCGCGTAAATGTGCCCGAAAGCCCGCAGCGAGGCGTGCGGCACGGCGCTGAACTGGCCGCCGCCCACGTATTCCGGCGCGGCCTCCAGTGTCCGCAACAGGCCGGACAGAAACACCTTGTTATGGGGGGCAGTTCGGGCGCTGCCACACACCACAAAGGCATGTTCCACACGCTCCGGGAACAGTGCGGCCCAGTGATACGCCTGCATGGCTCCCATAGAGAAACCGTAGGCGGCGGCTAGATGCGTGACCCCAAAGACCTCACGCAGCAGCCGCTCCTGCGCCAGCACGTTGTCGCGCACGGTCACCACTTCCGGGTAGTTCGGCGTATTGGCCGCGCCCGACGATAGGCCGTTGGAGAACATATCGGGAATGACGATGAACCACCGCGTCGGGTCCAGAATGCCGTCCGGGTCGATGGCCCAGCTCTGGCCGTCATGCGTGGCCGTGTAGCTCGTCGGGTACACGATCACATTGTCGCGCGCCGCATTCAGTGTGCCGTGGGTCTGCCACGCCAGTCGGGCGTCCCGGATCACGCCGCCGCGCTCGGCATTCCAGTCGCCCAGCTCAAACACACCCTCCTGCACGGGCCAGGAGGTCATGCGGCCCCGCCGATCTGAAAGAGAGCGTGTGGCAGGTGTCCGGGAGAAATCGTGGGCATGCCGCCTAGCCTACGCCCACGGATGGGAAAGGGCCACAGGGCTGGAGGTGCGTCCCTGTGGCCCTGCCCTGGAACTTACTTCGCCTTCTTGCCCGTCGCCATCTCCCACACCTTGTAATTCACGGCCCCGGTGCTGGGGGCGGATTTCAGGATGCCCAACTCCATCAATTGCTTCACGTTGGCGTCGTAAGTGGCCCTATCCAGCAGTCCAGCGTTGCCTTTGAGGGTCTGTCCGGCCCGGTACAGCTTGGCCACCTCGGTCATCTGCCAGGTCTGGTGCCCGGCGGCGCTGGCGCGGGTGCCCGAACCCTTGCAGGTGTTGCCGCAGTTGATCAGCACGGTCTGGACGGCTTCCTTCTGGTTGGCCACCGCGTAATTCCAGCCCTTGATGGTGGCGCGGACCAGTCTGGCGGCGACTTCCTCCCCACTCATGCCGCTGTTTTTGAAGTTTTTATTGTCCAGCGTTTTCTGTGTGGTGAACATCAGGTCTTCCAGCAGGTTGACGCCGTAATCGCTGGTGTTGAAGATCTTGAGCTTGTCCAGCGAGTAGCCCAGGCCCACGATCTGGTCAATCTCGTTGTAGGTCATGGCCGACACCAGATCCACCTTGTCGGGGAAAACGAGGCTGGGGTCAAAGGGATAGGTGACGGCCTGCACGCTGGGATTGGCCACGGTGCTGTCCAGGCTGGTGGTCAGACCGTACTTCTTGAGCAGCGCCACCGCCGGGTATTCGTTGCCACTGGGCCACACGCCGACGCGCTTGCCCGCGAATTGCTTGGGATCGGTCAGGTTGCTGCTTTTCAGCGCGACGAGGGTATAGCCGCTCTTCTGGAACAGTTGCGCGATATGCACCACGGGCAACCCCTGCTGGCGGGCGGTCAGCAGATCGGTAATCCAGGTGGTCCCGAAATCGGCGGCCCCCGTCGCCACGGTCTGAATGGGCGACTGATCCCCGATGGGCAGCAAGGTCACGTCTAGCCCCTCAGCCTTGTAAAAACCTTTGGCCTGCGCCACGAAGAACCCCGCGAACTGCGCCTGTGGAAACCACTTGAGCTGCATTTTCACCGGAACATTGGCCGCGCCCGCCGAACCCAGGGCTGAGGCGATGAGGGCGGCGGTCAGGGCGGTCAGGACGTTTTTCTTCATGGTGTTCCTCCGGGCGCGCGGGGCGCAGTAGATGGAAAAAGTTGGGGCGATACGGTCTTCAGTGGCTTACCTCGGTTGTCGTCGGCTGGCGTGCCAGCCCGTGAACCGGGCTTCCAGCCAGGAGATGACCCCGTAAAAAGCAATGCCCAGCACCGAGGCGATCACGATGGCGGCCCACACGATGTCCAGATTGAACCGGCCCGCCTCTATCTGGATACGGAAGCCCAGCCCCTGCCCGGTGGTGCCGAAGAATTCACCGACAATCGCGCCGATCAGGGCCAGCGTGGAACCGATTTTCAGGGCATTGAACAGAAACGGCAGTGCACTCGGCACCCGCACGAGGCGGAACGAAGCGGCAGGCGTGACCGCGTAGGTCTGCATCAGGTCCAGCAGCAGCGGATTGGCGCTCTGGAGGCCGCGCACCACGTTCACTACCACGGGGAAAAAGACCGTGATGCCCACGATAATCGCCTTGCTGGGCCACTCCAGCCCGAACGCCTTGACGATCACCGGGGCCAGCGCCACGATGGGAATGCTGGCGAACAGCCCGGCGTAGGGCAGCGCCCCGCGTTCCAGAAACGGAAAACGCACAGCGGCCAGCGCCACCAGAATGCCTGCCGTCACCCCCGCTATATACCCAAGCAGCGCCTCCTGCACGAAAGTCACGCGGGCGTCGCCCAGCAGCACGGTGCGTGAGTTATACAGGGCGGTGACGACGCGTGTGGGTGTAGGAATCAGGCCGGGGGGAACGCCGTAGGCCCGCAGCAACCCTTCCACCGTGACCAATGCCAGCACTGCGGCGAGGAGGGCGGGAATCACCCCGGTCATCCGGCGGGCCAGCGCGGCCAGACCGTAAATGCCTGCTCCCAGTCCCAGCACAATCAATCCCAGGCTCAGCGCCTTGCGCGCGGATGGCACGCCGTCCAGCGGGAAACTCCAGACATTCCAGACGGCGGCCAGCAGCAGCCCTGCACCCAGCGCGAATGCCAGCCACCCCAGCCCTGGCAGCCCACCCGATCTATCCCGGTCTAGCGCGACTGTCCGGCTCGCCAC